>JADJLT010000001.1:2005777-2316036 GCA_016709965.1 Betaproteobacteria bacterium
ACGCACATTGAGCCTGTTCCAGCAAAACCTGATCGAACAGGCCAGTTTGCCGGAGGCGCGCGGGTTGGTGAATGTGATTGCCGGTTATGCCCGCACCTTCGTGCTGCTCAACCAGTTCGACAGCGAGCGCCTGCCGCTGGGTGATTTTGCGACGACGATCCATTACGAAATCCGCGAGGATGAGGCGCTGGCCGGGATTGCTACGTTAAAGGCTGACATGCTGGCAAGGGGCGAGGCATCGGAACTCTTCGGCAACCAGAAGGACGACAGCTTTGCCGGCATTCTCGGCAACATCCTGCAATCCTTCGGTGGTGAATACCTCTATCCGAGCATCGAGGAACAGGCGGCGCATCTCCTGTATTTCGTGATCAAGAACCATCCGTTTTCGGATGGCAACAAGCGTATCGGCGCTTTTCTGTTCATCTGGTTTTTGCAACGCAACCGGCATCATTTGAAGTCGGATGGCGAACTGAAAATCAACGACAACGCGCTGGCAGCGATTGCGCTGCTGGTGGCGCAAAGCGACCCAGCACAAAAACAACTGATGATTCACCTGATCATGAATCTGATTCGGGGATGACCGCTCATCAATTCGGCACACGCTGTGTGCACAATCCACGCAAGACCCAAGGCTAGCCATGAACGCAACCGCATCCATCGTCTCCCGTGTCTGGAGCTTCTGTACCACGCTGCGCGACGACGGGGTCAGCTATGGCGATTACCTTGAGCAGCTGACTTACCTGATCTTCCTGAAAATGGCCGATGAGTACAGCCGGCCGCCGTACAGCCGCAAAATCGGCATTCCCGAAGACCTTGGCTGGACCAGCCTGAAGGGGGCGCGCGGGGCGGCGCTGGAGGTGCATTACGTGACGGTGCTGCGCGAGCTGGGCAACAGGCCGGGGCTGCTCGGGCAGATTTTTACCAAGGCGCAGAACAAGATTCAGGACCCGGCGAAGCTCTCGCGGCTGATCGACATGGTCGATGAAACCAGTTGGGTGACGCTGGGGGCGGACGTCAAGGGTGACATCTACGAAGGCCTGCTGGAGCGCAACGCCGAGGATACGAAGTCGGGGGCGGGGCAGTATTTCACGCCCCGGCCTTTGATCCGGGCGATGGTCGAGTGCATGCGGCCGTTGCCGAACAAGACGATTGCCGATCCGGCCTGCGGGACGGGCGGCTTCTTTCTTGCCGCTTACGATTTTCTGGTGGCAAGCTATCCGGGCATGGACAGCGAGCAGCGGACTTTCCTCAAGCACGACACTTTTTTCGGTAACGAGATCGTCGCCGGCACTCGCCGGCTGGCCTTGATGAACATGTTCCTGCATAACATCGGCGAGATCGATGGAGATAGCCCGATTTCGCCGAACGATGCCTTGATTGCGCCGCCCAAGGAAACCTTCGATTACGTGCTGGCCAACCCGCCTTTCGGCAAGAAGAGCAGCATGAGTTTCACCAACGAGGAAGGTGAGCAGGAAACCGATGCGCTGACCTATAACCGTCAGGATTTTTGGGCGACGACCTCGAACAAGCAGCTCAATTTCGTGCAGCACATCAAGAGCCTGTTGAAGAGCACCGGCCGCGCTGCCGTGGTGGTGCCGGACAACGTGCTGTTCGAGGGCGGGGCGGGCGAGACGGTGCGCCGCAAGTTGCTGGAAACGACCGATCTGCACACCATCCTGCGCCTGCCGACGGGGATTTTCTACGCCAACGGCGTCAAGGCGAATGTGCTTTTCTTCGACAACCAGCCGGCGCGCAAGGAAGCGTGGACCAAGGAAGTCTGGGTCTATGACTACCGCACCAACATTCACCACACGCTGAAAAAGAAGCCGCTGCGCTACGAGGATCTGGCGAATTTCGTCGCCTGCTACCAGCCGCACAATCGCCACGGTCGACAGGAAATTTGGCACGAAATCGAAAACCCGGAAGGGCGTTGGCGCAAGTTCAGTTACGAGCAGATCGTTGCTCGTGACAAGACCAGCCTGGATATTTTCTGGCTCAAGGACAAGAGCCTGGCCGATCTGGACAATCTGCCGGAGCCGGATGATCTGGCCGGGGAAATCATCGAAAACCTGGAGGCGGGACTGAACAGCTTTCGCCTCATCGCCAATGCCTTGCAATAAGCATCAGTGAATTTCGCGCCAAGACAGCTGGCGCTGATCTGCAGAAATCGAACTAGCTGCGCTGCAGCAGGCGTCTCGATGTCTTTTTGACGCCGCCGTGGCCGGTGTCGAAATGGACCATGAAGTAGCTTTCTTCTGATGGCATCTGCGGCACACCTTCAATGCGCCATTCCCAGATTTCTTCGTGCAGGTTGTCGAACACCTGCTTGGTGGCCGGGGCGCCGAGCAGGCGGCGGACGTCGTCCTTGCTCATGCCTTCGCGCACCTTGGCGTAGTTGGCCTCATTCAGCACCTGTTCCAGCTTGCTGACGACTTGATCGCTGTTGAAGGTGATCATGTAGCACTTCATGCCGTTTGGCTGTCGGGCATATTCCCAGGTGGCCGTGCCGTCATCGTTCCAATGCACGAAGCCGGGCTCGCCCATGCGGGTGCGGACTTCGGCCTGCGTCGTGACTCCCGGTTTGATTTCCTTGGTATTGACGTAATCGCAGGCGGGGAGGGCGGCGGCGACAATGGCCGAGACGGTGGCGTTGATCCAGGTCGGGAGTTTCATGCAAGCTCCATGTGGTCGGGGAGATTGAGTTTACGTCGATAGCGGCTTGCTTTGATAATATCCGAGTCTTCTGATTTTCGACTGCACCGATGCGCTCACTCGATCCCCGTGCTGCCTGGATGCTACTTCAGCAAAATCCCGAGGCCGTGCTCGTCGACTGTCGGACCGAAATCGAGTTCATGTATGTTGGCCATCCGTTGGGTGCCGAGCACGTGGCCTGGCAGGATGGGCCGGACTGGGAGGTCGATCCTGAATTTGTCGACAAGGTGAAGCAACTGGTGCGCAATGACCTGAACCGGCCGGTGTTGTTGGTCTGCCGCAGCGGACATCGTTCTGCCTGTGCCGGCGATGCCCTTGAAATGGCCGGATTTTCGAGCGTGATCAATATTGTGGAAGGCTTTGAGGGGCCGCTGGATGAAAACTATCATCGCGGCAAGCTCGGCGGCTGGCGCTTTTTCGGCTTACCGTGGCAGCAATCGTAATTTGTAGTGGAGCGTGGCGGCGAGGCCGCCCGTAAGGAGCAGCCCGGCCATGCCGAATGACATGGTCAGCGTGGAGCCCCAGAGCGCCGGGGCGATCAACGCGGCGGTGATGCTGTTGAAGCCGGACTGGAAGAAAGTCTGGCAGGAAGCGGCCAGGCCACGTTGCGCCGGGAAGGGATCAAGGGCAAAAATGGTCAGGCTGGGCATGGCCATCGACATGCCCAGTGTGTAGATGAACAGCGGCATGACGCTCCACGGCAGGCTGGGTGGAAAGGCGAGGTTCAGCGCCAGATTGAAGACGGCGGCCGTGGCCATGATGGCGTAGCCGATGGCGATGGTACGGCTCAGCGAGATTTTTCCGGCCAGGCGACCGGATTGGCTGGCGCCGATTACCATGCCGCCCATGGCGGGCCCGAACAGCCAGAGAAAACCGGTTTCCGGCACGCCCAGATGTTTCATCAGGAAAACCGGGGCCGAGAGCACGTACAGGAAGAAGCCGGCAAAATTCAGTGAGACGGCGGCGCAGGCGAGCAGGAAGGTCGGCGAAGTCAGTACCTTCCAGTAGGTTGCGCCAAGGTAGGCCGGGCGCAGCGATTGTCGCTTTTCCGGGCGCAGGGTTTCCGGCAGTAGCTTCCAGCAGGCCAGCCACAATGCTGCGGTCGACACGACTAAAAAGGCAAAAACGGAACGCCAGCCAAAGAAGGTTTGCAGCCAGCCGCCGATCACCGGCGCGATGGCCGGGGCCAGAGCAAACATCATGGTGATCTGCGACATCAGGCGCTGGGCGGCAGCGCCGTCATAGAGGTCGCGCACGATGGCGCGGCTGACCACCATGCCGGCACCCGCAGTGATGCCCTGCATGGCCCGCCAGAACCACAGATGCTCGATGCGCGTGGCCAGCGTGCAGCCGGCCGAGGCAACCGCGAACAGGCCGAGGGCCACCAGGATGACCTTGCGCCGGCCGAAACGGTCAGAAATGGCGCCATGCCACAAGGTCATGATCGCAAACGAGAGCAGATAGACGGACAAGGTTTGCTGGACTTGCAGCGGCGTCGCGTTCAGCTTTTCGGCGATTTCATGGAAAGACGGCAGATAGGTATCGATGGAAAACGGACCGAGTGCAGAGAGCGAGGCCAGCAGAATGGCAATGCCCCGCGTCTCGCGACGCGCCTGCTTGTGTTCACCCACGGGCAAAGCGCCGGTACTGGATGGCTTCGGCGACGTGGGTGGCCCGGATGTCGTCGCAGGCGGCCAGATCGGCAATGGTCCGCGCTACCTTGAGGATGCGATGCCAGGCGCGGGCCGACAGATCGAGTTGCGTCGTTGCCTGTTGCAACAGCTTGCTGCCGGCAGCGTCGGGCTGGCAGCAGGCATCGACCTCCTTGGTGCTCAGACGGGCATTGGGCTTTTGCTGGCGGGCATGCTGCCGCTTCTGCGCTTGCTCGACGCGCGCCCGAACGGCGGCGGAGGACTCGCCGTCGGCCTTGCCGGCGAGATTTTCGGCCAGCAGCGCCGGTACTTCAATGATCAGGTCGATTCGGTCGATGAAAGGGCCGGATAGTTTGCCGCGATACCGGGCAATCTGGTCCGTCGTGCACCGGCATTTTCCACTGACTGCACCGCTGTAGCCGCAAGGACAGGGGTTCATCGCCGCGATCAGCTGGAACTCGGCCGGAAATTCGGCGTGCCTCGCCGCCCGGGCAATGTGCACGCGACCTGATTCCAGCGGTTCGCGCAGGGTTTCCAGGACTTTTCTGTCGAATTCGGGCAGCTCGTCCAGAAACAGAATGCCCTGATGGGCGAGGCTGATTTCGCCGGGGCGGGGCGGATTGCCCCCGCCGACGAGGGCCACGGCGGATGCCGTGTGGTGGGGCTGACGGTAAGGGCGGATGCCAAAGGCTTCAGGGCGAAACTGGCCGACCAGCGACAAGACTGCGGCCGAGGACTTGGCGGCTTCGCCCTGCAGCGCCGGCATCAGGCCGGGCAGGCGGGCGGCCAGCATCGATTTTCCGGAGCCGGGAGGGCCGAGCATCAGCAGGGAATGATGGCCAGCCGCCGCAATTTCGAGCGCGCGCTTGGCCTGGGCCTGACCGCGGACTTCAGACAAATCGGGGAAAATCGGCTGTTTTTCCGTGTCGACCGTGGCAATGGCCTGCGGCAGCGTTTCGCGCTCGGCCAGGTGGGCACAGACTTCCAGCAAAGAGCGGGCGGACAGTATTTCGTTGCTGCCAATCAGTGCCGCTTCGCGGGCGCTTATTTCAGGCAGGATGAAATGCTTGCCGTGGCCTGCGGTCTGCAAGGCCATGGCCAGGGCGCCGCGGATCGGACGAAGTTCGCCGGACAGCGAAAGCTCGCCGGCAAATTCATAGTCGGCCAGATGCTTGCCGGGAATCTGCCCGCTGGCGGCCAGGATGCCGAGCGCGATAGGCAGATCGAAGCGGCCGGATTCCTTGGGCAGGTCGGCCGGCGCCAAGTTGACGGTGATGCGTTTGCTGGGAAACTCGAATCCGGAATTGACAATGGCGGCGCGGACACGATCACGTGCCTCCTTGACCTCGGTGTCAGGCAGCCCGACCAGTGTGAAACTGGGCAGGCCGCTGGCCAGATGGGCCTCGACCGTGACCGGCGGCGCATTCAGGCCATCCAGTCCGCGACTGTGTGCGATGGCCAGTGCCATTAGGGTTTTATTTCGTTAACGGCGCAGCCGATCGCTCAATCATTGGCCCGAACGGGACTTTTCCAGCGCGTCGACGCGGGCTTCGAGATCCTTGAGTTTCTCGCGGGTGCGGGCCAGTACTTGTGCCTGTACGTCAAACTCTTCGCGGGTGACCAGATCCATTTTTGAAAAGAAACCGCTCATGACCATTTTGGCGTTCTTTTCAATGTCTTTGGCCGGCGAATTGGCCAACAGGGCGCTGATTTTGGCGCCGAATTCTTCAAGTATTTTGGGGTCGAGCATGATTTCCTCCGTTGGATTTGAGTTTATCACAGCGGGATTTCCTCAGCGCCAAGATGGTCGCTCGGCGATGGTGCGTAACAATCTGTGACTGCACCATATCGGTGCGCCTTATTGGTGCATGCCTTTCGATATAGGTGTCAATACTATGATTCAAATCAAAAATCATCGTTGGCATGGCATGTGCTTTTAACCAAATACTGAATTTTCCCTTTCAATTTTTAAACAATCCGTAGGAGAGAACCATGAAGAAATCCCTGATTGCCCTAGCCCTCGTTAGCGCCTTTGCAGCACCCGTTTTTGCTGAAGAAGCCGCCCCGACGCCGGTGCACACCTTTACTGGCAACGTGACCCTGGCCAGCGACTATGTTTTCCGCGGTATCAGCCAGTCGCAGCGCCAGCCCGCTATTCAGGGTGGCTTCGACTATAGCCACGCTTCCGGTCTTTACGCCGGTACGTGGGCTTCCAATGTGGCCTGGGTCAACACCAAGGACAACAACAGCATGGAGTGGGACTTCTATGCCGGCTACAAGGGCACCTTCGCCGATGATTTCTCTTATGACGTCGGCGCCTTGAAGTATTACTACCCGGGCAGCAGCACCGGCAATGCTGGCGCAACGCCGGATACGACCGAGCTTTACGCTTCTATCGGCTGGAAGTTCATCACCCTCAAGTACAACTACTCCGTTTCCAAGTATCTGTTCGCCTGGGGCGACCAGAGCGGTACCGGTAAAGACAATCGTGGCAGCGGCTATATCGATCTGTCTGCCAACTACGATCTCGGTAGTGGCTGGGGTATCCAGGCTCACGTTGGTCACCAGGATGTCCGGAACTACAGTGATGCTTCTTACACCGACTGGAAACTGGGCGTGACCAAGGATGTTGGTTTCGGCGTTGTGGGTCTGGCCTACACCGATACCGATGCCAACGGTTGTGGTTCCGCCAGTGGTGCTTATTGCTTCACGGGTACGGGTTCGTCTGGAAAGAACGTTGGCAAAGCGACCGGCGTCCTGTCTTTCAGCAAGACCTTCTAAGCAAATTTAAAAATTCCCTCGTCACTGCACCGGCCGGCGCTGGCGGGGGAACAAAAGATTCAACCTAATTGGAGAACCATTCATCATGAAATTCGTTACCGCCATCATCAAGCCATTCAAGCTTGACGAAGTGCGTGAAGCATTGTCCGCCATTGGCGTACAAGGCATCACCGTTACCGAAGTGAAGGGTTTCGGCCGGCAGAAAGGGCACACCGAGCTGTATCGGGGCGCTGAGTATGTCGTCGATTTCCTGCCCAAGGTCAAGATCGAAGCCGCCGTTAAGTCGGATCAACTGGATCAGGTCATTGAAGCCATCGAGAAGTCAGCCAGCACCGGCAAGATCGGTGACGGCAAGATCTTCGTCTTCGACGTTGAACAAGTCATTCGTATTCGTACCGGCGAAAGCGGTACGGACGCCCTGTAAGGAGCAAACCATGAAACGTATCTTTGCATTGCTTGCTCTGGCCGGCGCTGTCGCATTCAGCGCGCCGACCTGGGCTGAAGAAAAGGCGGCGCCGGAAGCGGCTGCTGTTACCGCGACAGCTGCTGCGCCAGCCGCAGCCCCGGCTGCTGCTGTTGTTGCTGAAGCTGCCGCACCGGCACCTGCTGCTGCACCGATCCCGCCGAACAAGGGCGACAACGCCTGGGTCATGCTCTGCGCAGCACTGGTTATTCTGATGTCGCTGCCTGGTCTGGCACTGTTCTACGGCGGCCTGGTTCGCACCAAGAACATGTTGTCGGTGCTGATGCAGGTCTTCGTGACCTTCTCGCTGATTTCCGTGTTGTGGGTCATTTATGGCTACTCCGCGGCTTTCACCGAGGGCAACCAGTTCTTCGGTGTGCTCGACAAGCTCTTCCTGAAGGGTGTCACGCCTGATTCCGTGGGCGCTACCTTCTCCAAAGGAGTGAACATCTCCGAACTGGCCTTCGTGATCTTCCAGGGCGCCTTTGCGGCGATTACCTGCGGCCTGATCGTCGGTGCCTTCGCAGAACGTGCGAAATTTGCCGCCATCCTGGTCTTCATGGTGATCTGGTTCACGCTGTCCTACATTCCGATGGCGCACATGGTCTGGTACTGGGCGGGTCCTGATGCCTACATCGACGCTGCTGCTGGCGAAGCTGCTGGCAAGACGGCCGGCTTCCTGTTCCAGAAGGGCGCGCTCGACTTCGCAGGCGGTACCGTGGTGCATATCAACGCCGCTATTGCCGGCCTGGTGGGTGCCTACATGGTTGGCAAGCGTAGCGGTCTGGGCAACGTGTCCATGGCCCCGCACTCGCTGACCTTCACGATGATCGGTGCATCCCTGCTGTGGTTTGGCTGGTTCGGCTTCAACGCCGGTTCCGCCCTTGAAGCCTCTGGCGGTGCTGCTCTGGCCATGGTCAACACCTGGGTTGCAACGTCCTGCGCTGCACTGTCCTGGATGTTCGCTGAATGGATCCTGAAGGGTAAGCCTTCCATGCTGGGTGCTGCTTCCGGTGCGGTTGCCGGTCTGGTGGCGATCACCCCGGCTGCCGGCTTCGTCGGTGTCATGGGTGGCATCATCATCGGTCTGCTCGCTGGCGTCGTCTGCCTGTGGGGCGTCAATGGCCTGAAGAAAATCCTCGGTGCCGATGACTCCCTTGACGTCTTCGGCGTCCATGGTGTCGGCGGTATCCTCGGCGCCATGCTGACGGGGGTCTTCGCTGACCCGGCTCTGGGTGGCACGGGCGTCTATGACTACGTGGCCAATGCCGTCGGTCCTTACGACATGGTTGCTCAGGTGACTTCCCAGGCTTGGGGCGTTGGTACCGTCATCGTGTGGTCGGCTGTTGTCTCGATCGTCGCCTACAAGCTGGTTGATATCGTGATTGGTCTGCGTGTGCCGGAAGATGAAGAGCGTGAAGGTCTTGACCTCACCTCGCACGGCGAGTCCGCTTACCACCACTAATAGTATCTCTGTAGTCTCTCTCCCTTCGGGCACCTTCGGGTGCCCGCTTTTTTTTGGGGAGAAATTTTGATTTAGGCAATTTTTTCCGGTTGACCGCAGCATCACGCTTTTCGGGGCGCGGCTACGCCGCAAGGGCGTGGATCGCCGTTGAGCACACCAACGTCGGATTACTTGATCAGCGGCAGCAGTGCGCGGAAGTCATCGGTGCCTGCCTGGTGCAGCCACTCGAAAAGTACCATTTCAGTCGTCACCACTTGGATGCCGCCCGCCTGCATCCGGGCAATGGCGGCGCTGCGGCTTTCCGGCGTGCGTGAGCCGGCGGCATCAGCGACGAGAAAGACCTGAAAGCCCATCGCCTGTAGCCCGAAGGCTGTTTGCAGCACACAGACATGCGCCTCGGTGCCGGTCAGGATGACTTGTGGCCGTTTGGCGGCACGTAGCAAATCGACGACGCCGGCTTCGGCGGCGCAGGAGAAATGCGTTTTTTCGAAAAATCTGGCCTTACCCGCCGCTGCGCGGATCGCTTCAACACTGGCGCCAAGGCCGTGCACATACTGTTCTGAAACGAAGGAAGGAACTCCCAGCTTGCCGGCACCATCGAGCAGGCGGATGCTGTTGCGGATGACCCGCTCGCCTTCAAAAATCGCCGGCGCCAGTTTTTCCTGGAGATCAACCACCAGCAGCAGGGAATCGTCGCGCCGGATCAGCATGGTTGGTGGTTTCCTTCGCCTTTGGCGGAACATGAAAGCTGGTCTTTGTGCCCCTGGCGTTGTTGCTCATCCTCGCGATAGCGCAGGCTATCGCTGTGGTTCGCGCCTAGCCAGGCACACAAATCCGGCGCTTTCACTCTGTCCCGCCAATGACGAAGCGGGCCACTATCTAAACACCACCGTCTTGTTGCCATGCACCAGTACCCGGTCTTCCAGGTGGTAGCGCAGGCCACGGGCCAGCACGGTCTTCTCGATGTCCTTGCCGTAGCGCACCATGTCTTCCGGCGAATCGGAATGGTCGATGCGGATGACGTCCTGCTCAATGATCGGGCCGGCATCCAGTTCGCTCGTCACGTAATGGCAAGTCGCGCCGATCAGCTTGACGCCGCGCGTGTAGGCCTGATGGTAGGGCTTGGCACCGGCAAAGCTGGGCAGGAAGCTGTGGTGGATGTTGATGATCTTGCCGGGCAGCGCATCGCACAGTTCCGGTGACAGAATCTGCATGTAACGCGCCAGCACCATGGTGTCGCCGCGCACGTCGTCAAAGATACGCTGCATCTCGGCGTAAGCCCCGGCTTTGTTGTCGGCCGTGACCGGCACATGGTGGAAAGGGATGCCGTGCCATTCGACAAAACCACGGAAAGTATCGTGGTTGGAAATGACGCAGGGAATCTCGATGTCGAGTTCCTTGGCCTGCCAGCGCGCCAGCAGGTCGTAGAGGCAATGTTCCTGCTTGGAAACCAGCACCACCACGCGGCGCTTTACCGCGCTGTCGTTGATCCGCCAGGTCATTTGCAGCGGCTCCGCCACTTCCGTGCGGAAGCGCTCGCGGAACTCGGCGAGCAGACAGGGCAGCGAGTCAGCCTTGATCTCGATACGCATGAAATAGCGAGCTGTCAGCACGTCCGAATGGAAACTCGATTCGAGAATCCAGCCACCGTTGCCGGCGATGAAGCCGGAAACCTTGGCAATGATGCCGACCTGATCGGGGCAGGAGGCGGAGAGCGTGTAGTAACGGTCGCTAGGCATGATGCTTCAGAGTATCAAGGTTAAAAGTGAGACCAAGCCCCGTGGCGGGGGCGGCGAATGAAGCGAGCCATGCTCACCATTCGCCGCAAGGCGTGTGCCCGAGTCAGGCAACTTTGGCGAATGCCTTGTCGATTTCGCTACGCAGATCATCGTAGTTATACACGACCGGATACTGCGGGAATTCGCGGATAACGTTCTCGGGCGGGTGAAACAGGATGCCGCCGTGGGCTTCGCCGAGCATCGCCGTATCGTTATACGAATCGCCGGCCGCGACGATGGTGAAATTCAGCTCCTTGAAGCGTTGCACCGCTTCGCGCTTCTGATCCGGCATACGCAGATGGTAATTGACCAGCATGCCCGAAGCGTCAGCTTCCAGCGAATGGCAGAACAGCGTTGGCCAGCCGAGCTGGCGCATGAGCGGATGAGCGAATTCGTAGAAAGTGTCGGACAGGATGATGACCTGATAATCCTCGCGCAGCTTGTCGAGGAAAGCGCGGGCACCCTGCATCGGGCCCATTTCAGCGATGACCTTCTGGATATCCGGCAGGCCGAGCTTGTGTTCGCGCAGGATGTTCAGGCGGTAGGTCATCAAGGTGTCGTAATTCGGCTCATCGCGCGTCGTCCGCATCAGCTCGGGAATACCCGTGCGCTTGGAGAATTCGATCCAGATTTCGGGGACGAGGACCCCTTCGAGGTCAAGGCAGACGATTTGCACGGTTGGGCTCCAGCGGGTGTATTCGGAAAATGGGGATTTTACCCGATGAGGGTTTGATTTTTGGCTTGTTTTGCCGGTTGACCGTGGGATTTCGGTTTGTTTTCTCTCTGGCTTGGCTTCTTGATTGGGCTTGGGGTTCCGCCCTGCTGGCGGCATTACTTTCTTTTGCTTCGCCAAAAGAAAGTAAGCAAAGAAAAGGCGACCCTGGGTCGTCGCCGGGCTGCGCCCGGTCCCCTGCGCTACTCGGCAGACGCGGGGGCTGCGCAACTCGGGCTGCGCCCTCAAACAGTCCTCGCCCTGATCCGCTCAAACCTGCGTTGCTCGGCGACTCCCAAGGGGCTCGGTAAGGCGCCCGGTGGTGACGAGAGCCTCAGTTCGGCCAGTTGGTATGCGATATGATTTGGATTTACAAGATAGATCGCACGCATTTATGACACTGAAAAGGGTTTTCTTTCTGCTGCTTGCTATCGGGCTTATTTGTGGAGTTGGGGCAGGAATCTTCGTGCTTTCAGCTTACGGAGAGGAGGGAGCAATCTTCAAGCACCGGCTATTAGATTTCTTTTTCTATCCGGCATACGTGCTACTTAGTGTGTACAGCCTACTTCTAGTAACTAAATGGCTTGCTAAAGCCTCCATCGGCCTCAATCTGCCACGCCTTGGTGAAATACAGATTGTCAAAATTGGTAATGGAGCAAGGTGTTTCTTCTACGTTATTTATCTGTCTCTTGGTTCAGTATTGGCACTAATAACAGGATATGAATCCGGGGTGATTGGGGTGACCTTTTATGGACGCATTTTTTTGTAACGCGCTAGTTATTGGATCGACAGCTTTGGGCACAACTGAACCATTGGCTGCTTACGTACGGTGCTTGAGCCGAGACGTTGTTGGGCCCCGTGTGGAGCGCCGAGCAACGGAGAAGGGCCGGGGGCAGTCGGCGAGGACTGTCTGAGGGGCGCAGCCCCGAGTTCCGCAGCCGCCCGGTCCTTCGAGTAGCGCAGGGAAGTTGGCGTAGCCAACCGCGTAACCCGGGGTCGCCTTTTCTTTGGCTACTTTCTTTTGGCGAAGCAAAAGAAAGTACGCCCGCCAGCAAGGCGGAACCCCAAGCCGATTAGTCGACTACAGGCAGCGCCTCCAAGGCCTCATGCACCTCCAGCCACCGCATCTCCGCCTCATCAATCTGGTCGCCCAGCAAACCCGCCTGCTTATGCATTTCCTCACTCTTCACCCGATCAACTGTGGCATAGAACGCCGGATCAGCGAACTGCGCATCCAGAGCCGCCTTTTCCTCGTTCCACTTCGCCAGCTTCCGCTCAAGCTGCTCAATCTCTTTGACCAACGGCCGCCGTTGGGCGAGTAAGGCTTGCCGGTTGGCCTTGGCATCGGCGCGTTGCGCCAGGCGTTCCGATTTCTCGGCCGCAACATCCGGCTCCGGCGCCTTTTCGGCATTGCGCTGAGCGGCCAGCCAGGATGCGTAGTCGTCCAGATCGCCGTCGAATTCGGTGACCTTGCCGTCGGCAACCAGCAGCAGTTCGTCGGCACAGGTACGCAGCAAATGGCGGTCGTGCGAAACGAAAACGACGCCGCCTTCGAAATCCTGCATGGCGAAGGTCAGGGCTTCGCGCATTTCGAGGTCGAGGTGGTTGGTCGGTTCGTCGAGCAACAGCAGGTTGGGTTTGTTGCGGATCATCAGCGCTAGCGCGAGGCGTGACTTTTCGCCGCCGGAGAAGGGCTCGATGGCGCGGGTGGCCATGTCGCCACGGAAGTCGAAGCCGCCGATGTAGTCGCGCAGTTCCTGTTCGGTGGCAGCCGGGTCGAGGCGGACAAGGTGTTGCAGTGGTGATTCGTCGGGGCGTAGCTGTTCGAGCTGGTGCTGGGCGAAGTAGCCGATGTTGAGGGCCTTGGCTTCCTTGCGCTCGCCGCTTTGCTGGGCGATCGTGCCGGCGAGAAGTTTGATCAGTGTCGATTTGCCGGCGCCGTTACGGCCGAGCAGGCCGATGCGGCAGCCGGGGCGTAGCGTCAGCATGACATGGTCGATGATCTTGTGATCGGCATAGCCGGCCGAGGCTTTTTCGATGGTCAGCAGCGGGTCGGGCAGGGCGGTGGGCTGGCGGAAGGCGAAATGGAAGGGCGAGTCGACGTGGGCGGCGGCGACCATTTCCATGCGTTCCAGCGTCTTGATCCGGCTTTGCGCTTGCCGGGCCTTGGTGGCCTTGGCTTTGAAGCGTTCGATGAAGCTCGACAGGTGGGCGATTTCGCGTTGCTGGGCTTCGTAGGACGACTGCTGGGTGGCGAGGCGGGCGGCGCGGGCCCGTTCGTAGTCGGAATAGCCGCCAGTGGTCAGCGTCAGGCGCTGGAGGTCGATGGCGATGATCTGGCCGACGACGGCGTCGAGGAAGTCGCGGTCGTGCGAAATGAGGAGCAGCGTCGCCGGCGTGTTCTTTAGCCAGTTTTCCAGCCAGAAGACAGCATCGAGGTCGAGGTGGTTGGTCGGTTCGTCAAGCAGCAACAGGTCGGCGCGGCAGGACAGGGCGCGAGCAAGGTTGAGACGAACGCGCCAGCCGCCGGAGAATTCGGCGACCGAGCGCGAGAAATCGGCATCGGTGAAACCCAGGCCGTGCAGCACTTCGGCGACGCGGGCCTTGGCCGAGTAGCCGCCGATGTCGGCGTAGCGGGCGTGCAGGTGGCCGATGGCGACACCGTCGCCGCTGGCTTCTGCGTCAACCAGTTCGCGTTCGATGCGGCGCAATTCGACGTCACCGTCGAGGACGAAATCAAGCGCGCTGTCGGGCAGGGCCGGGGTTTCCTGAGCAACGCGGGCGATGTGCCAGCTGGCCGGAATTTCGACGTTGCCCGATTCGGCGTGCAGTTCGTTGGCGAGCAGCGCGAACAGGCTGGATTTGCCACAGCCGTTGGCGCCGACGACGCCGACTTTCCAGCCGGGGTGCAGTTGAACGGAGGCGTCGATGACGAGCGGGCGGCCGGCGCGGGCGAAGGTGACTTGGCGGAGTGCGATCATGAGGGGGATGATTATAGCGAGCGGGGTGGCGAGGCGGCGCTGGGGGCGGCTTTTTTGGTCGATAAATCGACTTCCGCGGTCAACCGGAAAAAATGGCCAAAATTCGAATTTTTACAAAGGCTTGCCGCACATTTCATCCATGTTACCTAGCATTTGCGGCAGCCTGCTAGAATCTGACGCATGATCAAGCAGATTCGCGCCGACCAGCTCAAACCGGGCATGTACATCCACGACCTCAATTGTGGCTGGCTGGATCATCCTTTTGTTGCCAACACCTTTCAGGTTCGCGACCAGGAGACGGTCGACAAGATCGCCAATCTCGGCATCCGCGAGCTCTACATCGACACGCTGAAGGGCGCCGATGTCTGGGAAGCGCGGCCGCAAACCGAGGTTAACGCCGATCTTGAACGACGCCTGGCGGAGATCGCCCAGAAGCGCGCTGAAAAGCCGGTGGTGGTCGAGCTCAAGGACGAAACGGCGCGCGCCCGCCGGTTGCATGTGGAAGCCCAGAAAATTGCCCGGCTGGTGCTCGACGATGTTCGTTTTGGGCAAAAAATTCAGGTTGACCGTATAGAACCGCTGGCCGAGAACATGGTCGAGTCGGTCTTCCGCAACCAGGATGCCTTGCTGCCGCTGGCGCGCTTGAAAAATCTGGACGACTACACTTTCGAGCATTCGGTTGGCGTTTCGGCCTTGCTCATTGCCTTCGGCCGCTCGATGAAGCTGTCGAAGGAGGTCATCAAGGAAATTGCGCTGGGTGGCCTGTTGCTCGATATCGGCAAGGCGAATATTCCCGACGCCATCCTCAAGAAGCCCGGCAAGCTGACCGATGACGAGTTCGCCCGCATGCAGTCGCATGTCGTGGAAGGCCTCAAGTTGTTGAATCAGGTCCCGGGCATCAGCGAGATTGCCTTGCAGATGGTGAGCGAGCATCACGAACGTTTCGATGGCACCGGCTACCCGAACAAGCTGGCCGGCAAGCAGATTTCGCTCTACGGGCAGATGGCGGCCATCGTCGATGTTTACGACGCCATCACGTCGGACAAGGTCTATTGCCGCGGCATGCCGCCGACGCAGGCCCTCAAGAAGCTGCTGGAATGGAGCAAGCACCACTTCGACCCGCAGTTGGTGCAGGGTTTCATTCGCGCCATCGGCATCTATCCGACCGGTACGCTGGTCCGGCTGGAGAGCAACCGCATGGGTGTTGTCGTTGAGCAGAACGAAGGCAATCTGCTCGAACCTGTCGTCCGCGTGTTTTACCATGCGGCGCAGCAGTACTATATTCCGCCTGAGATCGTCGATCTCTCCAAGGTGCAGGACAAAATCGCCAGTTTCGAGAATTACGACAAATGGAAAATAGATCCCTATCAGTGGTTGCCGGCCTGATCGCCCTGCTGGCGCTGCCGGTTGTAGCGCTGGCCGCCGATAGCGAGGTTGATGCCGCGCAGCAGGCGGCCTGGCAGGAGCGTATGGACAAGGCCACGGCCATGCAGGCAGAGAGCAAGGCACGGCGCGACGAAGCAGATAAATTGCTTGATCAGCAGAACATCCTCTGCGACAAGAAATTTCTGGTGAACGACTGCCGGAACGCTGCGCATCGCGAGTATCTCAAAACTGTGGAACAAACCCGTCGCCTGTCCATCGAAGGCAAGGCGCTGGAGCGCGAGGTCAATCTGGAGCAGTTCAGGGCGCGCGAAAAGCAGAGCGAGCAAGAGGCGCCACGTCACGCAGCAGAATTGCGCTTGCGCAAGGCAAATACGGCCGCGACTCGCCAGGCGACCGATGAAAAGATAGCAGCCAGCCAAGCCGCCAAGGCGAAAAAAACGGCTGAAGGCGAGCAACGCAAGGCAGCAAACGCCGCCAAATTCCAGAAACGGCAGGCTGATCACGACGCCCGGGTGGCCAAAAAGCTGCGTGAAGCCGAGCAGCGGACAGCCGAGATGGCGGCCAGGGGGCAAGCCAAAGAACAAGCCAAGGCCGACGCCAAAGTGCAGAAGTAAGCCGCAGCGCAGACATGATCCGCAAGATCTCCATCGACCAGTTACTGCCCGGCATGTATGTCGTGGACCTGCATAAGCGCTGGCTCGACCATTCCATCTGGCAGTCGCGTTTCAAGGTGCGTGACGAGGCGCATATCTGGAAGCTGCGGGAAGAGGGCATTGGACAGCTCAGCATCGACACCACCAAGGGTATCGACCTGCCTCCGTCGCCGATGGTCGGCATCAATCGTCTGGAGCGACGCTTGCAGTCGATGGCCGAGATCAAGGCCGGGATTCCCCGTACCGTGTCACTGGGCGAGGAGCGGCGGCGGGCGACGCGATTGCTCAGTGAAGCAAGTGGCACGGTCAATCTGCTGATGTTGTCTGCCAAGGCCGGCCAGCATGTCGATGCGGCCCAGCTTGAGCCCATGGTCAGCAAGATGATCGAATCGATCATTCGCAACCCGGATGCGCTGGTGCCGCTGGCCCGCCTCAAAAGGCTGGACGCCTATGCCACCGAGCACGCGGTGGCGACGGCTGCGCTGATCATCGCCTTCGGCCGCCATCAGGGCATGCCTGCAGCGGAGATCGAAAAGCTCGCCCTCGGCACCATGGTCAAGGACATCGGCCACGCCGCGCTGGACGCCCGCCTGGTGGCCAAGCGTGGGGTGCTCTCCCAGGCGGAATATTCCATCGTCCAAAGCCATGTTGAAGAAGGCCTGGCGGTGCTGGAGGCGACCTCCAAGCTGTCCGAAACCTCGGTTGCTGTCGTGCTGGAGCATCATGAGCGCTACAACGGCTGTGGCTACCCCTACCGGATGGCCGGCGACGAGATTTCATTGGCCGGGCGCATGGCTGCCATCGTCGACACCTATGACGCCATGACCTCGGACCGCCCGTATCGGGCCGCGGTGTCACCATCGCACACGCTGCGCCAGCTCTACGATGAGGGCGGCACGCAATACGACCCGGCGCTGGTCGCGGCTTTCGTCAAGACGGTCGGCATTTATCCGATCGGCACCTTGGTCTTGCTCGAAAGCGGCCACCTCGCCGTCGTCGAGCAAATGCACCCGGACAACATGCTGACACCCATTGTTCGGGTCATCTACCACACCGGGCGCCGCCAGTACCTGACGGTCCCGGCCGAGGTCGATCTCGCGCGCAAGATCGGTAATCACTACGGCCATATCGTGCGGGCCGAAAACTTCGAGGACTGGGGCATCAGCCCCCTGCGCTGGCAACCTGCCTGATCAGCTTTTTGATCGGTGTCGGTACGCCCGCATCAGCCGCCCGCTGGATTTCCACCCACTCAAGCACCGACTCCGCCGCCTGAAAACCGGGGTCGATCCGGCACAACACCGGCATCAGCGTCAGCCGAAAATGCGTGAAGGCATGTTTCAGCGACGGCAAGGCGATCACGTCGCCCAACGCTAATCCGAAACGTGCCGCCACCTCGGCCGGCTCACCCTCGGGCGGCACCAGCAGGCCACCCCACAGGCCGACCGGCGGGCGTCGTTCAAGCAGCAGGCGTTGCCCGTCGGTGAGCAGTACAAAGGTCGAGGTGCGTTCCGGCACGGCAGCTCGGGGTTTGGCTTCCGGCAGTTCGCCTTGTCGGCCGTCGCGTCGGGCCACGCACCCCGCCGCCACCGGGCAATCGCCACAGCGAGGCTTGCTGCGCGTACACAGCGTGGCGCCAAGATCCATCAAGCCCTGCGTGTAAATCTCTATGTCGTTATCCGGCAGCAGGCTTTCGGCCAGTGTCCACAGCTTGCGATGGACCGCTGTCCCGCCGGGAAAGCCCTCGATGCCAAATTGCCGGCACAACACGCGTTTGACATTGCCATCAAGAATCGCCGCCTTGCGCCCGAACGAAAAGGCAGCAATGGCAGCGGCAGTCGAGCGGCCTATGCCGGGCAATGCCTCCAGCTTTTCTTCCGAATTCGGGAAAATTCCGCCGTAGACCGTAGCAATCTGCTGCGCGCAGCGATGCAGGTTGCGCGCCCGGGCGTAATAGCCCAGGCCAGCCCAATGCTCGATCACCACCTCGATCGGCGCCGCCGCCAGCGCCAGCACGTCCGGAAAACTTGTCAGAAAACGCGCGTAGTAGGGAATCACCGTACTCACCTGCGTTTGTTGCAACATGATCTCTGAAAGCCAGACCCGGTATGGGTCACGCGACTTCTGCCAGGGCAGGTCATGGCGGCCGGCAGTTTTCTGCCAGGCGATCAGTTGTTCGGTAAAACAATTTTGGGTGGCCAAATTCTGCCTCGACGCGGGCTGCGGGACCACGGATAATACGGCCTCTTTTCCCCTCGGCCTATCAGCCCGATCAGATGACCCAACCGCAAAACGACAGCCGCGCCCTGCGCAACGCCTTGGGGCGCTATGCCACCGGCGTCACCATCGTCACGGCTATCGATCCGGACGGCCATCCCATCGGCCTCACCGTCAATTCCTTCGCCGCCGTTTCGCTTGATCCGGCACTGGTGCTGTGGTGCCTCGATAACAGTTCGCACAACCTCGCCGCCTTCCGCAAAGCCAGCCACCACGCCATCAATGTGCTGGCCGCAGACCAGCAGGACATCTCCAATCGCTTCGCCACCTGGCCCGCTGACCGCTTCGTCGGCTTGCCCTGGCAGCCAGGCGCTGGTGGCGCCCCGGTCCTCCCCGGTTGCGGCGCCACCTTCGAAATCGCTATCGAAACAGAATACGCTGCCGGCGATCACACCATTTTCATCGGACGCGTCGAGCGTTTCGCCGAAACCCCGGATCTTGCCCCGCTCCTCTTCCACGCCGGGCGATATGCAACGCTGACCGAAGAACAGGAAGATTGAACCAGCCGCCTTCTACGCTTAGAATGCGGCCTGCAGCCCAGAGCGGGCGTCGTATAATGGTAATACCCTAGCTTCCCAAGCTAGAGCCGTGAGTTCGATTCTCATCGCCCGCTCCAGATAGAATTCAGGCAGGTAGTTGATCTGCAAAAGAAAAAGCCAACCGAGACCGGTTGGCTTTTTTGTTGTAGCTCATGCTTGATCAAGCCATTGATAGCACTCGCCACAGTGACAGGAATTGTAGAATCGCTTTTGCCTGTCAATTGGAGAGCTGGATGTCATTACTTGCCCGTGTCGCATCGGTACTCTTTTTGGTCGCTGTACTGGATACCGTTGCACTTGCCCGTGATGGCGTGGCCGTGCCACCTGTCCAAGTGCTTGTGCCGTTTGCCTCGCCCGAGGGCATGGATCGCTTGGCCCGTGCCACTGCGAAGCGTGACTTTGCGCTGCTGGCCAACCAGTTTGAAGCGCAAGCGACCATCGCTTTCTGCGGCCCCACTACCGCAGCCATCGTGCTGAACGCTTTACATCCAGCGCTTGAGGCGCCCCGGGATCGTAGCCGGCTGCTTCCCGAGGATGGCCGCTACCTGCCGCAGGGTCTGGAATTGACGGTTCCGAGACATACTCAGGAAAGCGTTATTGCGATGGGCAAAAAGACCCGGGCGCAGGTTTTTGGGCAGCCGTTTACCGTTAACGACAAAGTGTTTCGGGATGGCGGTTATCAGTTACGGCAACTTGACGAGGTGTTGAAGGCTCATGGCCTTGGCACGCGCTTGGTCATTGTCGATGCACAGACTGCTGTGGCAGACATTCGTCGCGATCTGGTCGATAACCTCAATCGAACGGGTGATGTGGTCATTGTGAATTACCAGCGCGCTGCCGTTGGTCAAGTTGGTGGTGGCCATATCTCGCCGCTCGGCGCCTATGATACCGGCACCGATTCGGTGCTTGTTCTGGATGTAAATCCCAGTCATTATCCATGGGTCTGGATGCCGATACCGACCTTGATCCAGGGGATGCGTACCAGGGATGTACTCGAAAATCGGGGTTACATTCTGGTTCAGTCCCTCTGAGGGCGCTTGAACGCAGGATCAGAATACTGTTCAAGATTGATTCCGGTCATGATTCGATTCATGACGGAGTTGCCCACTTGAATCGGTGTGCATCTAGCGCGGCCTGATCTGAAACGCGGCCAGCGGGTTGGTCGCAACTACTGGAGCCAAGGGCAGGACCGACGCGATAGCGAACTGCAACAGCGTTTGTTACACACTGCTACAGAAGGTTTGTCATCGCAATTTCCAATTGATCGTTATGCGGACATAGCCAATCGAATCAAATGGAAAAAATCATGATCCGCAATCCGAACACCGAATCCACTCAATTTATTCAGTCGCTTAAAGTGGCTGGCGTCGCGATCAGCAATGAGGGCGAAGTGATTGAGAGACTGGAAGAGGCGCGTGAATGGCACTACGCATTTACGACCCTGGTCAAACAGGGGCAGCGCATCGGCATCAGCTTCCTGGCCAATCCAGGAATGCAATCGGTTGAGTTGCAACGGTTGTTTGCTCAATACAAGTTTGCAGAACATGCAGAAGAGGCTTTCGAAGCCCACCTTTTGCACTAAGCTGATTTGATGAGTTTATGGAACCAGACAGCAGAAAGCCGTCGAATTTCAACTGAAGCTCGGTGGTCACGTAAAAATATTAAAATTTTTGACAACCAAAATTGAAGTGATGCGTTAAGCATTCATACAAGCAGAGTTACAGGTAATTACGGTGCGTAAATTTCTATTCGTCCTTTTGACTTCACTTGCCGCCATTGGCGCGCAGGGAGGAGAGCTGACGACTACGGAAATGCAGCGTGATGAGGCGCTGGCGCCACCTGCTTATGCCGAAGCCATGGTTACTATCGCGCCTGTGCCGATGCCGGTGGCGGTGGTTGAGTTGGCCCGTTATTCGCCCCAAGGCACCAGTGTTCGTCAGTCCAAAAAAGTCAAGGCGGCCAAGGTGGCACGGGCAAAGTCGATGCTCTCGCGGTCAGCCCGCGAGCAGATCGCCTTGGCCAATACGGCTGCGAAACCTGATGAAAAGGTGCAACTCAACGCCTCGGACGACGAGGACGATGATATCGGCCTTGACGATCTGGATCTCCACCGCTCCTTCAGCCAGCCTAAAGTCGCCAAGTCTTCTGATCAGGCTGACGATGATGAAAACGCGGTCATCGATCTTCCTGAGCACGTAAAGCTAAGGTTGTTGTTGGCGCGGGCAAAGGCGGTCGATTCCTACGTCCTCAGCCAGGCGGGCAAGGCAACGACGCCTGCAGACGAGGATATCCCGGATTCCGTAAAGCTTCGTTTGTTCATCGCCAGGGCACGTGCGGTCCAGGCGCATAGCGAAAAGTACGGAAAAGTTTAAAAAAGGCGGCGGAAGCCGCCTTTGACTTTGTGGCCTTGAGCACACGCTCAGTCAACAGCAGGCCGATTCCCAGCCTGAGCACCAATTTCTGCTTTTAGCCATTCCTTGAAAGCGCTGACAACCGGCCTTTCAGTAATGGATTGCGGGATCACGAGATAGTAGGCGTAGGTTGAGGGCATCGCAGTGGCGAACGGGATTGCCAGGCGTCCGGCCGCAACCTCGGCTTCGATCTGCGGCCGAAGGGCGAGGGTAACGCCCTGGCCATCGGCAGCCGCCTCCTGCGCCAGAATGGAATTGGAAAAACGCGGCCCGCGCTCGGTATCTATACCGCTGACGCCCGCAAGCTTGAGCCATTCATGCCAGCTTGGGCGTCGTTCGGGGACGGGTATCGACTCGTCGTGAATCAAAATGTGATTGACCAGATCCTCGGGTGATCGCAACGGTGTTTCACCATCAATCAGACGCGGACTACAGACCAGCACATATTCCGGCCTCAGCATTTTTTCCACCTTGTAGCCCGGGTAGATTCCCGTGCCGAAGCGGATGGCCACTTCACTGACGTCATGGCGTGGGTCGCTTGCCTCCTGAGTCATTTCCAGTGCTGTCTGTGGGCCGTCAATATTTTCCGGATTGCTTGAGATGCGGATGGCCACCTCGGCATGCGCCTGGGAAAAGCGGGCCAGGCGGGGGACCAGCCAGCGTGTGGCAAATGACGGTGGGGCGGTGACATTCAGGGCCAAACTGGTGTTGCGCCGCGTGCTCTCGACGGCGGCGGCGAGACAATCCATGCCGTCACGGACCTTGGGATACATCGCCAGGCCTTCTTCGGTCAATTGCAGTGCCTTCGGCAGGCGTTGAAAGAGCAGGACACCGAGATAAGTCTCAAGGCTCTTGATCTGTTGGCTGACGGCAGCCGGCGTGACGTGCAACTCCTCTGCCGCCTTCTTGAAGCTGAGATGGCGGGCAGCAGCTTCAAAGGTACGAAATGTGGAGAGCGGAGGAAGTCGGTAGGCCACGGCAGCTTGCCAGTTAGTGAAGTCAATTAAGTTTAACTAATGTACACGATAATAAAGCATAGTTTGTTGCAGTGCACCATAACCTCTATAGTTAGTTTGTGACAATAGATCAGGTAGTAAAGGAGTAAATCATGTCCCCCACTAAAATTCTGGCTCGTATTTTTGATTTTCCAAATCAGAGCGCTGCTGAATCAGTAGGCTACGACGAAGTATTCAAAGGCACGGCAAATGTGCCTTCCGAGACCGTGATGGCCGCAAATTGGCTGCCCGGGCTGCGACCGGTCGAGTGCGAATTCGATTCGTACTTCAAGGATGTTTTTGCCGGGAAAGTCTTTTGATGCCAATAGCCAACCGCTTTTCAGCTGGATTAAGCAGGAGGGTTGCCATGAACGCACCTAAACTTTTGCCATGGATGGCGCGCCGGGCTGGTATCGATGATGAGCAGGCCTTACGCCTGTGGCAGCGTGCTGTCGTCGAATCCGAGAAGTCGCAGGGCTGCCGCGAAGGCTCCCAGTATCACGCAGAGGCGATGAGCCGCTTCATCGACGCACTGTCGACGAGTAACTGAGCCTCGCTCCAACCCTGATCGATGATCGGGTTGTGTATTCAAGTTTCCGGTTATGTCCTGATACTGCGGTCGATTTCGGTTTTTTAGCTTTTTTTCCGGTCGACCGCAGGATTCGCTTACTCGCTGGCAATACTGCGACCGATAACCAGTCGCTGAATGTCGTTGGCGCCTTCGTAGATCTGGCAGATGCGCACGTCGCGATAAATGCGCTCAACCGGGAAGTCGCTGGTATAACCGACCCCACCGTGGATCTGGATGGCATCCGAGGCAATCTTTTCAGCCGCTTCGGAGGCGAACATCTTGGCCATCGAGGCTTCCTTCAAGCAGGGCTTGCCGGCATCCTTCAGCATCGCAGCGCGCCAGACCATCAGGCGGGCGGCGTCGAGCAGGGTGTTCATGTCGGCGAGACGGAAATTGACCGCCTGATGCTCGATGATCGGCACGCCAAACGTGACGCGTTCCTTGGAGTAGCGTACGGCGGCTTCGAACGCGGCACGGGCCATGCCGATGCTCTGGGCAGCGATGCCGATGCGCCCGGCCTCCAGGTTGGAGAGTGCTATCTTGTAGCCTTCGCCTTCCCTGCCGAGCAGCGCTGACGCAGGCACGCGGCAGTCTTCGAAGAGAATCTGCACGGTATCAGAGGCATGCTGGCCCATCTTGTCTTCGGTGCGACCGACGACAAAGCCCGGCGTGCTGGTCGGCACCAGAAAGCAGGAAATGCCTTTTTTGCCCGCATCCTTGTCGGTGACGGCAAAGACGATGGCAATGTGGGCGTACTTGCCAGTGGTGATGAACTGCTTGACCCCATTGAGCACGAAATGCTCGCCGTCACGCACGGCGCGGGTGGTGATCGCCGACGCATCCGAGCCGGTGTGCGGCTCGGTCAGGCAGAAGCAGCCGAGCTTGTCACCACGGGCCAGTGGCTTCAGCCATTCTTCCTTTTGCGCATCGGTGCCGTATTTCATCGTGATGCCGCAGGCCAGGGAGTTCTGGACGGAAACGATGGTCGAGGTGGCACCGTCGCCGGCGGCGATTTCTTCCAGCGTCAGAACCAGCGACATGTAATCCATGCCGGCGCCGTCCCATTCTTCCGGGACGACCATGCCGAGGGCGCCGAGCGCCCCCAGTTCTTTCAGCGCTTCGGCCGGGAAGGCATGGTGTTTGTCCCATTCGGCAGCGAAGGGCGCCAGACGCTCCTGCGCAAAGGCACGCATGGCATCGCGGATCATTTCCTGTTCTTGGGTAAGAATCATTGGCCCGTCTCCGCTCAGAGCATTTCGACGGCGAGGGCCGTGGCTTCGCCACCACCGATACACAGGCTGGCGACGCCGCGCTTCTTGCCGTATTTCTTCAGGGCACCCAGCAGGGTGACGACGATGCGCGCGCCGGAGGCACCAATCGGGTGGCCGAGGGCGCAGGCGCCGCCGTGAATATTGACCTTGGCCGGATCAAGCTTCAGATCGTGCAGCGAAGCCATGGTGACGACAGCGAACGCTTCGTTGATTTCGTAGAGGTCCACCGATTCTGCCGCCCACCCTGTTTTGGCGAACAGCTTTTGCATGGCGCCGACCGGGGCTGATGGAAAGAGGGCCGGTACGCCGGCGTTGGTCACGTGGCCGACAATGCGGGCGATCGGCTGCAGGCCCACCGCAGCTGCTTGCGAAGCGCGCATCAGGACCATCGCCGCAGCGCCGTCGGAAATCGACGAGGAGTTGGCCGGGGTGACGGTGCCGTCCTTTTTGAAGGCGGGCTTCAAGGTCGGAATTTTTTCGATGTTGACCGCGAAAGGCCCTTCATCCTTGTCAATCACGACATCGCCCTTACGCCCTGCGACAGTAACCGGAGCGATTTCCCAGGCAAAGCTGCCGTCGTCGCTGGCCTGCTTGGCGCGAGTCGTCGAACGGATGGCGAATTCGTCCTGGGCTTCGCGGGTGAAGCCATAGGTCGTCGCACACTCTTCGGCGAAGGTGCCCATCAGGCGACCACACGTTTCCTTGCTATACGAATCTTCCAGACCGTCGAGGAACATGTGATCCAAGATCTGGCCATGGCCAAGACGATAACCGCCACGAGCCTTGGGCAGCAGGTAGGGCGCGTTGGTCATCGATTCCATGCCGCCGACCACAGCGACGCCATAGGAGCCGGCGAGAATGCCGTCATGGCCGAGCATGGTCGCCTTCATGGCCGAACCGCAAACCTTGTGAATGGTTGCGCAACCGGCGGTGATCGGCAGGCCGGCCTGCAATGCCGCCTGGCGGGCCGGGGCCTGGCCCTGGCCGGCTTGCAGCACGCAGCCCATCAGTACTTCATCAATCAGGTTGACATCGATGCCGGCGCGCTCGACAGCGGCCTTGATGGCGGCGGCACCGAGATTGGCGGCGGTCAGGCCGGCAAAGCCGCCCTGGAAACAGCCCATGGCAGTACGGGCAGCGGAAACGATAACGATAGGATCGTGGGACATGTCGGGTTTTCCTTGATTACTTGGCGGCCATGCGAATGGCGCCATCCATGCGGATGACTTCACCGTTCAGGTATTGGTTGGCAAAAATGTGTTGGACCAGCGCCGCGTATTCGGACGGCTTGCCCATGCGTGAAGGGAAGGGAACCATCTTGCCGAGGGCGTCCTGGACTTCCGGCGGCATGCCCATCAGCATCGGCGTTTCCATGATGCCGGGGGCGATGGTCATGACGCGGATGCCGGCGCGCGCCAGTTCGCGGGCAATCGGCAGGGTCATGGCGACGACGCCGCCCTTCGAGGCAGCGTAGGCAGCCTGACCGAGTTGACCGTCGAAAGCAGCGACCGAGGCGGTGCTGACGATGACGCCGCGTTCGCCGGTTTCATCGGGGGCGCTGGCGCTCATGATTTCGGCAGCCAGTCGGATCATATTGAAGCTGCCGATCAGGTTGATGCTGATGGTGCGGGTAAATGAGTCCAGTTTGTGCGCGCCTTCCTTGCCGACGACTTTCTCGGCCGGCGCGACGCCGGCGCAATTGACCAGTCCGCGGAGCTGACCCATCGACGTTGCCACGGCAAATGCGTTGCGGGCGCTTTCATCACTGGTCACATCGGTCTGGACAAAACGGGCGTTGCTGCCAAGTTCAGCTTCCATGGCCGGGCCGGCCTGCTCATTGACGTCGACCAGCACCACCTTGCCACCGCCGGCAACAATCATCCTGGCGGTAGCGGCGCCGAGGCCGGATGCGCCGCCAGTCACCACGAATACGTTGTCCTTGATCTGCATGTGTCTCACTCCTGTTGATGATGAATATCGGGTCTGGCGCTGATTTTTCAGCTTGCCCGTGAGTGGATCACTCTAGATCTATCGGGTGCCGTGTTCGATGCCGAATTCGCTCAACATGGGTGCTAAAATTTGCCACCACTCGGGGCGACGACGACATGGACACCAAGACGTTCGAAAAAGGGACCATATCCATCAGCTTTGTGGACGAAGCCCTGTTCTGCATCCGACAGCATGGTCTCGACCAGAATGCACTGCTGCTGCGCGCCGGTATTTCGCCGGAGTTGCTCGGCTCGCCGCAGGCCCGGGTCTCATCGCGGCATTACGGCATGCTCTGGCACTGCATCGCGCAAACGCTGGACGATGAATTTTTCGGCATGGACAGCCATCGCATGAAGGCCGGCAGCTTCACCTTGTTGTGCCATGCGGTGATCCACAGTGATACGCTGGAACGCGCCTTGCGACGCGCTTTGCGCTTCTTGCGGGTGGTTCTGGACGATATGTCCGGCGAGCTGCATTGCGCCGATGGCGTGGCGCATATCGTGTTGCGCGATCACGCCGGTGTGCCTGGACAAGCACCGAAACGAGCCTTCGCCTACGGTACCTACCTGATCATGCTGCACGGCCTGGCCTGCTGGCTGGTGGGTCGGCGGATTCCCCTGTCGCAAGCCGATTTCCGGTGCGTAGAACCGCCCTTCAGCAACGAATGGAGAATTCTGTTTTCGCAGCATCTGAATTTCAATCAGGAGCATTCCGGTATCAGCTTTCCTGTCGCTTTTCTGGAGATGGCGAACATCCAGAACGAGCGGACGATGAAGGAGTTCCTGCGCAGTGCGCCGGCCAATTTCCTGGTCAAATACAAGAACAGCACCAGCCTTTCGGCGAAAATCCGCCGCCGCTTGCGCGAAATGCCCCCGGCCGCCTGGCCTGATTTCGCCACTTTGGCGCATCAACTGCATGCTTCGGCCGCCACCTTGCGGCGCAGACTGGACGAAGAGGGCGAGAACTATCGTTCAATCATGGACGACCTGCGTCGTGATCTCGCCATTTCATTGCTCGGCGAAACGCAACTCAGCGTTGCCGACATTGCCGGCGAACTGGGCTTTGCCGAGAGCAGCGCCTTCCATCGTGCCTTCAAGAAATGGACGGGGGCACGTCCGGGGGAATATCGCTGCGGTCGCGATCGGGAATAAGCCGGGCTTTAAAGATCGCAGCGGCTATTCGCCGAGCAATTTGCGCTGATCGAGATATTTTTCCAGGATTTCCAGTCGGGCCAGCGGGTCGTCGAGTTCGAGCAGCTTTTGCTTGGCGAGATTCTGGATGGGCAGGACTTCGGTGATCCGGTAGCCGACCCATTCGGCTTCGTCGTAGCGGTGGGGTTCGGGCAGGCGCTCGTTGCCAAGATCAGCCACCACCCTGCGGAGTAGTGGGAGCAGACGAGCGCGTTCGGGGGGCAATGGTGTCGGGCCGCTTTCGGCCAGCAGTTCGACGGTGGCTTCCAGTTGGTGGTTGGCAGCAACGCTGGTTTCTATGATCCTAAAGCGTCGACCGCCGTGGGCGGTGATCATCAGGATGCCGAGCTGCTCCATTTCCCAGTTGGCTATGGTGGCCAGCGTGCCGACTGCATGTGGTTCGGCGCCCCCGCCAACTTCGCTGCCTTTTTCGATCAGGCAGATGCCAAAAGGCGAGCTGTCTTTCATGCAGGCGGCGGCCATGTCGAGATAGCGCTGCTCGAAGATTTTCAGCGGTAGCACGCTGCCGGGAAACATTACGGTGTTGAGCGGGAAAAGCGGTATGCGCAGGGTTTCGATGGCATTGCCGGTTGGTGAGCGGACAAAATCGAACCAGCCCATGTCAGCGACCCTCGCCCCAGCGCTGCATCAGCGTGTGCGGCACGCCGATCTGGTCCATGACGCGGGCGACGACAAAATCGACGATGTCCTGCACGCATTGCGGGTGATGGTAAAAGCCGGGGCTGGGCGGCAGGATGACGGCGCCGGCGCGCGACAGGCGCAGCATGTTTTCGAGGTGGATGGACGAAAATGGCGTTTCACGCGGCACGAGCACCAGCTTGCGGCCTTCTTTCATGACGACATCGGCGGCGCGCTCGATCAGGTTGTCGGCCAGACCCTGGGCGATGGCGGCCAGCGTACCCATCGAGCACGGGCAGACGACCATCGCGTCGGGCGGGTTGGAACCGGAGGCAACCGGAGCGAACCATTCTTCACGGCCAAAAACTGAAAGGTTTTCCTCGTTGGCGGTCGGAAAGCGGGCGAGCAGGGCGGCCCTGGCTTCGCTTGGACGCGACGGCAGTTCGATGTCCATTTCCTGCTTGGCGACAACCTGTGAGGCCTGCGAGTAGAGCAGTTGTACCTTGCAGCCGGCTTCGAGCAGGCATTCGAGCAGGCGCAGGCCGTAGGGCATGCCGGAGGCACCGGTCAGGGCGAGGCAGATGGTCTTGGACATCAGGCGGTTTCCGAAGGCGCAGGTTCAGCCAGCAGTTTAGCCGCGATCAAGCCGTTGATGGTGCCGAAAACCAGCGCCGCGGTGGCGAAAACCGGGGTGAGCAGGAAGACGCCATCGTGCGGAATGAGCCAGACGCGGGCGAGCAACAACTGGCCGCCGATGTGCGCGAAGGCGGCGAGGATGGACAGGCTGACCGGGCCGAACCAGCGCGCCGGCAAGTGGCGGGCGAGGCCCAGGGTGAGCAGGCTGAGTGTGGTGCCGGTGAGCGACAGGAAAAAGCCGGGGGCGAGGAAATAGCCGAGCAGCAGGCTGCCGGCCAGCACCCGCAGGCCGCTGACCCAGACGGCGGTGCCCCAGCCGTAGCGGGCGAGCACGACGAGGGTGACGATATTGGCCAGCCCCGGTTTGACGCCGGGCAGCGGCGACGGGATGGCAGCGTCCACCAGCGACAGGCCAACGGCTGCGGTAGCCAGCCAGGCGACCCGGCGGTCTTCGGCAGTGACCGTCAGTTCAATAACTGATGGAGTCATAAACCTTGGTCCGACCGGTGATCTGGACGCTGACGCGATTGGGGGCGCAGATGGCGATTTCGCCGGGGCGCATCAGCCAGCCCTGCTTGACGCAGTACTGGCGCGGGCCGGGGTCGGACACCACGCGAGCGCGGCCCGGTTCGACGGCGATCAGCGTTGTGCCCAACGGGCCGGCAACTTCGAACTGCTTGCGAGCCTTGAGGTCGACTTCGGCAAAGACGCGGCCTTCCTGACGAATGATGGCGCGGTCGGCCAGCCCGCCTTGCCAGAAAATCGGGATGCTGCTGCCGACAGCCGCCGCACTGAGCAACATGACCAGCCAGTCGCCAGGCCGGATCAGTGCCAGCCAGGACATTTTGGCCGTGACCGCAGCAGCGAGGCAGATAGAAAAATTTCGATTTTGCCTATTTTTTCCGGTTGACCGCAGCAATCGATTCCGGGCCACCGTTCAAGGCGATTGGTGGCAAATCCGGCCGAAACGTACCGGTTTGGGCCGTTGCCCATCTTCAATTGCCGGCCAGTGTGCGATGGCGGACCAGTACCCGGGCGCGATTCGCAAACTCGCGTGCCAGCCATTCGGCGATGTAAACCGAACGGTGCTGACCGCCGGTGCAGCCGATGGCAACGGTCAGGTAATTGCGGTTGTCGCGAATGTAGCTGGGTAGCCAGGTGGCGACGAAACGGCAGATGTCGTCGCGCATGCGACGAACCTCGTCCTGAGCTTCGAGAAAATCGATGACCGGCTTGTCCTTCCCGGTCAGGCTGCGCAGTTCCGGGTCGTAATGCGGGTTGGGCAGGCAGCGGACGTCGAAAACAAGGTCGGCATCGAGGGGAATGCCGTGCTTGAAACCGAAGGATTCGAACATCAGCGTCAAGCCCTGGCCGGGTTCGGCCTCGATAAACTGGCGAACCCATTCACGCAGGCCGGCCGCTTTCATGCCGCTGGTGTCGATGCGGTGGCCGAGCGTGGAGATCGGTTCGAGCATGACGTTTTCGGCGCGAATCGCTTCGACCAGGGTTTGCCCCGACGCGGCCAGCGGGTGACGGCGGCGGGATTCGGAATAGCGCTTGAGCAGTGTTTCTTCGTGCGAAAACAGAAACAGGAAAATCGGCTCGATCCCGGCTTTTTTCAGTGTTTCGAGTTTTTCCGGCACCAGGTCAATGCCGTCTCCCGAACGGGCATCGATGGCCACAGCTACTTTCTGGACGCCTTCCTCGTTCATCATGCGGGCCAGCACGGTCAGCATGGCGACCGGCAGATTGTCGACGCAGTAATAGCCTGCATCTTCAAGAAGATTCAGGGCAACCGACTTGCCGGAACCGGATAGACCGCTAATCAGAATGAGTTTCATGGTGACAGAGCATAATCAAGGCGGCGTGCCGTATCAACCCGCGGCATAATATAAACCCAGAAACTGCAGCAGGCAGCTCGCCACAGCCCCGGATTCCCAATGAACACAACATATTTTGTAACCGGGCATGAGCACCGATACGCTGCTCACCTGGCGAACTGCGGCTTCTAGGTTAAAAAACAGGAGACCATCATGCCCCCGGCAATTCCTTTGCTCAAACTGCCTTTTTTGGCGGAACTGACCGCGCTGCGTCGCGATATCCATGCCCATCCCGAACTGGCTTTTGCCGAGAATCGTACCGCCGATATAGTGGCCCGCGAACTGGAGCGCTACGGCCTTGAGGTTCATCGCGGCCTGGCCAAAACCGGTGTTGTCGGCGTTTTACGAGCCGGTAAGTCGCAGAAAATGATCGGCCTGCGCGCCGACATGGATGCCTTGCCGCTGGCTGAAATGAACGAGTTTCCGCACCATTCCCGGCATCAGGGCAAGATGCACGCCTGTGGTCACGACGGCCATACTGCCATGTTGCTCGGTGCAGCGCGTTATCTTGCAGAGAAGCCGGATTTTAATGGCATCGCCGTGTTCATCTTTCAGCCGGCTGAAGAGGCTGAAGGTGGCGCCGCGGTCATGATCGAGGATGGACTCTTTGAGCAGTTCCCGGTTGAGGCCGTGTTTGGCTTGCATAACTGGCCGGGCATTTCGGTCGGCGAAATGGCGGCGATGCCGGGACCCGTTATGGCCGGTACCTGCGGCTTCGAGATTTTCGTGCGCGGCCATGGTTGCCACGCGGCGATGCCGCATCAGGGCGTCGATTCCATCGTTGCCGGGGCACAACTGGTGCAGGCGCTGCAAACGGTGGTCAGCCGCACGCTGCACCCCTGCGAATCGGCCGTGGTCAGCGTGACCCAGTTTCATGCTGGCGAGGCCTGGAACATCATTCCGGAAGAAGTGGTCTTGCGTGGCACCATCCGCAGTTTCAAGCCCGAGGTCCAGGAAAATATCGAGCGTGCCGTCGAGCGCTTGTGCAGCGGCATCGCCGCCGCCAACGGTGCGCAGATCAGCATCCGCTTCGAGCGTCGCTATCCGCCCACGGTCAACAGCGTTGCCGAGGCCAAATTCTGTCAGGATGTTGCTGCTGAGGTGTTTGGAAGTGAGCGAGTGCTTACTGATATTTTGCCGTCAATGGGTGCCGAAGACTTTGCCTACATGCTGAAGGAAAAGCCCGGCTGCTACGTCTGGCTGGGCAACGGTCCGGGCACCGGCGGTTGCACGCTGCACAATCCGCACTACGATTTCAACGATGAACTGCTGACCCTGGGCGCCAGTTACTGGGTGCGCTTGGTGCAGCGTTACCTGCCGGCGTAGGCCCCGGCTTGGCGAGCGGCGCGGTAGAGTCCGCGCCCGGCTAGAGCTTGAAGCGGGACACTTCCTGGCTCAGGGCCCCCGACATGCGTCTCAGTTGTTCGGCTGAAACGACGACCTCCTGCATGGCTTGCGAACTGTCATCGATCAGTTTGCGAACCTCTTCGATGTGATGCTGCATCGCACCCTCGTTCTGATACTCGACATCGATGGCTTCGGTGATGCGGGCCACAACCTGCCGGACTTCAAGCGAGCTGGCATTCATGCGATCAAAGGCATCGCGAGCCTGATTGGATAGCTGAACACTGTCGTCGACCTGATGCATGCCGGACTCCATGGCTTCAACGGCGCGCGACGTGCCTGACTGAATGCTTTCGACCATGGCGGAGATTTCGGCGGTGGATTGTGCAGTGCGCTCGGCCAGTTTGCGGACTTCGTCGGCAACGACGGCAAAGCCGCGGCCTTGTTCACCGGCACGTGCCGCTTCGATGGCGGCATTGAGGGCGAGCAGATTGGTCTGACTGGCGATGTCCGAGATGACGCTCAGGATGGAGTTGATCTGCGCCGATAGCGCGCCCAGTTCACGGATGTGCGTTGCCGTGGTCTGCACCGAGCCGGCCATCGATTTCGTTTCTTCGGCGGCCTTGCTGGCCAGCGCAGCACCGCTACCGGAAATTTCGCTCGAACCTTGAACGATCTGCTCCGCTTCATTCACCGCTCCCATGACCTGGTGGAGGCTGGCTGAAAGATTCTGGCCGTTGCTGACCATGGCGCTGGCCACTTCCTGTTGCTGCTCGCTGCCACTGGCCACTTTGCCGGTGATCATGGCCATCTGGTTAGCTGTCTGGGCGACATCGCTGGCGTGATTGGCCAGCGAGCTGACCAGCTGGCGAAGATGTGCCTGCATCCCGGCGAGTCCGGCCAGCAGGCTGCTGGTGTCGCCTTCAGCAAGAGAGATGGGTTGCGTCAGATCGCCCGTGGCAACGGCGTTGGCCACCTTGCGGGCATAGCCGGGCTCGCCGCCCAGTTCGCGACGAACATAGCGCAGTGTCGAGAACACGCTGGCAATGCCGACAACAATGGCCAGAACCGACAGCGCCAGCATGATGTTTTCTGCCTGTTCCGCCTTGCTGGCAACGTCATGACGCTGGCTGTCGGTGGCCTTGCTGATGGCTTCAAGATCGTTCAGCAGCGCCTTTTTGAGTGCACGCCAGGCGGGGGTCTCGGTACTGTTGATCAGTCGCTTGGCATCTTCGATCTGGCTGGACTTGACGACTGCCAGCACCTCTGCCTGAGCTTCAGCCTGGGCCTGGACCAAGGGGCTGAGGCGGGCCAGTGCCGCGTCGAATCCGTTAACGGATTTTGCGGCAAGGCCAGCTTGGTCGCGGGCCTCGGCAAAGTCCTTGCGTGCTTTTTCAAGGTTTTCAAAAGCCTTTGGATTGCTTGGATCCAGCACGATATTGCGCAATGCCTGGCCCATCTGCAGGCCCTGACTGTACATCTCTTGATAGCTCTGCTGCAGTGAGCCAATGCCGTCGAGGAAACTGCCGAAACGCGCCGATGTGCTGCGCAGTCCGCTGTTGGCGACAACGATTGCGGCGATAAAGGCCGCCATGATGAGGGCCATGCCAAGTAAAAGTCGATTGCGAAAAGTCATGATCGAGTCTCGCGCTAAATAAGTATTTCATTGTACGGCGCGGTCATGCTCGATGCCATCTTGATCAAGCGGCCATAATCATTCCGTCTTGGCGCTGCAGGGCGTTGACCAGCAGCAGCTGGCGTTCGATGCCGGTGACGAGCGCTTCGTCAGAAAGATTCAGGAAGCGCGTATTGACGTCGACTGCGAAGGGAAGGCTGAGCACGAAGGCCGGAAAATCAGCTTTCGCTACCTGGCGCTTCTCCATCATGGCGAACGATACGATAACCTTGATGGCATGCCAGGCCAGTTGTTCGATATTGCTGCGGAAATTGCCAAGGCGCCGAAAGGCCCGATCGAAGGCAGCATCGACCGTGTTGAAGGGCGCGCCGTGGCCGGGGATGACGATATCGATCGGCAGACGGGACAGCATTTCCAGCGTTTCCTGCGTGCTGGCCAGTCCGTCGGCTTCACCCAGCAGTTCGGGAAAGATGACCCCGAAGCCGTTTTCCCAAAGTGCATCGCCGGAGATCAGAATGCGCTTTTCCGGGTTGTAGTAGGCCAGCGCTTCCATGTCGTGACCGGGAACCGCCAGCGCCTGCCAATTGAGGCCACCCATTTCGAGCTGATCGTCGGCGCCGACCAGGCGGTCGTGCTGAAAACGGGCGCTCTGCTGGCCAAGCGGCGAGAGGAGCAGGGCATCCTTGTCCCAGTCGGCAATGGCGGCATGGAGGCCGGCGGGAACGATGATCTCGCAGTCGAAAGCAGCCTTCAGTGCGGCGTTTCCGCCAATGTGGTCGGAATGCGAGTGGGTGTTGATGACCCGGCTCAGTCGCCGGCTATCCAGTGCGTGATAGACAAGATCAACCGTCTGCTCGGCATGGGTGACGTAGCCGCTGTCGATCAGCGTCGCCACATCGCCATCGAAAAACAGGATGTTGTTGGCCGATAGCCAGCCACGTTCGAGTACGAGCAGGCTGTCGGGGAGCTTGATGCTCATTCCGGCGTATCCGGATCGCTGCTGTTCGTGGAAGGGGCGGTGGTGGGCACGACTAATTCGGCAACGATGCCCGGAGAGTCAAGTGGCGGGCGACCACAGCCCAGGCAGTAACCTGAATCAGGGTCAGCCATGCAGACGCCGATGCATTGGTAAAGCTCTTCCTGATTATCCATTTTGTGGTGTATTGATGATTGGTTCGGCGCCCAGAGGATCGTAGTCGAGCCGCCGTTCGTCGATATTGTGCAGGACGGTGGTGCGCTCGGTATCGCTGAGTTGCGACCACAAGGTGATTTCTTCGATGGTGCGCAAGCAGCCCCGGCAAAGCTTGGTGACCGGGTCCATCTGGCAAAGAGAGCGGCAGGGAGAGGGAGTCATTCAGATCAACATGAAGCGGTGCAGTTGGTCGCGGACCATTTCAACGGCTTCGAGCGCTTCGTCGCGGCTGATTCTGGCCAACATGGCCAGATGCAGACGCCGGTCGCGGGCCGTTAGTTCCGGGAAATTTAAGGTATGAACCTCTGGGCTGAGATCATCCCTGACAATGCCGAGGCGATCCACTGTGATACTGACTGGTGTCAGATGCAGGGCCGGCTCGGGCGAACTGAGATATTCCCCGAGTGCTTCGATGAGATGCTCCGGCATCAGCGAGTCAGCAGTCTGGCGCAACCGGGCATCGAGTTCGGCCAGATGGCGGGTACCGACTGCGCGTTCGTCGCTTCCTGAACTGCTGCGCATCACCGCCAGATGAGCGCGTTCGGCGGCAGCATCGCTGCGCAGCCCCTCGCGCTCATGACGCAGCGCCTGAACGTGTGCATGAAAAGTGTAGAGCAGGCTTTCCAGTGCCTTGCAGCGTAAGCCTCGCAGCGTGATGTCGAGTTGGCAACTGGGCTCGATCAGGGTCTGGCCGGAAAAATAAAGGACCAGTTGCGGTACGTCGGTGCGAATGACTTCACCTTGTTGTGCAATGCCAAGCTGCTTTTTTTGCTGCCGGCGAGCTGCGAACATGGCGTAGAAATACTTGCTGTCCCAGCTGCACGGCTCTTCCAGAAAATCGCGCACGGCCTGGCTCCTCCCCAGCATCTGGTCTATGTCGTCGGCGGTGGCGAACAGCGCGTGGACCAGCGGATCGTTGGCGAAGGCCTTGCGGTTGATATCAACCGGGCCAGGCAGGGCGGCCACCAGCCCGTCGCAATAGCCCAGCGCATGCTGGACTGGGCCGCTCAGGTGTTTTTCGAAGCCGGGGGCGGCGGTCAGCATGGGGTCCACCAGTTCTGCCACACGGCCAAGCGCCTTGCGCACGGAAGGATCCAGTGGCGGGGCAGGCTTCAGAAAATCAGTAACAGCGGAAAATAGGCTCACGCAGCAGTGTTGGCGCAGAGTGCCCGGCCAGCCTTGGCGCCGTTCGGACGATTGATGGCAGTGGAAATCCAGTTGCCGATAGCCGCCAGTTTAGCCAGATCGATGCCGGATTCAATGCCTAATCCATCCAATAGATAAACAACATCCTCCGTCGCCACGTTCCCGGAGGCACCCTTGGCGTAGGGGCAACCGCCCAGCCCGGCAATGGAACTGTCGAAAACGGCCATGCCCATCTGCAACGAGGCGTAGATATTGGCGATGGCCATGCCGTAGGTGTCGTGATAATGCCCGGCGAGCTTTTCAACCGGAATTTGGCGGGCGCAGGCCTCGACCATGCGCTGGATGCTGGCCGGGGTGCCGACCCCGATGGTGTCGCCCAGCGACACTTCGTAGCAGCCCATGTCAAACAAGGTCCTGGCAACGCTGGTTGTTTGTTGCGGATCAATGGCGCCTTCGTAAGGGCAGCCCACCACGCAGGAAACATAGCCACGGACCGGGATTTCCAGCGCCGAAGCGGCCGAAACCACCGGTTCGAAGCGTTTCAGGCTTTCGGTGATCGAACAATTGATATTCTTGCGCGAAAAAGCTTCTGAAGCAGCGCCGAAAATGGCGACTTCGGTAGCACCGGCCTCAACGGCTGCATCAAAACCTTGCAAATTCGGCGTCAAAACCGGGTAGACCGTGGAAGTCTGCCGTTTGATGCCGCGCAGCACTGCCGAGTTGTCGCCCATCTGCGGCACCCACTTCGGCGAAACAAAAGAGGTCGCCTCGATGACGCGCACGCCGGCATCGGCCAGTCGTTCGATCAATTCGATCTTGATGTCGGTTGGAACAACCTGGGTTTCGTTCTGCAACCCATCGCGCGGGCCGACTTCGACGATTTTGACTTTACTGGGCAGGGGCATGGCTAATGGCTTGATGGAAAATGCGGATGTAGGGTTCAAGCGGCTGGACGAACAGGGCGAGCTAGCGTGTCACCCAGCCGCCGCAAACGGGAAAGACCTGTCCGACAAAGCAGTTTGCCGAATCACTGCACAGATAGGCAGCGAACTCGGCATCTTCATCGGCGCTGACCAGGCGCCCGAGCGGTACCTCGCGTTTCAGGCGATCCTGAAAACGCGGATCGGCCTGAACCTCGGGTGGAAAGTAAGTCGGGTTCTCGACAAAGTTCTGTGCGATCACATTGACCTGAACATTGTGTGGCGCGACCTCGACTCCGACGGATTGAACATAAGCCAGCTGGGCGCCACGCGCCGCGCTGTAGGTGGATCTCAGCTTCATGCCGCGCAGGGCCGACGCGCTACCCATGACCAGAATCTTGCCGGCGCGGCGTTCGATCATGGCCGGCAACACGGCGCGGAAAAGTCGGGGCAACGGATCGACCAGTACACCGAAGATGTCACGCCATTCCTCCTCTGACACGTTCGTCACTGCAGTGGCCGGTGCCGGTATGGCCAGGTTGGCAATCAGCACATCAACCTGCCCGGCGTGGGCGACCGCGGCGGCGGGCGCATCAGGGCTGACCAACGAGTCGGTACTCGCTATCACCGTGGCGCCGTGCCGGGCAAATACCTCGCACAGTACCGGCCCCATGAACTGGTCGGCCTGAGTGATGAGGACTCGCTTGCCGAGAAGAATTTGGTTGGACATTGCAACTCCTGCAGTTAGAGGTGGATCAAGGCGTTGACTGAGGTCTGTCGCTTACGGCAAATCCCCTTGTTACTTTTGAACCTCGGTGTCAGCAAGCGGTTCCGCCAAAGATGACAATTGATGCGCTTCCTTCAGCTTCTCATCGCTCATTGTCCGAACCAGGGCATCACGCTCATGCATTGCAGTCGGATGCTTGGCGGCTGTGGCCCGGCTGAACCAGATATAGGCGCGGACGGGATCCTGCGGTAAGCCCAAACCATCACGATAAAAGCGCGCCAGTTCGAACATTCCTTCCGCACTGCCAGTGGCTGCTGCCAAGTGGATCCATTTGGCGGCCTCATCCACATCCGTAGGGAGTTTGTCGCCGCTTGCCAAGGCTCGTCCTAACTGCAGCATTGCAGCGACATCACCGTCCGAGGCAGCATTTTTAAGCGTTTTGCCAAGCTCGACCGGGTCTTTCGTGGCTTCAGGCGCAGCAACGCCCATCCGGGCTTCGGCCTTTGTCACAGCAGTGCTTGGTTCTGAACGAAAAACTGTGACAGGCGCTGCCGGCCTGATCTTCGGATCATCGTAACTTTCAAACCAGAGATCGGCTGCTGTGAGTGCACCGAAGCTGAGCAATATGCCGGCCGCAGCGTTAATCATTACCCGTTCCCGGGCGGCGTTGCTGGCGGCTAGAAAGCGATTGGTACAGTCATCGCAATGATAGGGCCGAAAGCCCTGTGCCCCCAGTTTTTCATGCTTCGAATGCCATCGCGATGGCTGGCAGCGCAAGCTGTTGCAAGCTGGGCACTTGACGCCGGCCCCGAGCATTCGCGCGATATCGACGTATTTCAGGATGGAGAGCGGCATGATTTCGAGTTCACCAGTTAGACGCAGCGAATGGGGGAGCGGCTTCACATTGTTTCCGTGTAGATATTAATGCGAAGCTGACGCCTTTTGCTGACGACTGCTGTAGATGTTGGGCCTGAACTTACTCTTGCCTGACTATATCGACAGAGATCTCCACCGCCGGTGTTAATCCCCTATTCTCGAGCCAGTGAGTGGTGTTCCTGTCCTCAGGCCAGCCAACACCCGGTCCGTATTCCGTAGCAATGCCATTTCGATAGTCGGTGATCGTTCCTTGCAGTACATAGACGGTCCCTGGTCTGTCGATATGGTTGTGAATCGGGCCAAATACGCCGCCAGGCTCGATGGTCACCATACGCATTCGAAGTTGGCGCCCTGCCATCCCCTCAATCTCAGGACCAAGGTCAACGGTTGCCAGTAATTGCACCCTAACGCCTCTTGTCTCTGGTGCCACCTGTTCGTTGTTCATCGAGATCTCCTTGGCGTTCTTCTAGAGCCTAACCAGTAGAACGGTGTTTAGTGGGTTTCGTAGATATCTTCAGTGCGTGCCGGCGACAAATTGGCGATCTTCAAATTTCAGTTTTTCAGCAAAGCATAGATCAACATTTGTCCGGATAGCTTACGCCGATTTGCCTCGCCTGCTGACCAAGCCGCGGCAAGTCGATCTTCACACTTCCCCCTCAAATTCAACCAGCGCAGCGCCATCGCTTACCTGTTCGCCGGCCGCGTAGCAGAAGGCTTTGACAGTGCCGGCGGTGGGTGCGGTGATGGTGTGTTCCATTTTCATGGCTTCGAGGATGAGCAGCGGCGTGCCTTTGTCGACCTTCTGGCCGGGCTGGGCGAGCAGGGCGACGACCTTGCCGGGCATCGGCGCGGTCAGGCCGCCGCCGTGGCTGTCGCCGGCATCGACGCGGTGCAGCGGGTCGTCGCGGAGCAGGGTGTAGGTGCGGCCTTGCAAAAACACGCTTCTTTTGTCGTCGACCGCAACCACCGAGGCGATCAGGCGGCGGTCGTCCAGTTCGACGGCAAAGCGGTCGCCATCCAGTTTCTTGCCACGAGCCAGGGTGGTTTGGCCATGCAGCGTGATCTGCCATTGGTCGCGCTGGTAGCGAACGTGGGCGTCGACCAGCGCTTCGCCATCCCGAAAACTGATGGTGCGGGCCGACGACAAGTTCATCCGCCAGCCATCACGGGCGTGCCAGGGTGAGTGCGGATCGCCGCTGGTTTTGGCGGCTTGCTTGGCTTCGTGTTGTTCCCACAGCAATTCGCCGACGGTGGCGACCAGCAGCGTGTCGCGCGGGACGGTCTGGGTGGTGGGGAACAGGAAATCCTTCTGCCGTTCAATCAGGCCGGTGTCGAGATCGGCGCCGGCAAAAGCCGGGCAGGCGACGAGGCGCGACAGGAAATCGATGTTGGTGGTGACGCCGGCCACCTGATAGTCGGCCAAGGCTTTGCGCATGCGGGCCAGCGCGGCGTCGCGATGTTCGTCCCAGACGATTAGCTTGGCGATCATCGGGTCGTAGTAGGGCGTGATTTCATCGCCTTCCTCGACGCCGGTATCGACGCGGACATTGAGGCTTTCGGCCGGGGGCGACAGGCGGATCAGCGTGCCGGTCGAGGGCAGGAAGCCCTTGCTGGCGTCTTCGGCGTAGATGCGGGCTTCGAGGGCGTGGCCGCGGATCTGCAGTTGCTCCTGCGCGAGCGGCAGCGGCAGCCCGGCGGCGACACGCAACTGCCATTCGACGAGATCCTGCCCGGTGATCATTTCGGTGACCGGGTGCTCAACCTGCAGGCGGGTATTCATTTCCATGAAGAAGAATGAGCCGTCCTGATTGGCGATGAATTCGACCGTGCCGGCGCCGACGTAACCAACGGCCTTGGCCGCCGCCACGGCTGCCTTGCCCATCTCATGGCGGCGCGCATCGGTCATGCCGGGGGCCGGGGCTTCTTCGAGCACCTTCTGGTGGCGGCGCTGCACGGAACAGTCGCGCTCGAAGAGATAGACGCAGTCGCCCTGCGTGTCGGCGAAGACCTGGATTTCGATGTGGCGCGGCTTGGTGATGTACTTCTCGATCAGCACGTGCTCGTTGCCGAAGCTTGAGGCCGCTTCGCGCTTGCAGGAGGCGAGCGATTCAGGGAAGTCCTCGCTTTTCTCGACGAGGCGCATGCCCTTGCCGCCGCCGCCGGCAGCAGCCTTGATCAGCACCGGGTAGCCGATGGCGTCGGCTTCCTTGTGCAGCAATTCCGGTGTCTGGTCGTCGCCGTGGTAACCGGGGGTGAGTGGCACGGCGGCCTTGCCCATCAGTTTCTTCGCTTCGGATTTCGAGCCCATGGCGCGAATGGCGGAAGCCGGCGGGCCGATGAAGGTAATGCCGCTGGCAGCACAGGCTTCGGAAAAGTCGGCATTCTCGGAAAGGAAGCCGTAGCCGGGATGGATGGCCTGGGCGCCGGTACGTTTGGCGGCATCGAGGATTTTGTCGGCTACCAAGTAGGACTCGCGGGCAGCTGCCGGGCCAAGCAGCACGGCCTCATCGGCGAGGCGGACGTGGCGGGCATTGGCATCGGCCTCGGAATAGACGGCGACGGTGCGGATGCCCATGCGGCGGGCGGTCTTTATGACCCGGCAGGCTATTTCTCCGCGGTTTGCAATGAGGATCTTGTTAAACATGCTGGGTCTCCCGCGGAGAAATAGCCTGAGCGCGCTTCGCACGCAGGCAGTTTGACTTCGTCGCTGCGCCGCTGCGCGGCTGGTCACCGCGGTTGGCAGTCAGGATTTTGTTAAACATGGCTTATTCCCCAATCCAGTTGGGCTGACGTTTATCCAAAAAGGCGGCGATGCCTTCGCGGGCTTCGGGCGTGGCGCGCAGGTGGGCGATGCGGTGGGCGGTGTCGTCGACCAGCGTGTCGTTGATCGGCCGGCCGTTGACGGTGCGGATCAGGTCCTTGGCGGCGGCTTGGGAAAGCGGGCCACCCTGTAACAGTGAATCAACGATGTCGCTGATCTTGGCATCCAGTTGTTCTGGTTCCACGGTTTCGTGGACGAGGCCGATGTCGAGCGCACGATGCGCGTCGATCCGTTCCGCCGACTGAAAATAGCGGTAAGCCTGCCGGGCGCCGATGGCGCGCAGCACGTAGGGTGAAATGGCCGAAGGGATGATGCCGAACTTGACCTCGGAGGTGGCGAAGACGGCCTTGGTCGAGGCGACGGCAATGTCGCAGGCGGCAGCCAGCCCCATGCCGCCGCCAAGCGCAGCGCCCTGGATGCGGGCGATGGTCGGCTTCTTCATTTCGGCCAGCGTGCGCAGCATATGGGCGAGGGCACGGGCGTCGTTGAGGTTGTCGTCGAGGCCGTTGTTGGCGGCGCGTTTCATCCAGTTGAGGTCGGCGCCGGCGGAGAAGCTTTTGCCGCGGCCGGCGAGGATGACGACGCGGACATCGTTATCTTCATTGAGGGCGATGCAGGCGGCGGTGAGTTCGGCGATCAGGGTTTCGTCGAAGGCATTGTGCAGGTCTGGGCGGTTCATCCAGAGGGTGGCGACCGGGCCGGAGAGTTCGATTTGGAGGGCTTGGAAGGGCATTTTGTTTGTCTCTTTATTGGCTATTTTTGTTTGATTGGGCTGGGGTTCCGCCCTTGTGGGACGTACTTTCTTTTGCTTCGCCAAAAGAAAGTACGTCCGCCAACAGGGCGGAACCCCAAGCGCGATCAATGGAAAGCGTTCCATCGAAAGATCACATCCGGAAAATGCCAAACTTCGTTTCCTCAGCCGGCGCATTCATCGAAGCCGACAGCCCCAACCCGAGCACCCGCCGCGTATCCGCCGGATCAATAATCCCGTCATCCCACAGCCGCGCCGAGGCGTAATACGGATGCCCCTGCGTCTCATACTGCTCACGAATCGGCGCCTTGAAAGCCGCTTCTTCTTCTGCACTCCAGGAACCGCCCTTGGCTTCGATGCCATCGCGCTTGACCGTCGCCAGCACCCCGGCCGCCTGATCGCCGCCCATCACCGAAATGCGGGCGTTCGGCCACATCCACAGGAAGCGCGGCGAATAGGCGCGGCCGCACATGCCGTAGTTGCCGGCGCCAAATGAGCCGCCGATGACGACGGTGAATTTCGGTACCTTGGCGGTGGCGACTGCGGTGACCATCTTGGCGCCGTCGCGGGCGATGCCGCCGTTTTCGTATTTTCGGCCGACCATAAAGCCGGTGATGTTCTGCAGGAAAACCAGCGGAATGCCGCGCTGGGCGCAGAGTTCGATGAAATGCGCGCCCTTGAGGGCCGATTCGCTGAACAGGATGCCGTTGTTGGCGACGATACCGACCGGATAGCCATAAATCCGTGCGAATCCGCAAACCAGTGTCGTGCCGTAGCGCGCCTTGAATTCGTCGAAATCGGAGCCGTCGACGATGCGGGCAATGATTTCGCGCACGTCGAAGGGTTTTTTCGAGTCGGTGGGAATGACGCCGTAGAGTTCTTCGGCGGCATAGAGCGGCTCGGATGGTGCGGTCAACGTGACCGGTGGCGCTTTTTTCCAGTTCAAGTCTTTGATGATGCGCCGGGCGATGGCCAGCGCATGCGCGTCGTTTTCAGCCAGATGATCGACGACGCCGGAAATGCGCGTATGCACGTCGGCGCCGCCGAGGTCTTCAGCGGAAACGACTTCACCGGTCGCCGCCTTGACCAGCGGTGGGCCGCCGAGAAAAATCGTACCCTGGTTCTTGACGATGATCGACTCGTCGCACATCGCCGGCACGTAGGCGCCGCCGGCCGTGCAGGAGCCCATGACGGCGGCAATCTGCGGGATGCCTTGCGCCGAGAGGTTGGCCTGGTTGAAAAAGATGCGGCCGAAGTGCTCCTTGTCCGGGAAAACTTCATCCTGCATGGGCAAAAAGGCGCCGCCGGAATCGACCAGATAGACGCAGGGCAGGCGGTTTTCCAGGGCGATTTCCTGTGCCCGCAAGTGCTTCTTGACGGTCAGCGGGTAGTAGGTGCCGCCCTTCACGGTGGCATCGTTGGCGACGACCATACATTCAATGCCGTGGATGCGGCCAATGCCGGCGATCACCGAGGCTGCTGGCACATCGCCGCCATACATGTCGTAGGCAGCGAACTGGCCGATCTCGAGGAAGGGCGTGCCGGGGTCGAGCAGGCCGCTGACTCGTTCGCGCGGCAGCAACTTGCCGCGCGCCAGGTGCTTCTGGCGCGCGGCTTCCGGACCGCCGAGAGCGATCTTGTCGACCTTGTCATGCAGGTCGGCGACAACCGTTCGCATGGCGTCCACGTTGGCTTGAAAGTCGGCCGAGCGCGGGTTGAGTTGGGTTTTCAGTACAGTCATGTCTCCTCGCTTTTCTTGTTCGCCCCTGATGTTCAGACAGGCGTTACAGCTGCTTTTCTTCCTTGAGCCATTTGCTGACCGGCTCTGCTTGATAGCTGCTCATCGTGCCGAGCAGACGTTCGATATCGGTATCGGCCAGTGCCATCGCCCGGTTCTGGGCGCGCAGAAAGCCTTCGCTCACGGCGTGGTCAAAGAGACTGAGCAGCGGGTCGTAAAAGCCGTTGACGTTGAGCAGGCCCATTGGCTTCGCGTGGAAGCCGAGTTGGCCCCAGGTCAGGATTTCACAAAATTCCTCAAAGGTGCCGAAGCCGCCGGGCAGGGCGATGAAACCTTCGGACAGTTCGGCCATGCGTGCCTTGCGGGTGTGCATGGAATCGACGACCTCGATGCGCGTCAGTGCGCGATGATCGACGGCGCGCCCGGCAACCTCTTTGCCCATCAGGGCTTCCGGGATGACGCCGATCACTTTCCCGCCCGCGGCCAGGCAAGCATCGGCGACGGCGCCCATCAGCCCGATATTGCCGGCGCCATAGACCAGTTCGATGCCACGGGCCGCGAGCAGGCGGCCGAGCTTTTCAGCCTCGGTGCGATAGATCGGATTGTGGCCTGCGTTGGAGCCGCAAAAGACGCAGATTCGTTTCATGTTTGTCTCAAAAGCTGTCGCTTAAAAACCGCCGGTTTCCAGCCATTTTTCGATCTGCGGCAGGCGGTCGGCGCCGAAGAAGGGCTGGTCGTCAATCAGCACGTAGGGGGCGCCAAAGACACCGATCTTGATGGCGTGATCGACCTCGCCCTTCAGGCGTTCCTTGAGGGCTTGATCGTTCACAGCGGCTTCCAGGGCGACACGGTCGACGCCAAGCTGGGCGGCGATATCAAATACGGTGTCGGGCATCGAAATGTCGCAGTTGTCGACAAACAGGGCGCGAAATATGGCGTGGGCGAAGCGACGGGCCAGCGCGCAGTCCTGGCCGTGAAGCCAGTAATAGGCGCGGGCGGCATTTTGCGTGGCCAGCGGAAACTGGCTCGGGTGGTGGTAGGGGATTCCCATGAAGCGCGCCGAGCGCTCGAAATCGATCAGCCAGTAGTTGGCCTTGACCGGCGTCTGCAGGGTGAGCGGCGCGCTGCCGGTGCTCTTGAAAACAACGCCGAGCAAAATGGGATGCCAGCGTACCTTGCGGCCGAAACGTGCTGCCAGCTCGTCGATGCGCTCGCTCAGCAGATAGCTGTAGGGGCTGGAAAAATCGAACCAGAAATCGATCGGATTGGCGGATTCGGTCATGCGTTGTCTCCTGCGGTGGTTGCGGGCGATTTCGATTTTTGGCTTTTTTTCCGGTCGACCGCAGCAAGCTGCTGCGGGCTGGCGACAAGGCATCGCCAGCCTCCCGGATGTCCTTATGGGTGCGATTTCTCCGGGAAGGCCGTCATCATCGTTGGCTTGACGGGCACAGCTCGGCGAATGCCGTGGGCAGCGGGTACGATGATGACAGGTTGGGACATGCGGATAACTCCTTCAATGGGTGCTAGGCTTCCAGCGCCTTGAGCGCCGCGTCGTAGCGGGTCGTCAGGTCGGCGGGGCAATCGATGGTGATGCCGAGGTCGTGTACCAGGCCATCCTTGAGGCCGTAAACCCAACCGTGGATGGTCAGTTTCTGGTCGCGCAACCAGGCGTCCTTGACGACCGGGGTGTGACACAGATTGACCACTTGCTCGAGTACGTTCAATTCGCACAGGCGATCGTGGCGCTGATCTTCCGGCAGACGGTCGACCATGGCCTGATGCTTGTTGTGGACTTCCTGCACGTTGTGCAACCAGAAGTCGACGATGCCGACCCGCGTCTTGTGCAGGGCTGCCTGGACGCCGCCGCAGCCATAGTGGCCGACGACCATGATGTGCTTCACCTTCAGGACATCGACGGCGTACTGGATAACCGACAGACAGTTCATGTCGGTGTGCATGACCAGATTGGCCACGTTGCGGTGGACGAATACTTCGCCCGGTAACAGGCCGACGATCTGGTTGGCCGGTACGCGCGAGTCGGAGCAGCCAATCCACAGGAATTCGGGCGTCTGCAACTGGGCCAGCTTGTTGAAGTAGTTCGGGTCAACTTCCTGCATGCGCTGGGCCCAGGCCCGGTTGAAGTCGAACAGGTGCGACAGGTTTTCGCTGCGGATTTCTTCTTCCGACCAATTGTCGAGATCGAGAGCGAGGAACATCGTGCCTTCGATCGGTGTCTGATAATAGTTCGGTGCTTCGGTAAAGCCCAGTTCGCGGTAGAGCTTCACGGCCATGCGCATGTTGGGCAGTGTGTCGATCATCAGCTTGCGGTAGCCGATTTCCTTGGCCACCTTGATCGCGGCCAGCGCCAGCGCAGCACCAACGCCGTGGCCACGCTCTTCCGGCGTGACGTAGAGGCGCTTCATTTCGCAGACACCGTCGCTCTCTGGCAGGGGGCGCACGCCAACGCAGCCGGCCGGGCGGCCATCGACTTCGGCGACGAAGAGGCGACCCTGCGGTGCCACGTAGGCGCCGGGCAGGGAGGCCATTTCCTGTTCGAAATTCTGAAATGACAAATCGACGCCCAGCCAGGCCGCATAATTGCGGAAGTACTGGCGAACCTGCTCGAGTGCTTCGGTATCGCTGGCGGTGAGTGTGCGTAGGGTAACGGCCATGTTTTTAATGCTCCTGTTGCGGCGCTCCTGTCCGGAGCGCCGGCAGGAGCGTGTTATGCAGTTTCGTTGAAGAGTTCGCGACCAATCAGCATTCTACGGATTTCCGAAGTGCCTGCGCCGATCTCATAAAGCTTGGCATCGCGCCAGAGACGGCCGGCTGCGTATTCGTTGGTATAGCCGACGCCGCCCAGCGTCTGGATCGCTTCGCCCGCCATCCAGGTCGCCTTTTCGGCCGAGTAGAGAATTGCCCCGGCGGCATCCTTGCGCAGTGTGCGGGAGTGGTCGGTGGCATCGCAGGCGCGGCCAACGGCATAGACGTAGGCGCGGGTGGCCTGCCAGGTGGAGTAAAGATCAGCAACCTTGCCCTGCATCAGCTGGAATTCGCCGATCGCCTGACCAAACTGCTTGCGCTCGTGCAGGTAAGGAACGACGACATCCATGCACGCCGCCATGATGCCGAGCGGGCCACCGCACAGCACGGCACGTTCGTAATCGAGGCCGGACATCAGCACTTTGGTGCCATTGCCGATACCGCCCAGCACGTTTTCTTCCGGGATTTCGACATCGTCAAAGAACAGCGGGAAGGTGTTGGAGCCGCGCATGCCGAGCTTGTCGAGGTGGGTGCCGTGGCTGAAGTTTTTCATGTCTTTCTCGACGATGAAGGCGGTCATGCCTTTGGCACCGGCGTCCGGGTCGGTCTTGGCGTAGACGACCAGCGTATCTGCGTCACCACCATTGGTGATCCACATCTTGGCGCCGTTTAGTACGTAACGGTCACCCTTCTTCTCAGCCTTGAGCTTCATCGAGACGACATCGGAACCGGCATTCGGCTCGGACATCGCCAGTGCCCCGACGTGCTCGCCGGAAATCAGCTTGGGCAGGTATTTTTGGCGCTGGGTTTCGTTACCGTTGCGGCGGATCTGGTTGACGCACAGATTCGAGTGGGCGCCGTAGGACAGGCCGACCGAGGCCGAGGCCCGGGAGATTTCCTCCAGCGCCACGATGTGGGCGAGATAACCCATGTTGGTGCCACCGTACTCTTCGCTGGCGGTCATGCCGAGCAGGCCCATGTCGCCAAATTTCTTCCAGAGGTCGGCGGGGAATTCGTTAACGCGATCAATTTCTGCGGCGCGTGGTGCAATCTCGGCATCGGCAAAGGTTTTCACCGCATCGCGCAGCAGGTTGATGTCTTCGCCGAGGCCGAAGTCGAGGCTGGGAATGTTCATGGGTTTGTCTCCGTCGTGGATTTATTTTTCGGTCTTGCCGTGCATGACCATGATGGTCTGCTGCATCAGGGCACAGAGTTTTTCCTCGCCGTCCTTGACGGCAAAGACTTCGGCCTGCGTGACGATCAAGGTTCGGCCTGGACGAACCACCTTGCCGCGAGCGATCAGCTTTTCGCCATCCGCTGGGGCGAGCAGGTTCATCTTGTATTCGACCGTGAGCACCGAGGCCGATGCCGGGACCATGCTCATCGCCGCATAGCCGGCGGCCGAATCGGCAATCATGCCGACCACGCCGCCATGCACGAAGCCGTGCTGCTGCTCGACACCGGACCATAGCGGCAGATGGATTTCGGTCTGTCCGTGTTCAACCACCGGTAGCGTGGCGTGGATCAAGTCCATGGCGTGCTGCTTGGCAAAGCTGCTACGGACTCTTTCAGCGAAGTGAGGATCGGATAGGTGGGCCATAGCGTGATTGTATTGACGTTGACGTAAACGTCAACTGATTGGCAAAAAATTATTTGGCGTCCCGGCGAGCCAGCTCTTGCTGACATAGATGTTCGAACTGCGAAATTTCGGCCAGCATCGCCTCGATATCTTCGCGTTGCTGTTCCAGTGCCGCGCGGCGTTTTTCCATGACACGAAGGCATTCCAGCAATTGCGGCGTTTCGTCCTCGGTTGATTCGTACATGCCGATCAGGTCCTTGATCTCGGCCAGTGACAGCCCGAGACGCTTGCCGCGCAAGGCCATTTTCAAGCGGGCGCGGTCGCGGCGGGCAAAGATGCGCTTGCTGCCTTCACGCGCCGGTGAGAGGATGCCCTGGTCTTCCCAGAAACGGATGGTGCGCGGCGTGATGCCGAATTCGCGGGCAAGATCCGAGATGGCAAAGGTGCTGGCCGCTAGGCTCATGGTGTCTCCTGTAGGTGCGCTCAAGTTAAACAGATGGACGGGGATTTTTCAATGCGCTACCGTATGGTAAGTTGTTCATTCTGATCGTCCGATTCGGTTTTCTCATGTCCCTGCATTATCCCCATCCGCATCACCCGGCTGCTGGCGAGCTGACAGAAGTTGCCTCTGGCGTTTTCTGGCTGCGCATGCCGCTGCCGTTTCAGCTTGATCACATCAATCTCTGGCTGCTGCGCGATGGCGCGGGTTGGGTGATTGTTGATACCGGGTTTCCTGATGACGCTGTACGCGAGACATGGGCGCAGATACTCGATCGCCTCGATGGTCCGGTGAATCGTCTGATCGTGACTCATTTTCATCCGGATCATCTGGGTCTGGCAACGTGGCTGATGGAAAGAACCGGCGCGCCGCTGGCGATGACCAGTGGAGAATTCCTGACGGCCCATGTTGTCTGGAACGAAGTCGGCGGGCATGGTGCCCGTTTCATGGTCGAGCAGTTCCGGCAGCACGGCCTGGATAGTGACCATCTGGCGAAATTTGAAAAGCGCGGTTCAGGATATCGCAAGGCCGTACCGGCATTGCCGGATTATTATGATCGCCTGAAGGCGGGCGACAGTGCTACGGTCAACGGGAAAAAATGGCAGATTTTGATAGGTCACGGTCATGCGCCGGAACATATGGCGCTTTACTGCGCTGAACTCGGCGTGTTAATTTCCGGAGACATGCTTTTGCCGAGAATTTCAACCAATATCAGCGTGTTTGCGGCGACCCCAGAGGCTGACGCGCTACGCTGGTTTTTGGCTTCGCTGGACGAAATGGCGCGGGAGATTCCGGAAGAAACACTGGTATTGCCCTCGCATGGCTTGCCTTTCAAAGGTATACAGGCAAGGGTAATGGCATTGCATTCGCATCATGAAGAAAGATTGCAGGCTTTGGAGATAAGTTGTGAACTAGCGCCAAAGAGCGCAGCCGAGTTGCTGGACGTATTGTTTAATCGGACGCTCGATACACACCAAACCATGTTCGCGATGGGCGAGGCAATAGCCCATCTGAACTACCTTGAGCAAGCTGGTCGGCTATCACGCAGCATCGATGCCGACGGAGTGATTCGCTATTCGCGGTTGCAGCACTGACCCGCCACGCACTGACAGAGGGAGTTTCTAGATGTCGCAGCAAAATGAAAACCAGGGAATGAATTTGCCGAACCCGGCCGAGATGGCCAAGACCTACGCCGAAGTCGCACAGCGCGCTTCGCGGCTGATTACCCAGTACATGGAAAAGAAGGCCAAGGATGGCGTAGAAGCGCCGGCCGATGAGCTGGGCGTTGCCAAAGCCTTTATGGACCTGTCGTCCCGTTTGATGGCCAATCCGTACAAGATGGCCCAGACGCAGATGAACATGATGTGGGATTACTTCTCGCTGTGGCAGAACACCAGCATGAAGATGATGGGCATGCCCGGCCCCAATCCCGTCGCAGCGCCAAAAAAGGGTGACAACCGCTTCAAGGACGAAGACTGGGAGCAGCATTTCCTGTTCGACTTCGTCAAGCAGTCCTATCTGATCACGGCGCGTCACCTGCATGACACGGTTGCTGATACCGAAGGCCTGGACGAAGCTACCCAGACCAAGGTCAACTTTTTCACCCGCCAGTACATCGATGCGCTGTCGCCGTCAAATTTTGCCCTGACCAATCCGGAAGTCTTCCGTGAAACCGTCAAGAGCCACGGCCAGAACCTGATCAAGGGCTTGAACAACCTGCTGCACGACGTCGAAGCCGGTGATGGCCAGCTGCGCATCCGCATGACCGATACGTCGGCCTTCGAGATGGGCAAGAACGTTGCCACGACTCAGGGCAAGGTGATCTTCCAGAACGAACTGTTCCAGCTGATCCAGTACAACCCGACGACCCCGGACCAGAACAAGAAGCCCTTCCTGATCGTTCCGCCGTGGATCAACAAGTACTACATCCTCGACCTGCGCGAGAAGAATTCGATGGTCAAGTGGGCCACCGATCAGGGGCACACCACCTTCATCATGTCCTGGATCAATCCGGACGAGAAGCTGTCCAAGCTTTCCTTTGAGAACTACCTGCTTGAAGGCTCGCTTGAAGCCATCAATCAGGTCTGCGCCCACACCGGCGAGGACAGCGTCAATCTGGCCGGCTATTGCCTGGGTGGCACGCTGACCATGACGACCCTGGCTTACATGGCTGCCAAGAAGGACAAGCGCGCCAATTCGGCCACCTTCTTCACCACCATGCTGGACTTTTCGGATCCGGGCGAACTGGGTATCTTCCTTGACGAAGGCGCCGTGTCCGGCCTCGAAAAGCGAATGGCTGAAAAGGGCTTCCTGGAAGGTTCGGAAATGGCCGGCACGTTCAACATGCTGCGCGCCAATGACCTGATCTGGTCCTTCGTGGTCAACAATTACCTGATGGGCAAGGATCCGTTCCCGTTCGACCTGCTCTACTGGAACTCCGATTCGACCCGCATGCCGGCCGCGATGCACAGCTTCTACCTGCGCAACATGTACCTCGGTAACCTGCTCAAGGAGCCGGGTGGTATTGAACTGGGCGGCGTCAAGATCGACATCAGCAAGGTCAAGACACCGTGCTACTTCATCTCCACGATCGAAGATCACATTGCTCCGTGGAAGAGCACCTACATGGGGGCCCGTCTGCCGTCCGGCAAGACCAAGTTTGTGCTGGGTGGCTCCGGCCATATCGCCGGTATCGTCAATCCGCCGGCCGCCAACAAATATGGCTTCTGGACCAATGATGCCACCGACGGCAACCTGCCGGAAAGCCCGGATGACTTCCTTGCTGGCGCTACCCAGAACGCAGGTTCGTGGTGGACGCACTGGAACGAATGGGTTACCAGTCTGCCGGGCGGTTCTGCCAAGGTCAAGGCGCGCAAGCCGGAAGATGGTGCACTCCCTGTCATCGAAGATGCGCCGGGTGCCTATGTCAAGTTCCGTCTGGATACCCAGAAAAAAGCCTGAAAATCAATTCAAGCTTGAATAAAAAAGGAGGCTTCGGCCTCCTTTTTTATTTTGAGAACCATGAGCGATCCGATGTGTCATACCTGCATAGACCGAAAGGAGGCCTGCCATGTTTGACTCGCCCGTTGTCTCCATCCATATTCCTCAGGTATTGCGTGGTTTTGTTGGTGGTCACGATGAAATCACTGCCAGTGGCGATACTGTCGGTGACGTGATTGACGCGCTCGGTCACGAATACCCGGCCATTCGTTCCTACCTGATATCGATGTCCGGTGAATTGCAGCCGGGTGTGGCGGTTTTCCTTGGACCAAGGAGTGTTCGCGAACTGCAGGGCTTGGCAACACCGATTGATCAGGAAGAGGTGGTCAGCATCGTGCCGATTGGTGCGCTCTGAAAATTTCAGTTTTAGTCGAAATTTCCGGTTGACCGCAGCAATCTCTCCGGATGCCTTTGGGGGCTTCAGGTCAGTGACGAAATGGCGCCAGTCGGCCAGGAAGGCTCGGCCACTCAATGGCATCGAGCATGTTTTTGACGATCAGGCCCAGTTCCGTGTCGCCGGTGATTTCCAGCTCACGATTGAAAAAGAGCGTGTCTGGATCTTCCTGACGGGTCAGTAGCTGCAGGTAGGCCGAAAGATTGGCTTCGAAGGCGAGGTGAGGCTCGCGTACGGGACGAAATACCGGACGAAACAGGCCGTCGCGAAAAGTGTAGGACGCTTCTCCACCACTATCCAGCACCCGCACGCGAAACTGCTTGTCTTCGAGCAAGGCGAGTTCGCTTTCGGGTAGCAGCTTCATTTTCAGCGCAGCGTTCAGGGCGCCGACCAAGACCAAGGCATGCGGCCATTGCGGCAGCTTTCGGCCCAGGCTGCCAATGAACGTGGGCAGACGAAATTTCGGGATGCTGAACGGCTCGTTGATGATCATGCTCCTTGTTTCATGCACCCAAGTGGGCGAGGGCTCGCGTGTGGTGCTGGTGGATGCCGGCATCGCCAAACCAGTAGCCGTCGACCAAACCGCTTGTGCTCCATGTTTGGCAATCGACTTGAGCTGATTCACCGCGCCGGGCTGCATCAAAGGCTGCAATGATTTCGTCGATATGCGCCTTTTGCGGGCTGATGCGGACGATATCGATACCCATCTTCAGCATCTCCGGAATTTCATGCAGCAGGTTGTAGCTCTGCGCAGACATGGTCTGGATGCCATTGATGGTCAGGAAATCCTGCCCCTCACGGGTTTTCAAGGTCAGGCCTTCGCTATGGTCGAGACACTTGAACTGGCAATCATCCTTGTTCAGGTCGTAATGGCGTGCCGTGAAACAGCGCGCCGAGAACGCGAGAGGAATCTTGCCAAATGCGAAGACTTCAGTCTCGACGCCTGCCGGCTTGCACCGGTGCAGCGTCTCGATCATCGCCCGCGTGCCCTCCAGTGGCGGAACCCAGCGATTCAGACCAAAGCGGGCGAAAGAGGCCAGTGTTGCCTCGTTGTAGATGTTCAGGTGCGGACCGGCGACGAAATCCTTGCCGTGCACGAGGTTGACGGCGCCAAGATCGTTGGCCTCGAGCATGCAACCAGCATCGTCAATCAGGCGACGTAGCGCCTTCAGGTCGCTTTCGGATTCGATCAAAGCCTGCGCCGAAACGACGACTTGTTTGCCGGCATCGGTCAGATCGCGGGCCAGGCAAATCCAGTCGGTGGTCCGAAGTTGCTGGCGACGCGAACAAACGACTTCGCCGACATAGATGATGTCGAGAGCGGGGTTCTCTGCCATTTCGGCATAGAACGCCATCACTTCAGCCTTGGGCCAGAAATAGAGAAGGGGGCCGAGCGAGAGTTTCATCCAGAGTGTTCCTTTAACGCCATGGCCGACTGTAGGCCCCCAGCGTTGCCTGGCTGCCTTCGGAAACCTTGGCCAGATCCGATTGCCAGGCTGGCTTGATGTAAAAATGCTCAGCACTGTCGCGTAACGCATCGAGCGCGGCGCGCAAGGTGCGGGTGACTTGCGCAACGTAGGTCGGGCTGCGTTGGCGTCCTTCAACCTTGATCGCCTTCACCCCAATCTTGATGATGTCAGGCAGGATTTCCAGTACGTTGAGGCTGGTTGGCTCTTCCAGCGCGTAGTAGGTCTCGCCCTGTACTTCGAAGCGGCCTTTGCACAGAGTGGGGTAACCGGCCGGCTCGTCATCGCCAAAGCAGTCAATCAAGATGCCGTTCAAACGCGTTTCCATGGCACCAGGCTTTTTGTCCCACTTGACGTACTTGGCCGGGGAGCAGGCGCCGACGGTGTTGGGGGATTCGCCGCAGGCGTAGGATGACAACCAGCAGCGCCCCTCGTTCATGACACAAAGGCTGCCAAAGCCGAAGACCTCGATTTCAACGGTCGTGTTCTTGATGACGTGCTCGACCTGGGCCAGGGTCAGAACGCGTGGTAACACGGCGCGGCGGATGCCGAATTCGCGCTGGCAGAAATTGATGGCTTCGTAACTCGTGGCCGAGCCCTGCACGGATAGATGCAGGCGTTGTTGCGGGTGGCGCTGCCGGGCGTAATCGAGCAGGCCGATATCGGCCAGGATAATGGCGTCTGCACCCTGATCGACCGCGGCATCGACGGCATTCTGCCAGTCCTGCACCCGGCCGGCCTGCGGAAAGGTATTGATTGCCAACAGGATTTCCCGGCCTTTGGCATGCGCGTAACGGACACCTTCAGCCATGGTCTTCGCATCGAAATTAAGACCGGCAAAATTGCGGGCATTGGTGTCGTTCTTGAAGCCGAGATAGACGGCATCCGCACCGTTGTCGATGGCTACCTTGAGCGCCGGCAGGCTGCCGGCAGGACAAACGAGGTCGGGAAGGAAGGCCATGGAGACATCCTTGATATCAAGCGGCGGAGTATATCCAGCTCTGCCAGAGAGCCATTGATCCTCGTCAAATCGTCAGCTCATGTCGGGGTCACGCATCCCTTTTCGGCATTAATATATGCTTATTCGCCTGATATTGACTCAGCATCCTTGAGGTATGATTTTATCGATGATTCGTGGTATCAAAAAAGGGTTGAGCAATGACTAAGGAGCGAGTTCTTGTTGTCGATGATGAGCAGTTGAATCTGTTCATCATCGAGGAATTTCTGGAGCAGGAAGACGTCGAACTCGAGACGCACAGTGACCCATTGGCCGCGTGGGCCAGCCTGATTGCACCGGACAGCAATTTTTCGCTGGTCGTGCTTGATCGGATGATGCCGGAACTGGATGGCATGGAGTTCCTGCGCCGGATGAAGCGTGAAACACGCTTCGCTGATATCCCGGTCATCATGCAGACTGCAGCCTCGTCACCTGATCAGGTGCGAGAAGGTCTTGAAGCGGGTGCTTACTACTACCTGACCAAACCCTACGAACCGGAAGCGCTCATTTCAATTGTCCGGGTAGCGATGGAAGACAGGCGGGCGCGCAGTCAGTTGCGTACCAGGGCAGCCCGTCTTGAAGATGCGCAGAAGCTGATTTCCAACGTCGAATACCGCTTTGTTACGATGGATGACATTACCAGCCTGGTGCCTGTTCTGGCCAGTATGTGTCCGGTTCCGGATGTGGTTGCGCCAGGCCTCTCCGACCTGATGGTCAATGCCATCGAGCACGGGAATCTAGGCGTGACCTACCAGGAAAAGTCATCGCTGAAATGGGAGGGGGACTGGGAGGGGGAAATCAACCGTCGCCTTGCGCTACCGCAGTATTGTGATCGTTTTGCGACGATTCGCCTGGAGCGAAATGCGGGTTCTGTGGTGTTTACGATTTCCGATCAAGGGGATGGATTCGATTGGTACAAATTCCTGGGTTTTGATCCGGACCGAGCTTTCGATCCCAATGGCCGAGGTATCGCCATGGCCAAGATGATGAGCTTCACTTCGCTTGAATATCAGGGCAAGGGTAATGTGGTCGTTGCTTCGGTCAGTACCGGAGCCTGACAATCAACGGGTGATGATCGTGGGCTGGTAGCCCAGCGCCCCTCGTATTTTTTCTGCCACCCGTTCCGCGTCGCTGCGACTGGCATAAGGCCCGAGATGAAGGCGATGGATGCCGTCGCCGGGATTGACCCGCATGCTTTCGTTGAGCCAGTCCAGTTCCTGCAACAGGTGATTCTTCAGGTTCTCGGCGTTGTCCTGGCTGGAGAAAGCACCAAGTTGCAGATAAATGCCTTTTATAGCGCCTGTTTCGCCCGGCGTGCTGATTTTCGCTGCTGCCCGAGGCGGTTGCTCCTCAATTGCCATTTGCCTGGACAGTTGTTCGATCTCGTCCTTGTCCGATGTCGTAGGGCGGGGCGGTGGCGATAATTGGGCATAGCTGGTACTGCTCGCCTCGCCGGGGATGATCGCTTCGACATCGACCTGACCGCTGCCGCCATTGACCAAGCCAAGCTTGTAGGCAGCGGTATAGGATAGATCAATGACTCGGTCGGCATGGAAGGGGCCGCGGTCAATGACGCGGACGACCACGGTCTTGCCGCTCTGGACGTTGGTGACGCGGACGTAGGAAGGCAGTGCCAGCGTGGGGTGGGCCGCAGTCATTGCGAACATGTCGTACGGTTCGCCGATCGAAGTTTTCTGACCGTGGAATTTTTTGCCGTACCAACTGGCGATGCCGCGTGCCTTGTAGGGTTTTACTGCGGTGTTTGGTACGTATTCCTTGCCGAGTACCACGTAAGGTTTGGTCGCTGGCTTGTGCAGCGGCTCCCATTTCGGGGCTGCATCAGGGATGTCATCCAGTCCTTCCGGGATCTCTTCTGCCGGACCATCATCCTTGTAGAAGCCACCACCGCGTTTTAGCACGGCGGTCGGCTTTTTTGTCGGTGTCGGAGATTTGGAAATCGGACGTTTTTCGCCGTCGACCGTAGGCGTTTGCATCGGGGCAGGCGGTACGCTGCCACAAGCAGCCAGCAGAATGGTCAGGGCAAGCGTGGTGATGCGCAAGGTCATTTTTTGACGAGCATCCGGTGCGTATGGATGGACATCAGAATACCGACACCGAGGAAAAGTGTCACCAGCGCCGTGCCACCATAGCTCATGAAGGGCAGCGGCACGCCGACGACCGGCAGAATGCCGCTGACCATGCCCATGTTGATAAAGGCATAGGTGAAGAAGCCCAGCGTGATGGCCCCGGCAAGCAGGCGAGAGAATAGCGTGGGTGCGCCCGAGGCGATGATCAAGCCGCGGCCAATGAGCAGGGTGTATAGAAAAATAAGCAGTACATTGCCAATCAGTCCCCATTCTTCGGAATAAACGGCAAAGATGAAATCGGTATGTTTTTCAGGGATGAATTCAAGATGGGTCTGGGTACCATTCAGGTAGCCCTTGCCGAAGGCTCCCCCGGAGCCGATGGCGATAGTCGATTGAATGATGTGGTAACCGGCGCCGAGTGGGTCGGTGGTCGGGTCGATCAATGTCAGGATCCGTTTGCGTTGATAGTCATGCATCATGCCCCAGATGAGCGGTGCAGCGGAGCCGCCGACGACGATCAGCCCGGCAATGACTTTCCAGGGTAGTCCGGCGAAAAAGATAACGTAAAAGCCGGCAGAGCCGACCAGTAGCGCCGTACCGAGGTCGGGTTGCTTGGCAATCAGCGCGAAAGGAACGAGCAGCAATAGCGCGGCCACCATGTAATGCTTCAACCTCAAGGTCGCTTCATATTTCTGGAAATACCAGGCAAGCATGAGTGGCATGGCAATTTTCATGATTTCGGATGGCTGAATGCGCGTAAATCCCAGTGGTAGCCAGCGCTTTGCGCCATTGACCTTGATCCCGAACGCGAATACAGCGACGAGCAGAATGAGCCCGAGGATGTAAAGCGGAATGGCAAAATTCATCAGCTTTTGTGGTGGCAAGCGGGAGACAAACCACATGATGGTCATTGCCACGCCCATATTGCCGAGTTGCGATAGTACGCGTTGGTTGCCGTCAAACGTGGCGGAATACACGGTGGCAAGACCAACCCCCATGATGGCCAGGGTGATGAAAAAAAGCGGAAAATCTATATGGGCGATCAACTGTCGCCAACCGCGACGAAGGGTGCCGGCAATATCGATCATTCTTGCGGATCCTCCTCAATGGCAGCTGGATCTTCAGTTGCTGCGCCACCCGGCAACTTACCGAGCAGGTAGTAGTCCATGACCATGCGTGCTATCGGTGCTGCCGACTGGGCACCGAAGCCCCCGTTTTCGACCAGCACGGCGAGGGCGATTTTCGGCTTGTCAGCCGGGGCGTAGGCGATGAACAAGGCGTGGTCGCGCAACTCCTTCTTGACGCCGCCCTCCTTGTATTGCGCACCCTTCAGGGAGAAAACCTGAGCAGTTCCGGTCTTGCCGGCTGCTTCGTAAGCAGCACCAGCAAACGCACGTGCGCCTGTGCCCTCCTTGTTGACGCCCACCATGGCCCGACGAATAACGTCGATATTGCTTTGCTTCAAATGTAGATCGCGTATTGGCTGCGGTTCAACCGGCCGTTTTTCACCGGTTTTGGTGTCGACCAGGTAATGCACCAGATGCGGCCGGAACATGATCCCGTTGTTGGCGATGGTCGCCGTGGCCTGGGCGAGCTGTATTGGCGTATAGGCGTTGTAGCCTTGGCCAATACCAATCGAGATGGTTTCACCGGCGTACCATTTTTGCTGCTCGGGTTTCTTGAAGCGCTGCCGCTTCCATTCCTGAGAGGGCAAAACACCTTTTGATTCGCCACCGTCGTCCTTGCCGAGATCGACGCCGGTGCGCTGGCCGAAGCCGAGTGAACCCATGAACTTGGAGATATTGTCGATCCCCATGTCGTTGGCCAGCATGTAGTAGTAGGTGTCGCAGGAGTGGACAATGGACTTGTACATGTCGACGCTGCCATGGCCCCCTTTTTTGTCATCGCGGAACTGGTGGTTGCCAAAGTTAAAATAGCCTGGGTCGCTGATGGCCTGACTGGCTGTCCGTTTTCCCATTTCCAGCGCGGCCAGTGCCATGAATGGCTTGAAAGTCGATCCCGGTGGATAGGCGCCGTTGATCGCCCGGTTAACCATGGGCTTGCTCGGGTGTTCGTTGAGATCTTTCCAATTGTCCGGTGTAATGCCGTCGACGAAGAGATTGGGGTCGTAGGTTGGTGTAGAAACCAAGGCAAGGATGCCGCCGGTTGTCGGGTCGATGGCAACCAGTGCCCCTTTTCGATCACCGAAGGCCTGCTCAGTAATCTCCTGCAGCTTGGCATCCAGAGTCAATGCCAGATTGTTGCCTGAAACCGGAGGAATTCGTTTCAAACTGCGCAGCGCTCGGCCGCCAGAATCGATTTCGACTTCCTCATAGCCCGTTTCACCATGCAGTTCGAACTCGTAATGTTGTTCAAGGCCGGTCTTTCCAACGTGATCGGTACCTTTGTAATTCGCCTGTTTTTCGGAGTCCTCGATCCATTTCAGATCGCGGTCGGTAATCCGGCCAATGTAACCAATCGCATGCGAGGCAATGCTGCCCAGTGGATATTGGCGGAACAGACGCGCCTTGACCTCAACGCCGGGGAAACGATAGCGATGTGCGGCAAATTTGGCGACTTCGCCATCGCTAAGGCGCGTACGTATCGGAATCGATTCGAAATTCTTGGCTTCGTCCAGCAGGCGCTTGAAGCGCTTGCGGTCCTTCGGCTGAATGTCGATGAGCTCTCCCAGGGCATCAATGGTGGCTTCAAGATTGCCTGCCTGCGAAGGCGTGATTTCGAGCGTGAAGGCCGAATAATTGTGAGCCAGAACCACGCCATTGCGGTCGGTGATTACTCCGCGGTTGGGCACGATGGGAATCAGTGCAATCCGGTTGTCTTCGGCGCGTGTCTGGTAAAAGTCGTGATGGATTACTTGCAACCAGACGAAGCGGCCAAGCAGCAGGCAAAAGGCCAGCAGGACGAAAATTGCCGCAAAGCCCAGGCGGAAGCGAAAACGGTCGAGATCGGCTTCCGGATTAGTGAAATTACCCACTTACAGCTCGCCTCCGCCCTAAATCGGGCGGTTGGGGTCCTGCTCAACCGGCCGGTATTGCGGCAGGAGCAGGATAAAGGTCGCGGGTATCCATAGCAAGGTTGCCACGAAGGGACCAATGAAATAGCCCCAGCCCGGAAAGTCAGCACCGACGGCCAGACGCATCAACGCTTGCAGGAGTTGTGTGGCCAACAACAGTGGCATGATCTGCAAAGCCTGCTGGATCAGTGGAAACCAAAGAATTCGCCGGGATAGTGCCGATGCCGTGTAGGCCAGTAGTACATAGGCAAAGCAATGCTGACCGAGAATGGCACCGTCGGCAACATCCATCAGGAGACCCAGCACGAATCCCCAACCCATGCCCACTTTGTGAAATTCGCGCACACTCCAGAAACACAGCACCAAGGCTACCCAGTCCGGCATCCCTGGCCAGTGTGCGGTAGGCAGGAAGTTGAGCAATGCGGCAGCGATCAGGCTGAAGAAAATAAACCACGGGTGAACGGGTAACAGGATGCGCGAGGAGGAAAAAGTCGGTTGCATTAGTTTTCCTTGCTTGCGGATTTTTTCTTGCCGCGCAACGCTGGCTTGTCGCCGTTACTACCCGGGCGACCGATCGAGGCGGGAGGCGCTGGCGGCAAGGGCTGGCGTGGGTCAAGAACCATCACCTCACCGAAGTTTTCGACGCCGGCGATGGGCGTGCAGAATATTCGAGCGAAAGAGTACGCGCTGTCGCGTTCAATATTGACGATCTTGGCCACAGGGAATCCAGGCAGATAAACGCCATCCAGTCCCGAGGTAACCAATATGTCGCCGACCTGAATGTCTGCGTTGGCAGGCATATAGCGTAATTCCAGTTGTCCGTTGCCCAGCCCGAAGACAACCGAGCGTTGCCCGCTACGTACAATTTGTACCGGCACGATCTGGTCTTTGTCGGTAATCAGCGTAATTTCTGCCGAGAACGGGAAGACGCGGGTCACCTGCCCGACAACACCTGCTTCATCAATGGCCGGCTGTCCGGCGACAATGCCTGCTTGCTGGCCTTTGTCGACAATGACCTTGCGCGAAAATGGATCGCGGGCGGTGTATAGAATCTGGGTGACCTGGCCGCTGGCTTTCTCCCGCTCCTTGACGGCAAGCAACTTGCGCAGTCGATCGTTCTCTGACTCCAACTGCGCCAAGCGTTGCAAATTCGGTGCGGTGGTGAGCTGATTGTGCCTTAACTCACCATTTTCCTGCTGCAATGCGCGCATGCCTTGCAGATAGCTGGCTGCGTAGTCGACGAGGCTACCCGGTGTTTGCGCAACGCGCTGGACCGGGTCGACGATTAACGCAATGCTTTGCCTTAGCAGCTCAAGGCTCTTGAAGCGGAGGTCGACGACAAATATCGCCAGCGATACGGCGATGTAGAAAGTCAGAAGGGCCAGCGGTGCTGGCCCTCGCTTAAAAAACGGTGGAGGCGCGTGATTCATGCCGGCCATCGTTCAAACCTGGCTTGTTGCGGTCAATGCTTAGTCCGAGGCAAAAATGCTACCCAGCTTATCCATCTTTTCCAGCGCCATGCCGCAACCGCGAGCAACGCAGGTCAGAGGTTCGTCGGCAACGATGACTGGCAGGCCGGTTTCTTCCATCAGCAGACGGTCGAGGTCGCGCAACAGGGCGCCACCACCGGTAAGCACCATGCCCTTTTCGGCAATGTCGGCGCCGAGTTCGGGCGGTGTCTTTTCCAGCGCGGATTTGACGGCAGAAACGATCTGGTTTAGTGGGTCGGTCAGCGCTTCAAGGATTTCGTTGGAAGAAATCGTGAACTTGCGCGGGATGCCTTCAGCCTTGTTGATGCCGGAGACTTCCATTTCCTTGACCTCAGCACCCGGGAAGGCGGAGCCGATGTTCTTCTTGATGTTTTCAGCGGTGTTTTCGCCGATCATCATGCCGTAATTGCGACTGATGTAATTGATGATGGCTTCATCGAGCTTGTCGCCACCGACGCGGACAGAGCCGGCATAGACCATGCCGCCGAGCGAGATAACACCAACTTCAGTTGTGCCACCACCAATATCGACGACCATCGAGCCCGTCGCTTCAGAGACCGGTAGACCGGCACCGATTGCGGCAGCCATCGGCTCCTCAATCAGGTAGACCTGGCTGGCACCGGCGCCGAGCGCGGATTCGCGGATGGCACGGCGTTCAACCTGGGTTGAGCCGGAGGGCACGCAGATGATGATGCGCGGGCTCGGGCTGAACAGCTTGGAGTCATGCACCTTCTTGATGAATTGCTTGAGCATTTGCTCGGTGACCGTAAAGTCGGCGATGACGCCGTCCTTCATCGGGCGAATAACGGTAATGGTGCCCGGTGCCTTGCCAAGCATGTCCTTGGCTTCCCGGCCGACGGCCTGGATGGTTTTTTTGGCATTGGGGCCGCCTTCGAGGCGAATGGCAACGACCGAGGGTTCATCGAGAACAATGGAACGTCCGCGAACGTAAATCAGCGTATTCGCTGTGCCAAGGTCGATGGCTAAATCATTTGAGAAATATTTGCTTAGGAAACCGAACATCTATTGTGACTCCGCTTGGGGGGGTGCGGTAGGGAAAACTTTTATGATACCTTATAACGCTTTACATTTTAAGACTTTGTGCGCTGCAATAAAGTCTTTGGCTCCCATGTCGCTCACATTAGAACAGGTTAAGCGCATCGCCCACCTCGCCAGAATCGAGACAAGCGATGCCGAAGCTTTGACCACCCAAGGCCATCTCAATGGCATTTTTCAGTTGATTGAACAAATGCAGGCGGTCGATACCGAAGGTGTCGAGCCGATGGCTCATGCTCAGGATCTCAGTCAGCGCCTGCGCGAAGACGCTGTGACAGAAGGCGACCGTTGTGCTGCCTATCAGGCAATCGCGCCGGAAGTTGAAGCCGGCCTATATCTCGTGCCGAAGGTGATCGAATGATCAATGCCAGCCTGAAAGAACTTTCGCAGGCCCTGGCAGCGAAGAAAATTTCCAGTGTTGAACTCTCCACGCTGTTTCTCGACCGCATTGAACGCCTGAATCCAACACTCAATGCCTTTGTTACGGTCGACCGGGAAAAAAGCCTGAAAATGGCAACTTTTGCCGATGCCCGTATTGCTGACGGAACAGCGGGGCCGCTCACCGGTATCCCGATCGCACAGAAGGATATCTTCTGTGCCGAAGGCTGGCGGACGACCTGTGGTTCGAAAATGTTGGCCAATTTCATCTCGCCCTACGATGCGACGGTGATCCACAAAATGCACGCTGAGGCTGGACTGGTTTCGCTCGGCAAGACGAACATGGATGAATTTGCCATGGGTTCGTCAAACGAAACATCATTCTTTGGCCCGGTACGTAATCCCTGGGATATCGAACGTGTGCCCGGTGGTTCCTCCGGTGGCTCGGCGGCGGCGGTGGCTGCGCGTCTGGCGCCGGCCGCTACCGGAACCGATACGGGCGGCTCGATTCGTCAGCCGGCGGCACTGTGCAACCTGACCGGCCTGAAGCCGACCTATGGTGTGGTGTCCCGCTACGGCATGATCGCCTTTGCTTCATCGCTCGATCAGGGTGGCCCGATGGCGGCCAGCGCCGAGGATTGTGCGCTGTTGCTCAATACCATGGTTGGCTTCGATGAGCGCGATTCGACGTCCTTGGAGCGCCCTGTCGAGGATTACACCCGCGATCTCGAAAAGCCGTTGAATGGTCTGCGCATCGGCTTGCCGAAAGAGTTTTTTGGTGAAGGCTGCGATGCCGAGGTGATGGCTGCCGTGCGTGCTGCCATTGCGGAATACGAAAGACTCGGTGCAACGACGGTCGAGGTCTCGCTGCCTAATTCTCATCTCTCGGTACCGGCCTACTATGTCATCGCGCCGGCTGAAGCTAGCTCCAATCTGAGTCGTTTTGACGGTGTCCGATATGGTTATCGGGCGCCGGATTACGGCAATCTCGACGACATGTACATGAAGAGTCGGGCCCAGGGCTTCGGCGCCGAGGTCAAGCGTCGAATCCTGATTGGTGCTTATGTGCTCTCGCACGGCTATTACGATGCTTATTACCTGCAGGCACAGCGCATCCGTCGCTTGATTGCCAATGACTTCGTCGAAGCCTTCAGGCAGTGTGATGTGATCATGGGGCCGACGTCGCCTTCCACGGCCTTCAAGCTTGGCGAAAAGGCAGCCGATCCGGTGCAGATGTATTTGTCCGACATCTATACCATCGCTGTCAATCTGGCTGGTTTGCCGGGTATGTCAGTGCCTTGCGGCTTTATCGGGGGCTTGCCGGTCGGCTTGCAATTGATTGGCAACTATTTTGCCGAAGGGCAGTTGCTAAATGTGGCGCACCGCTATCAGCAGGCAACCGACTGGCATCTACGCCGGGCGGCCATCGAATAGCTATGTGGCGGCAGTTGCTGCTCGTTGTCTTTTTGGCAGCGGCCGGTTGTGCCGAGGTTGAAAAGCAACCTGGTGCCGAGTTAGGGCGGGAGTCTGGTCGCGCCAGCTCGTCGACAGAGTCCGGCATGCCAAAGATGAAGGCATCGACCCTGCGGCTGTTGGCTAGCCGCAACATGAAGCCGCAGCCGACGCGTCCGCTCAATGTGAGTTCGCATTGTTCGCACAAGGATGAGATCGGTACGCAAACCAGTCTGGATCTGCTGGTCAAGGAGGCCGAGATCAAGACATTTGATGCGCAGGTCAGCATGAAAGGGTACGGCACATGCCGCTTTAACCTGAATGAATTTGACCAGGTGGAGAGACTGCCGCAAGCATTGCTGCGCCATAAAAAGCATTCAGGTTGCCTCGTGCGCATGTGGGAGGAGGGACCCAAAGTGACAGTTGCCTTCAACAGTTGCCCGAAATCCTGCGAAGGAAATGCATTCAGCTATCTTTGGCCAATCTTGGTCGAGGCAGATTCAGGGCGTTGTTTCTAAACGGATGAAATGATGAAACAGTGGGAAGTAGTGATTGGTATCGAGACGCATGCGCAACTCTCGACGGTTTCGAAAATTTTCTCCGGTGCCTCGACGGCATTCGGCGCGGCTCCTAATACCCAGGCTTGCGCTGTGGACCTCGCCTTGCCCGGTGTATTGCCGGTGCTCAACAAAAAGGCGGTCGAGTGTGCCATTCGCTTCGGCTTGGCCATTGGCGCCGAAGTCGCCCAGAAATCGGTCTTTGCCCGCAAGAACTACTTTTATCCGGATCTGCCGAAGGGCTACCAGATCAGCCAGATGGACCTTCCGGTCGTTGTTGGCGGTAACATCACGCTGCAGGTCGGTCAGGGTGACAAGGCTTACGAGAAAGTGGTTCGCCTGACGCGCGCCCACTTGGAAGAGGATGCTGGCAAGTCGCTGCACGAAGATTTTCAGGGCAAATCCGGCATCGATCTCAATCGGGCCGGTACGCCGTTACTTGAAATCGTTTCTGAGCCGGATATGCGCTCGTCTGACGAGGCGGTTGCGTATGCCAAATCCTTGCACGCCCTTGTTCGCTGGATCGGAATTTGCGATGGCAACATGCAGGAAGGCTCCTTCCGTTGCGACGCCAATGTGTCGGTTCGTCCGAAAGGCCAGGCCGAATTCGGTACCCGCCGTGAAATCAAGAATCTAAACTCGTTCCGTTTCCTGAAAGAGGCTATCGACTTCGAGGTCCAGTGGCAGATCAACGAAATCTCGGAAGGCCGCAAGATTCAGCAGGCCACGGTGCTCTTCGATCCCGATGCTGGCGAGACGCGCATGATGCGCAGCAAGGAAGACGCGCACGACTATCGCTATTTCCCGGATCCGGACTTGCTACCACTGGTGATTTCGAGCGACTGGATCGCTCGTGTCAAGGCTGATTTGCCGGAATTGCCCACTCAGATGCGCGAGCGTTTTGTCAGCGATCTGGGACTTTCCTCATACGATGCGACAAGCTTGACGGCAAATTCAGAAATGGCCAGTTTTTTCCAGTTGACCGTGGAAATCGCCGGAAAAGCCAACGCCAAGCCCTGTGCCAACTGGATCATGGTTGATTTGGCCGCACGCTTGAATAAAGAAGGCCGGGATCTTGCAGATTCACCTGTGTCAGCCGCGCAATTGGCTGGTCTGGTTCAACGCATTGCCGACAACACGATCTCCAACAACATTGCGAAGAAAGTATTCGATGCCCTGTGGAGTGGTGATGGGGCCACCGCTGATGAGGTCATCGAAAAACAGGGGCTGAAGCAGATTACCGATAGCGGTGCTATTGAGTCGCTGGTTGATGAGGTGATTGCGGCCAATCCTGCGAATGTGGCGGAATTCAAGGCAGGCAAGGAAAAAGCGTTCAATGCATTGGTGGGTCAGGTCATGAAGGCGGCCAAGGGCAAGGCCAATCCACAGCAGGTCAACGACTTGTTGAAACAGAAGCTGGCCAGCTGATCAGCGAATCGATGGTGGGGCGCCGACCGCTGAGTTTGGCGCCTTACGTGTCAGTTCGAAATAGCGCCGGCGGTCAGCATCATATTTCGCCTTGATTGCTTCGAAATCGCGCTTTTTCATGGCGAGCAGGTCTTGCTGCAGTTTGATCTCATGCTCGAGCGCGCGGAGATCTTGATCCAATCCCGTTGGGAGTGCCTTTTTCTTGTAAAACTCGGCCTCATCTTCAAATTTCTTGCGCTTGGTACGTGCCGCATCGATCCTAGCGATGGTGGCCAGGATGGCAAAATTCACGTCCGCTTCGGCTTTTTGTTGGGCGAAATCGATGTCTTCAGGCGTCGCGTAGGTGTCAAGCAAGGCTTGGTCACGCCGCCGCTGCTCTCTGCTACTGTCCTCTAGCTGCTTGCGCCGTCGATTTTCGACAATTTGTTCGGCTTTCTGCTCCGCCGTTAGCGGCGCCCCTACTTCCTTGGAAATATTGCCACCGCTATCGAGTACTCTGTAGGCACGTCCGCGACATTGTTCCGGAAGTGTGTCGCCGCATATCCGACGACCATTGTTAGGATCCTGGCAGCAGTAAAACTCGCCGGCTGCCTGCGCTGGGCCCAGCGATATCAGTAGCAGAGTGGCAAGTAGATAATTAGGCATTGATACCGTACTGTTCCCGATAGCGGGTGACAGCGTCGCGATGGACAGCGAATTCGGGGTGGTGAGTGAGGAATGCCATCAGATCGCTGAGTCCTGCCACGGCAACGACAGGAATACCGTAGTCGCGCTGGACTTCCTGCACCGCTGAGAGGTTGCCTTGGCCACGCTCCTGACGATCCAAAGCAATCAAAACACCTGCAGGCGTGGCGCCGGCCGCACGAATCAACTCAACCGACTCCCGGACCGAGGTGCCCGCAGAAATTACATCGTCAACAATCAGTACGCGACCGGTCAATGGTGCGCCAACAATGTTGCCGCCTTCGCCGTGATCTTTCGCTTCCTTGCGATTGAAAGCAAAGGGAAAATTTTGACCATGTTGAGCCAGTGCAATGGTAATCGCCGCTACTAACGGTATGCCTTTGTAAGCAGGGCCAAACAGCATGTCGAATTGGACACCGCCGGCTTCGGCAGCTTTGGCGTAGAATTCTGCCAAGCGCCCCAAGGAGTTGCCGTCGTTAAATAGCCCGGCATTAAAGAAATAGGGTGAAAGCCGCCCAGCCTTGGTCTTGAATTCTCCAAAGCGCAGTACTTGGCAGTTGAGTGCGAACTCGATGAAATCCTGACGAAAATCCATATTTTTCCATTTAATTTGACCGGGAATAACCGGGCCGATCACGACTCAATGTTACGCATCATCTCCCTGAATCTCAATGGTATCCGCTCTGCCTGGAGCAAAAATGTCTTGCCTTGGGTAGTGTCTCAGCAGGCGGACATAGTTTGCCTCCAAGAACTGAAAGCGCAGATGCCCGATATGTCTACGGAAATGCATCGCCCAGATGGCATGCAAGCTTTTTATCATTGCGCAGAGAAAAAAGGATATAGCGGGGTTGGTATCTGGAGCAGAAAGGCCCCGGATCGGGTCATCGAAGGCTTTGATGGTGGAGAATTTGATGCCGAAGGACGCTATATTCGAGCCGACTTTGGCAATCTGTCGGTGATTTCCCTTTATCTGCCTTCGGGCTCGTCTTCGCCGGAGCGTCAGGAGGCCAAATTTCGCTTTCTGGAGATATTTTTCCCCCTGATGTTGGCACTGCGTGCTGAAGGGCGAGAAATTGTGCTTTGTGGAGACTGGAATATTGCACATCAGGCAATAGATCTGAAAAACTGGAAATCCAATCAGAAAAATTCCGGCTTCTTGCCCGAGGAGCGTGCATGGTTAAGTCGCGTATTCGCCGAACAAGGTTGGGTCGATGTCTATCGTCGCTTACATCCTGAAACTACTGACGCCTGTTATACATGGTGGAGTAACCGTGGCCAGGCATGGGCCAAAAATGTGGGGTGGCGAATCGACTATCAGATTGCCACGCCCGGTATTAGCGAGACAGTCGTGAAAGCAGATGTCTACAAGGAACAGCGATTTTCCGACCATGCTCCGCTGATTATCGATTACAACTTCGATTTTTCATCCAATGTGAATTGATTTCAAAGCGTCATAGGGATACCCTATAAGTCTGCTTAACTGTCCAACGAGGTTGAAAATGTCCGAAGAAATGACTGTAGCCCACAAGGAAAAACTGGTCTCCGATCTGAAGGTCGTAATTTCCGACACCGAAGAATTGTTGAAGGCAACCGCTGGCGCTGCCGGTGAAAAAGTGACAGAACTGCGCGAGCGTTTGGGTGTGCGCTTGCGCGATACCAAAGAGCGCGTCGTCGACTTGGAGGCTGCGTTGATCGACAAAACCAAGGCTGCGGCTCGTGCAACCGATGATTTCGTGCATGAAGAGCCTTGGAAGGCCGTGGGCGTTGCAGCTGCATTGGGCCTGGCCCTTGGTGTATTGATCGGTCGTCGCTAAGCGGATGACTCAGCCGACAGGTGGTGAAGGCGGCCGCGAAGGCCTCTTTGCCGCACTGAAAAACAGCCTTGCAACGCTGATTGCGATAGGCAAGACGCGTGTCGAGCTTCTGGTTACAGAGTTTGAGGAAGAGAAGCTTCGCCTCATGTCGCTCTGGTCCAAGGCGGTTGGTGCAGCTTTCATGCTGGCGGTGGGCGTTATCTTGGCGATTTTCTGCTTGGCGACAGCTTTCTGGGAGCAAAGGGTCATTATTTTCGGCGTCTTTGCTGTGCTGTTTGTTGGTGGCGGCTTGTTCTTGATCGGGTCGCTAAAACGGCAAGCTGGCCAGCCTAGCAAGATGTTCAGGGCAAGCCTGACTGAACTGGAAGCCGATATGGCAGAGTTGCGTCGGTATCGCAACAAGTCGGAATGAATCCAAAACTGTTGAAGCTGGCGACTCGGCATGGCGCGCTGCAGGCTCGCATTGATGAGCAGCGCCGTGTCTTGGCCCGCCATGTAGTGCCGTTGGAGGCAGCTTTCGCCAGGGGGGATAGTGTCCTCAAGGGTGTGGACTGGCTGAAGCATCACCCTGTAGCAGTGGGTATTGCCGTTGCTGCCTTAGTTGTAGCCCGTCCGCGGCGTACCGCCAAATGGGTGCAGCGAGGGTTTTTCCTTTGGCGTGGCTGGAAAACTATCCGAAAGTCGTTATTCGGCGTCAATCGGCGATAGCATCGAAAGCGCAAGATCTGCGGTTAACGATGCTGAAGACTCATGGTGGAATCCGTTACATTCCACGGCGCGACTTTGAGGAGCAGAAGCATTCCCGGCACTGCCAGTGCTACGCACAGTCCGTAAAAATTTGTCCAACCCAAAGTTTCAACCAGCCATCCTGCAGATGCGTTGATGAAGGTGCGTGGTACTGCAGCCAGGCTGGTGAATAGCGCCATCTGGGTGGCGGTGTAAGCAGGGTGAGTTGAACGGGCGATGAAGGCAACGAAGGCTGCTGTACCCAAGCCAACCCCCAATGCTTCGAGCCCGATGACAAAGGCTAGTGCCAACCGCTCACCAGCACCAATGCTCACGTAATGGCCGTGGGTGGATAGCCAGGCGAAGCCGAAAATCGACACTAGTTGCACTACGCCGAATAGCCAAAGTGCACGGTTTATACCGAGTCTGACCATCCACAATCCACCGAGCAGTGCCCCGATTACGGCCGGCCACAGCCCCGCGTGCTTGGCAATCAGGCCGATGTCAGTCTTGGTGAAGCCCATGTCCAGATAAAAAGGTGTGGCCAATGCGGTGCACAAACTATCGCCCAGTTTGTAGAGAAAGATGAAGCCAAGCACCATCATCGCGCCACGCCAACCTTGGCGGCCGATGAACTCGTGGAAGGGTTCAGTCACCGCTTGGCGGAGAGTCTTCGGGGTGCCTCTGATTTGAGGTTCGCTGACCAGCCAGGCCATGACCATGCCGGGAATCATGAATGCCCCTGTAATCCAGAAGACTTCATTCCATGGCAGTCGGTCGGCTAGGATTAAAGACATTGAACCCGGTATCAGACCGGCAATTCGGTAGGCATTTACGTGCACTGCGTTGCCTAGTCCCAGTTCGTTATCGTTCAGGATCTCCCTTCTGAACGCGTCAACCGCGATATCCTGCGTTCCGGACAGCAGTGCCAAGAGTCCGGCCAGCCAAAGGATAGGCCAGATACTTTCCTTCGGATCAAATCCGCCGAGGGAGCCGATGGTAATCAGCAAGCCGATCTGGGTCACCAGCATCCAGCCACGGCGCCGGCCAAAACCGGGGATACTGAAGCGGTCCAGTAATGGTGACCAAAGGAATTTCCAGGTGTAAGGAAACTGGATCAGAGCGAAAAAGCCGATGATCTTCAGATCTATACCCTCGCTACGTAGCCAGGCTGGGAGCAGGTTAAGTAACAGGTATAGGGGTAGGCCCGAAGAAAAGCCGGTAAAGATGCAGATCAGCATCTTCCGGGTGAGCAATGCCGCAAGCCAGGCAGGCATTAGCGGTTTTGCGTCAGTCGATACACTGCCAGACTGCCAAGGAAGTTGACTTCCTCGGTGACCGGGTTGCCTTCTTCATCAAGAACGCTGCGTTCGCGGATGATCAAACCCATCTTTTCACAAAGTGCCTCAAAGTCCAGTACCGTAAAGAATCGGACATTGGGAGAGTCATACCATTGGTACGGTAGGTCTTCGGAAACTGGCATACGCCCCCCGAGTACCGACCGCAAGTTTTTCCAGTAGGCGAAATTTGGAAAGGAAACTACGGCCTCGCGGCCGACCCGCAGCATTTCGCGCAGGATACCTTCGGTGTGACGCACAGTTTGCAAGGTGCGCGAAAGAACCACATGGTCAACGGCCTGGTCGGCGAATACATCAAGGCCATGTTCCAGATTACCTTGAATGACGTTGATACCATTCCTGATTGCGGCCAGTACATTGGCATCTTCGATTTCAACACCCCAGCCCTTTACTCCCCGAGTATCTATCAAGTGTTTAAGTAGTGTGCCATCACCACACCCGAGATCCAGTACACGGTGGCCGGGCTTGATCCACCCGGAAATGACGTCAAAATCGGGGCGCCCCAGCGTGTGCGTCATGGTTTGATATTCCGCAGGTAGGTATCTATCACGCCGTGATAATGCGCGTCTTCCATCAAGAAGGAGTCGTGGCCAAAATTCAGGTCGATTTCCGCGTAGGAGACATTTCGACCGTTGGCGAGCAGGGCTGCGACAATTTCCTTTGAGCGCGCCGGCGTAAAGCGCCAGTCAGTGGTGAATGAGGTAATCAGAAAATTCGCCTTGCTGCGTGCCATTGTCGCTTTGAGATCACCATTGTCTTCGCGTGAAGGGTCGAAATAGTCGAGCGCCTTGGTCATCAAAAGATAGGTATTGGCATCGAAATAGCCCGCGAACTTGTCACCTTGGTAGCGTAAATACGATTCCACCTCGAATTCAACGTCGAAGCCAAACGAAAACGCACTGTTCCTGAGTTCTCTGCCAAATTTTTCACCCATCTGATCGTCTGACAGGTAGGTGATGTGGCCAAGCATGCGTGCCAGGCGCAAGCCGCGCGCAGGACGCGTGTCGTGTTCATAGTAATGGCCGCCGTGAAAATCAGGGTCGGTCAGAATGGCTTGCCTGGCAACGTCGTTAAAGGCGATATTTTGTGCGGATAGTTTTGGTGCAGCAGCAATTACGATGGCATTACGCACTCGTTCCGGGAAGGTAATGCTCCAACGTAGGGCTTGCATCCCGCCAAGGCTGCCGCCCATAACAACTGCCCAACAATCGATACCGAGCAAATCAGCCAGCCTGGCTTGGGCGTGAACCCAGTCATTGACGGCGACAATAGGGAAGTCGGCCCCCCATGGTTTGTTAGTGGCCGGGTTGGGTGAGGACGGTCCTGTCGAGCCGTGGCAGCCACCCAGATTATTCAGTCCGACGATAAAAAATTTGTCGGTATCCAGAGGACGACCGGGGCCGACGATGTTATCCCACCAGCCGATGTTGTCAGGTTGATCGGCATAGTGGCCAGCCACATGATGATGACCCGATAGCGCATGGCAGACAAGGATGGCGTTGGATTTTGCCGCATTGAGCGATCCGTAGGTTTCGTAAACCAGATCGTAGGCCGGCAGAACGCCTCCGCTGCGTAAATGAAGCGGCTCATCAAAGTGGGCACGTTGTGACTGGACTACGCCGACGGAATGTCCTGGCATGCTATTCCTGAAAACAAAAACCCAGTTGGCCTTAAACGTGAACTCGTCGGGCGAACTGGGTGGTTCCCGTTTTAGCTGTATTTTGAGGCGCCCGCAATCAGAGCTCAAATCGGCGCAGCTGATGTATTTCCAGCATCATCAGACGATACCGAGCGGGGAGACAAAAGTCAATGTAACGATCTGCTTATGCATTTGATGGTGAGTACGTGAAGATTTGTTAAAATCCCAAGAAAACAAATCTCTAGAAAGTTTTGGCGACAATGCTGGATCAACGGCGGCATCAGCGAATTCGTTTTGGCATCCTGCCTACGGTCAGAATCGGATACGGGGGAGCGATAGGGGAAGGTGTCATCGAGAATCTCTCGCTGGCAGGTCTTATGGTGCGGACAGACATGCCGCTGGAAATTTCCCGGAATATCGGTTGTGAATTCCGCATTTTCCAGTCTCCGGTTATTGATGTACCGGCGGCGGTTGTCAGTCGAGTCGGCAACCTCTTTGGTGTTCGCTTTCAGACCGGGCCAATAAACCAGATTCTGATCGACGACGCGATCAATGCTGCGCTGGCTTCCGGGAATGCTTCCATTTTGTCGGTACGGGAACTAGCCGGAAAGAAAATATTGCGAATTACCGGTGGTCTGGGGAATGCGCTGCGTAATGATTTTATGCATGCATTAACCCGAGTGGGGGTCGACGAAATCGATCTGGATGGCGTGACGCTAGTTGATCAGGCGGGGTTGGCCTTGTGTCTGGTCGCAACCAATCGGCATGGAGTGAAAATTGGCGCGCAGTCCCCTTGTTTTGCTGAAGCTTGGCAACGAGCGCTTGCCGTACCGGGCGAAGGTGAAAAAAATGGAGACACCGGGCTGTGAGTAAAAGTCCAGCAAATGCATCCGGCGCAATTTTCGTTGTTGCGCTGGCTGGCGCGTGTTCAAGTAGCGCCACATTCGCGGCAGATGAAGATGCCTATTTCAGTGAATTGCCGATTGTCGCCTCGGTTAGCCGCCTTCCACAAAGGCTAGCAGATGCACCTGTTGCGGTCACAGTGGTTGATCGGGAGATGATTAAGGCTTCCGGGGCGCGTGATATCAACGATATTTTCCGTCTGGTGCCTGGCTTTCAGACATATCCGAATAACACTGAAGCAGCGAGGGCCACATACCACGGGTTGGGCGACGGAGATTACTCGTCGCGGGTACAGGTGCTGATCGATGGGCGGTCAATGTTGTCGCCGTTATTCGGTAGCGGTGTCAATTGGGCTACTTTGCCGGTGGCCCTGGAAGATATTGAGCGTATCGAGGTGGTGCGCGGGACTAACGCAGTTTCCTATGGCAGCAACGCTTTTCTCGGCGTGATCAATATTATTACGGTAGACCCGGCGCTGGTGCGCGGGACTTCGGTGTCGACTAGTTACGGCAACCAGAATGTCCGTGATTACACGTTGAGGACCGGTGGCAAGTTAGGCGAGATTGGTGATTTTCGTTTTACCTATCGGTATCAAAACGACGATGGATTAACGAATCGCTATAACTGGATTGACTCCTATGGATCACGGTTGTTTGATTTCCGCGCGGATTTTGCCCTCAGCGAAAGAGATAGTCTGCAAGTCAGCGTGGGGCAAGTTGAGGGCATAACGCAGAATGGCCGCTTGCAAGTGAATGGTAGCGGTATCCTGCGACCGGACCCGACTAATCCAATTCGGGCGGTGCGGCAAACCGATGCTTATGCGCAATTGGTGTGGCGTCGTGTCCTGTCTAATGATTCAGATATTCAGTTACGCTATTCGTTCGTTTCTGATCGGTCTGATGATGCGTTTTCCGTGACCTTGCCCGGTTTGGCGCCTATCAATGTCAACCAGAGTGGCGACGAGGGGAGTCGGCACGAAATTGAATTGCAACACAGCATGCGTGCCTTCGAGACGGCGCGGCTGGTGTGGGGCGGCAGTTGGCGGGCTGATGCGCTCCGCTCCGAATGGACACTGCGTAATGAAGGAACGGTTAGGCGGGATGTCGGGCGTGTTTTCGGCAATCTGGAGTGGCAACCGGTTCGCTGGTTTACCGGCAACCTCGGTCTTGCCGGCGAGAGTGACTCGATGGCCGGCATGCACGCTTCGCCCCGGATTAGTACGAATTTCCACTTTAACTCCCAAAATACAGTGCGTATCGGTTTGTCCCGCGCCTATAGAACAGGGAGTATCCAGAATTATCGCGGACATGAGGAAACCCCGATCCCGAACGCCGGACCCTATCGGCCATACTACGAATTTGTTTACCTCGGTAATCCGGATATGCCCGCCGAGCGGCTTGACACGTTCGAGGTGGGCTACCTCGGCGACTGGCGAGACTGGCGCTCCAGCCTCGATGTTCGCCTTTTTAGCGAAAAGGTTTCAAACCGTCTGTACAAGGTTGATCTGGGAGCCAGCAATACCATCCCGAGATCAACCGTGCCCATTCAAGATGTTCAGATCGTCGGCCTTGAATACCAATTCAAATGGCAACCTTTCGAGTCGACGCAGCTGATTTTTAACCAGACGTTCGCGCGGATCACCAGCGATTTCCTATCGTCCGCACTGGCGCTTCCGAATTCCGAGTTGACGACGTTGAAGCAACAGAACATCACGGATTTCACGAACAATTCAATGCCAAGCCGCTCGACATCGGCGATGTGGATTCAGAAGTTGCCGTTCGGTCTTGAGTTCTCGCTGATGGGTTACACACAACAGGCCATGCAGTGGTCGAGCAATACCGTTTCGCTGAAATATCACCGCCTGGATACCCGCCTGGGCTACCCGTTCCGTGTTGGGGTGCTGGGTGGCGAGTTGGCCCTTACCATCCAGAGCCTGAATGGCGCGCACAGCGAGTACAAATGGCCAAGAGCGAATGATCCCATCCAGTCTGATGGACGTATTGTCGAGCGTCGCCAGTGGGTCAGCTTGCGCCTGGATTTTTGATTGTCAACGCGATACGGAAAATCAGGATGAGCGCATGACGGCGCCTTCAAGCCACACTTCGAAGGGTTCGCTGGGTGCAACAGCCTTGCCTTCGGCATAGGTGATGCCGAGATTCCTGAGTTGTTCAAGTGTGTCGAGATCATTGATACCGTCGGCAATGGTATGGATATGCTGATCTGCAGTGATTTCCTGAACAGCACGCAAAAGTGCGGTAGAGGCACGATTGCCGCCCAGTTCCCGGGTCAGGCTGCGGCTGAGTTTGACGTAGCTGGGCAAGATGCTGCGCAGATGGGTGAATGAAGAAAGCCCTCCGCCAAAATCGTCCAGGCCGATCTGACAGCCGAGCGCGCGCATTTCCCGCGAAAACTCCATTGCCTGACTGGTCAGATGGGTCAAGGTATCTTCGGAAAAAATGAAGCAAAGTCGATGCCCCGACAGATTTCTGCTGGACAGGCTGCGTGTGATGTAATCGATGGTTTCCCGGTCGCCGACTGAAGCACGAGAAATGGGGATCAGGCAATGCAGTGTTTTACGGTGATGTTTCGCGCGTAACTGGGCTGCGATGGCTGTATCGATCAAGCGCTGGTCAATGGCTGGAGCGAGGTCGTAACGTTCAGCCGCGTCGCTCAGCGCGGCCAGGGTGACCGGCGGTTGGCCCGGTTCATTGAGCCGGGCAGTCAGTTCGACGACATGATTGCTTGTTGACTGCTGCAGGGCGCGTAGCGGCATGGCTTCGACGAGCAGTCTGTCCTCGGCCAGTGCGTTGGCAATGCGGCTAGCCCAGTTGCTGGTTTCAAGCCGCCGCTCCGGGTTGGGCATGGCCTCTTGCTCGCAGACGCGGTTGCGGCCGCTTTGCTTGGCGTGGTGGCACGCGGCGTCTCCCGCCGCGAGAATTTCATTAATATTGCGAACTTTCCGGTTGACCGTCGTAATGCCGATGCTGGCCCCGATGGCGAAGACCTTGTCTTGCCAGATAAAACGGTAGGCCGCTGCAAGTCCGCAAATATCCTCGGCGACTTGATTGGCGCGTGGGCCACTGCAACTGGCAAGCATGATGCTGAATTCGTCGCCACCAAGGCGGGCAAGCGTGTCCTCATCCCGCAGGCGACCTTGAAAGAGGAGTGCCATCTGGCGCAGCAATTCGTCACCGGCAAGGTAGCCGCAATTGTCGTTTACTTGCTTGAAGCGGTCGAGGTCGATAAAGAGCACTGCGAATTCGTCACTGCCTGCCTGCACACCCGCCAGTGCCTTTTCAAGCCGATGCTCGAACTCGCGGCGATTGAGCAGACCGGTCAATGCATCGTGACGGGCCTGGAAGGCGAGCTGGGCGGTGGCCTCTTCGATTCGCGACTGCATGGAGAGGTGAACTTCCTCGATGCGCGTGGCCATTTCATTGAAGCCGTTTTCGAGAACGCCAAGCTCGCCGCTTGAGGTGGCAGGCACTCGCGTATCGAGATGGCCCGAAGACATGCCATTGATAGCATGTACGAGTCGCATGACGGGGCGGGCCAGATTGTCTGCCATGGCGATGGCCAGTGCGGCAAGCGCCAGCAGGCCCAACAATACGATGGCCAGACCTCGTTGCAGCAATTGACGTTGTTTGTTGGCCAGTTCGATTTTGTCGAACTCCACAAAGATATGGCCAATGACTTCTGGCGCAACGGTTTTACCGCCGCCATTCCCCTCAAAAAGGGTATCGGTCTCGTTCAACGAACGTTTGACAGGGGCACCAAAAGCGACCCATTGATCAGTTTCGCCAACCCGAGCCGGTTCGCTCAAGGTTCGCCGCAGCTCTTCTGCGGAAAGTGATACACGACCGCTGACCGCGATGGTGCGCCCCTTCTGATTGACGACCACTGCCGCCTTGACGCCGGATTCCTGAACCGTCGCCTGGGCTAGTCCGTGCAGACTTTCAACCTGGCCGGCAATGATGCCGTATTCGCTGATCGGCGCCAGGTAACGGACGGTCGCCAAGCCTTTGGCGCGCAGCTCGCCTTCCAGTGTTCTGATGCCGGTGAAGGTGAAATAGGCCACCAACACAATGGCGATCAGCGCGCTGGGGAGCAGCGTCAGCATCAGCAAGCGATGACGGAGAGTAAGACGATTCATCGGGCTTCCTTGTCGCCTAGCATGGCGCGCCTTATTGTTGCTTCGTCAGGAACGTTCAAATTGAGTGATTGGGCTACATTGCTGTTGATAGCGATGGCAAACTGGTTCGGTCCGGTCGGTGCCTGCAGGCTGGTGCCATGATTGATAATCGCATCAGCTGTCTGGCGGGCGATCTGGGCCGGTGTTGTGTGTAGCGCGGCAAGCGCACCCGCGTTCACGAATGAGGGCGAGTAAGCGATCACCGGACGCTGGTAGCGAAAGGCGGTGATCAGGATAGTCTTGATATTGTCGCGGCGATAGATCGTACTGTCGGGTATGGCGACCAGGTAGTTGACGCGACCAAGCAGGGCATTGAGCGCAGGTAACAGCATGTTGTCCGAATCGATGTCTTCGCCATCGAGTTTGATGCCGGCATTACCGAAAGCAAGGCGATACTGGCTGGCCGTATTTTTCGTTTCACTGCTGAAAAGCATGCCGGCACGCTTCTGGCCAGGGAGCAGAAAATTCACGAAAGCAGCTTGGCGGGCCGCCGGCTGGTCAAGATAGATGGCGGTGACGCGTCCCGGATGGCGGCGAAACTCAGCCATGATCTTTTCATAGTTTTGCTTGGGGAGCAGCGTGGCAAGCACAGGTGTGCTGTCGGCTTTGCCCAGTGCCTTTCGCAGCGCGTCACTGCCTACGGTCACAATCAGGTCGGGCTGACCGGGAATGCGGGCTAGGTTTTCAGCCGGGATGGTGCTGGACACTGTCCAATTCGTGCCCGCCAGTCCCTCTTCAAGCAGACCGGAAAACTCGGTGTACATGCCCCCCTGCTCGCTGATGACAACGGCAATAGAACTCCCCCATGCCGGCACGGCAAGGATGAGCAGTAACGTGAGTGCAAGGCGGCACAGTTGTAACATTGTCCGCATATTGCCCCAGCAACTATGCCAAAGCAATGCAGAAGTTGCGATCTTCAATGATTATCGACGTATGCCTCGATTTGCCTGGTAATTTCGACGACGGGTGTGGCGAAGGCGAATTTCTGGATGAAACTGCCGTCAGGGCCAAGCAATATCATGCCGGCTGAGTGATCGACTGCATAATGCGCCGGATCGGCACCGGGAGCCTGCACCTTCGCGTAGCGGATTTTGAAGTTGTCCGCAGCGCGGCGGACCAGCGCTGGCGAGGCTGTCAAACCAAGAATGCGGGCATCGAAGAACTCCGTATAGGTCTTCAGGACCTTGCCCGAATCGCGCTCGGGGTCGACTGAAATAAATATTGCCTGGATGCGAGCAGCCTTGTCACCAAGTAGCTTGAGGATTTCTGCCATTTCGACCAGCGTGGTCGGGCAGATGTCCGGGCAATAAGTGTAGCCAAAGGAGATAAGTTGAAAGCGGCCGTTGAAATCTTCGCTGGTGATTGAGCGCCCGTTAGGGTCCTGCAGCAGATAACGCGGGATGATTCCCCGGTCGGCCTGACTCAACAGTTCCAGGGATTGTGATGACTGGGCGAACGCCGATACGCCAAAGAGCAGGCCAATGAAAATGGTGAAGAGGCGGGTCATTGAACGTTGGCAAAACTCGCTTGCATACGTTTTTCCGCGGCTGTGATGTTGCTGGCCAAGGCGGCGGCATCGGGGCAAGTGCCACCCTGGCCTTGTTCAAGATAGGCTGCGTTGGTGGCGTTTTCGAAAACTTCGCCAAAGCCGCGCGTCTTCGGCGCGATAGTGATTACGGCATTGCGGGCGCGAGAAACCAAGGCCGGTTGCTGGCAGGCGAGGGCAATGCCGTTGAGACGGCCCATGGCCTCAACGGCAGCAGTGCTATCGTCAGCCGCGAAGGTGGTGTGGGTGATGGTGCACAGTGTCAAGGCAAGCAGTGGCGCGGCGATCTTCATGGCGAAATCCTCAAGGTTGACCAACGATTATAGGGGGTGCGCCACGCCTGACCTTCTCACAGATCAAAAATGTCGAGCAGGAGCGGCAGGCCTTCGCTGATGGCGACCGGCCCGGGGGTCAGGATGATGGCCGATTTGATTTCATGCATTTTTTTCCGGTTGACCGCGGGAATGGCTTCCCAGCCCGGTCGGGCCGCGACGCGCTCGGGGCGGAAGTGCTTGCCGCACCAGGAGCCGATGATGATGTCCGGAGCTCGGGCAATGACTTCTTCCGGCGTTGGCCGCCGATCCTTGGCCAGCGGCGAACGGGACCGTTCGGCGAAGACATCCTCGCCGCCGGCGATCTCGATCAGCTCCGAGGCCCAGCGGATACCGCTGATCAGCGGCTCGTCCCATTCCTCGAAATAAACGCGCGGCTTCTTGCCGGTGCGAGCGAAGCGTTCGGCCGCGATGGCGCGGGTATTTTCGATCTCGGCTTCCAGCCCGGCGACGATGTCCAGCGCCTTGGCTTCGGCCCCCACCAGTCGGCCGACCGTCTCGATCATGCCGAGAATGTCATCGACGCTGCGCATGTTGAAGGCGTAGACCGGCACGCCGGCCTTGATCAGGTCGCGGGAGATCTCGCACTGCATGTCCGAGAAGGTCAGCACCAGATCCGGCCGGGTGGCGAGAATCTTGTCGATGTCGCCGCTGATGAAGGCGAAAACCTTGGGCTTTTCCTTGCGGGCTTCGGGCGGGCGCACGGTGTAGCCGGAGATGCCGACGATGCGGTCCTGTTCGCCGAGCGCGTAGAGCACTTCGACGGTTTCGGTGGTTAGGCAGACAATACGTTGGGGCAGGCGTGGCATGGTTTATGGGCTCGGTCGGTGGCTTCTTGCGACATCGAGATGGGCGCAAAGTTTCTCGGTGCCGTCAAGGATGCGCGGCGTATGGCGCTGCATGATGTCCGGGTTGATGTGAAAAAGATTGTTGCGTTTGACGGCGGTCATCCGCGTCCATTTGTCCCAGTCATGCAACCACTCCGGTTTGGCATCGCCCATGCCGGTGGCGATAATGGCTTCCGGGTCGGCTTCAAGTACGGCTTCAACCGTCACGTTCGGTGCCATCTGCTTGAGCTGGCCGAAGACGTTCTCGCCGCCGCATAGCTCGATGGCGCTGCTGATGATCTGCGGGCCGCCGACGGTCATCAGCGGCGAAGTCCAGATTTGATAAAAGACGCGCACCTTGGGCTTGCCGGCATTGGCCTCGCGAATGGTTTCGAGTCGCTTGCGGAAACGCTCGGCAGCCGCGTTGGCGGTTACTTCAGTGCCAGCCAGCTGGCCTATTTTTTCGAGCTGATTGGCGATGTTTTCGATGGTGTTTGGTTGCGAGACGTAAACCGTCAGGCCGAGCGCCTTCAGCTTGTCGACCTGCGTCATGTTGTTGCCGCTTTCCCACGCAATGACGAGATCCGGCTTCAAGGCGGCCACCGCCTCCAGATCAATGCGCGAATAGCCACCGACGCGTGGCAGTTTTTTCGCTTCGGGCGGGTAGTCACTGTAATCGACGGTGCCCACCAATTTGTCGCCGGCGCCAGCGGCAAACAGGCTTTCGGCGGCGTGCGGGGCGAGGGTGATGATGCGTTTGGCCGGCCCCTTGAGGCGGACTTCCTGACCGGTGTCATCCTTGATGACCAGGTCGGCATGGGCGAGGTGTGCGGCCGCGCCGAGGGCGAGTCCCACGGTCAACCGAGAAAAAAGACCAAATTTCAAATTGTTCTCCAGGCAGTGAGCGCGTCGGCCAGCCGCTGCCAGCCGGCTTCGTTGCCGGGCAGGCCGAAGCGCAGTAGTGGTTGCTGGTCGAAATGACGGGTCAGGATGCCGCGTTGGGCGAGGGCTTCATGCAGTTCGCCGGAGCGGGCAGAGGTCAACGTGGCAAACAGCGCCGTCGATTTGACCTCGCCGAGCGGCGCCAGCAACTGGTGCAGGCGTTCGCTGGCGGCTTGCAGGCGGGGGCGGGCGGTGGCTTGCCAGTCGGTATCCTGCAGCGCCAGGCGGGCGACTTCGCGGGCCGGCCCGCTGACTGTCCACGGTCCCATCGCTTCGTTCATGCGCGCCAGAATATCCGGCGCGGCAAAGACAAATCCGACCCGCGCCCCGGCCAGCCCGAAGAACTTGCCAATCGAGCGCAACACGATCAGGTTGGGCGCCTCATCAGTTCCGGCCAGCGGGGTCAGGCTGTCTTCCGGCGTCGGGTCCATGAACGCTTCGTCGATGATCAGCCAGCCGCCGCGCTTTTTGAGCTGGCGGGCGGCGTCGACCACGATGTCGTGCGGATGGCGGTCGCCGGTCGGATTGTTCGGATTGCACAGCAGCACGTAGGGCGTCGCCACGGCCAGCGCGCGTGGCAGCATGGCGTTCTGCAGAAAGCGCATCTTGTGTCCCGCCCGCTGCCAGGCTTGTGGATGCTCGCTGTAGATCGGCGAAATGCAGGCGACGACGGCACGCGGCAGCAGGGTGGGCAGCCACTGAATGGCCGCTTGCGAACCGGCCACCGGCAGCAGGTTGGTATTGCCGAAATAGGCAGCGGCAGCCGCTTCGAGGCCATCGTTGCTTTCCGGCAGGCGCTGCCAGACGCTGGCCGGCAGCGGCGGTACCGGCCACGGCTCGGGGTTGATGCCGGTAGACAGGTCCAGCCAGTTGTCCAGCGCAATGTTGTAATGGGCCGCGGCTTCACGCAGGCGGCCGCCGTGTTCAAGCATGCAGGTATCCAATCAAGAAAAGGCAGGCCAGCCACAGCCACAAGCTGCGCTGGATCAAGGTAATGGCCCGGCCAAGGTCGGCGGCCACCGGGGCGGGGCCGGCACCCAACGGCGGGCGAATTTCTTCCCGGCCATGATAAATTGCCGCGCCGCCGAGCAGCACGCCGAGGCTGCCGGCGCCTGACGACATGACCGGCCCGGCGTTCGGGCTGTCCCAGCCCGGCGCCTGTGTGTGCCAGCAGGCCAAGGCATTGCGCGTGCGGCCAAGCAGCGCGTAGGTCAGGGCGGTCAGGCGGGCCGGAACCCAGTTCAGCGCATCGTCAAGCCGCGCGGCAAAGCGGCCGAACAGATTGAAACGTTCGGTACGGTAGCCCCACATCGCGTCCAGCGTGTTGGCGAGGCGGAACAGCACGGCCCCGGGGCCACCGAGCAGGGCGAACCAGAACAGCGTGCCGAAGATGGCATCGTTGCCGTTTTCCAGCACTGACTCGACCCCGGCTTTGGCGATGCCTGATTCATCAAGCCCAGATGTTTCGCGGGAGACCACATAGCCAACGCGTTGCCGGGCTTCTTCCAGACGCCCTTCACGCAATGGCCTGGCGATGGCTTCGGCGTGTTCGCACAGGCTTTGCGCACCGAGCGCGAAATAGAGCAGCACAACGTCGACCGCAAAAGACGCCAGCGAGCGTAGCCAGAAAGCCAGCACCACCCACGGCCCGACGGCGAGCAGCCAGGCGATGATGCCACCCGCCAGCGAACGGCGATTCAGCTTGGCCTCGATCCCTGTCGCCACATGGCCGAAACCGACCAGCGGATGAAAGCGCGGCACTTCCCCGAGCAGGCGGTCGAGCAGCACGGCGCACAGCGCCGCCAGCGGCATGGCAAAGGCGTCAAAACCGGGGTTCATTTCGGGAAAACGCCGCGTTCCTGAATATTGGCCTGCATGTCAGCCAATGCTGCGGTCAACCCGGAATTTTCGCCAAAATCAGAATTTCCCCATTGCTCGAAATACACGAGGTCGTTGACCGGGAGGCGCGGCAGCCAGCCGGCCTTTTCCAGCTCCGGTTTGTTGTTGAAATGGCTGACATAACCGATGCACAAATACGCGATGGGCACGATGTGGTGCGGAATGCCCAGCGCATCCTGCAACGCCTTCTCGTGAAAGATGCTCACCCAGCCAACGCCCAGCCCTTCGGCGCGCGCGGCCAGCCACAAGTTCTGCACGGCACACACGCTGGAATACAAATCCATGGTCGGCATGTGCGTGCGGCCGAGCACCACCGGGCCGCTGCGCGAGCGGTCGCAGGTAATGCACAGATTGATCGGCGCATCGAGAATGCCCTGCAACTTCAGCTTGCTGTAAATATCGCGCTTCTCATCGGGAAACATCTGCGCCGCTTCCGCGTTGGCCTCGGCAAACACCGCGTGAACGCGTTGCTTGACCACAGCGGAACGGACCAGCAAAAAATTCCACGGCTGCATGAAACCAACCGACGGCGCATGATGTGCCGCCATCAGCACGCGGCTCAGCAAATCATCGGACACCGGGTTGGGCAAAAACTGGCCGCGCACATCGCGGCGACTGAAAATGGCCTGATACACCGCTGCCCGGTCGGCATCGGAAAAAGCTTGCGCCTGTGGCGCGGACGGGTTTTCCATGGATTCCCCTTCTGGAAAAACAACAGCTGCGGTCCATGCAGCCTTCAACGATCTCCCGGCCGGTCTTCTGACTTGGCATCAACCGAACGATGCGCCTTCCCGGCTTTCACCAGTGGCAACCGCATCGCCCGTCCTCCTTACAGCGTTGGGCACGTGGCGGAATCACACCGCCTTCCCGATTCTCCGTTTGGCATGACCAAACGGCACCGGAAGATATGAATATGAGAGGATAACAGGAGGTGGCGGGGCGAGGGATGGGATTAACGCGAAGCTAATCGTTGCTACGCGGCTTATTCACAAGTGACCAGCGACCGAATGGAGGGAGGTTGAGCACCAAGTTATCTGGTTTTGCTGAAGAAATTGCCAAACTTTTTGAAACTGAAACCCACGCCCGAGATATTGGGTTCAAGAATTAGCGCGTCGACAATTGCTGAACCGATACCCTTCTGTGCTTCTTTTGCGATTTTGAATTCCGAGAGATCCTTCCCGGCCTCAATGTCAGCAAAAAGTTTTTCGATCAGCGAGACGACTTCGGATGTATTCGAACAAAATTTCTTCAGCGGTATTAGGATGAGTTTTAGCTCACCATCCAATGACTCACGGTACAGGCCACTTTTCCGGCTGTATCCGTGGTTGTTTTCCATAAAGTAAGACGGATGAGCATTTGTAATAAGCACGGCAGGAAGAATGTCTTCTCCATGCTCGTTATTTATCTGGTGCCAAGAGAACACTTCGTTTTCAAAATGGGCTAGCTCGGTACCCTTTATCACTACCGCTCTATTTTGGGCTGCAATGCCAGCCATCTTGAAGAAGTTGCCATTTAGGGCTTCAGCAAGCGGCTCATGCCAACCATATTCCAAGAGATAGATCAGATAGTCACGGTTTTCGCTTTTGGGAATGTTACTCAAGGAGTGTACGTGCAGGCCCATTTATTAATTTCTCCATGAGTAGTAGATGTTAAAAACGTCCAATAACCCAGATGAATGTTCAATAAGCATGTCAGCATAAGGCCGCCCCGATGTTGTGTCCATCCGGTTGCAGGGACGGTGGGCGTGGCTTTGCGGGATAATTGCCTTTTTTCTCCTCGGTTGATCCATGAGTTGTTCTGCCCTTATGGTGCAAGGCACCACGTCCGATGCCGGCAAGTCCACGCTGGTCGCTGCGCTGTGTCGCATTCTCAAGCGCCGTGGTGTCAATGTCGCGCCGTTCAAGCCGCAGAACATGGCGCTGAATTCGGCAGTGACGGTGGATGGTGGCGAGATCGGCCGGGCGCAGGCGTTGCAGGCATTGGCTTGTGGCCTGCCGGCGCATACTGATTTCAATCCGGTGCTGCTGAAGCCGACGACGGACAAGAAGGCGCAGGTGGTCATTCACGGCAAGGTGGCTTTCGATCTCGATGCCAAGGCTTATCACGACTACAAGCCGCGGGCGATGGGGGCGGTGCTGGAATCGTGGGGGCGGCTGACGGCGGCTTACGAGTGCGTGGTGGTTGAGGGTGCAGGGTCGCCGGCCGAGATCAATTTGCGTGATCGCGACATCGCCAACATGGGTTTTGCCGAGGCGGTGGATTGCCCGGTGATCATCGTGGCCGACATCGATCGGGGCGGGGTTTTCGCCCATCTGGTCGGCACGCTGGCATTGCTGTCGCCAACCGAGCAGGCGCGGGTGAAGGGTTTTGTGATCAACCGGTTTCGTGGCGACATTGCGCTGCTCGAATCCGGCCTGAGCTGGCTAGAGGAACGCACCGGCAAGCCGGTGCTCGGCGTTTTGCCTTATCTGCACGGCCTGATGCTGGATGCTGAAGACGCGATTGCGACTGCTGCGGTCGACGGGAAAAAACAGGCGAAATTGAAAGTTATTGCGCCGGCCTATCCGCGGGTTTCCAATCACAATGACCTCGACCCGCTGCGCCTGCACCCGGAAGTCGATTTCCGCTGGATCGGTCCGGGCGAAACGCCGCCGGCGGCTGACTTGATCGTGCTGCCCGGTTCCAAAGCCGTACGCGCGGACATCGGCTGGTTGCGCGAAAAAGGCTGGGCGACGGCGATTCAGAAACATCTGCGCTACGGTGGCAAGGTGGTCGGTCTGTGCGGTGGCTATCAGATGCTGGGCCGGCTGATCCACGACCCGCAGGGGCTGGAAGGGCAGTCAGGTAGTACGCCGGGGCTGGGTGTGCTGGACGTTGAAACGACGCTGGAAGCCGAGAAGCAGTTGCGCAATGTGAGTGGTCACTTATCGCTACCGGGCCGTCCTGCAATGACCGGTTACGAAATTCATCTCGGTGTGACGCGGGGAGAGGGTCTGACGCAGAGCGCCGTGGAGCTGGCCGATGGCCACCACGATGGGGCGATTTCAGCCGACGGCCAGATTTTCGCCACTTACTGCCATGGCGTGTTTGATCATCCCGATGCCTTGACGGCCTTGCTCGCCTGGGCGGGCATGACGGAGAGCGCGCAGATTGATTTTGCTGCCCGCCGCGAGGCCGATCTGGATCGTCTGGCCGATTCGGTTGAGGCCGCGCTGGATTGGGGAAAAATGGATGTGCTGCTGCCGCGCCATCCGGCCATTTGAGCGCGGCGTTTCTTATGCTTCAGCGTCGCTGGTTGGCGGAGCGTCCTCATGCTTGATGCGCTTGAGCGCGACCTGACGCTGGATTTCCCGCAGGTCCTTTTCCCGGCCGTGCAGTGCATATTGCGCGCGCAGCGTGCCGAACACTTTCTTGGCGTCGGGACCGGCCATCAAATGCTCGGCCTGCAGGTCGGCCAGCTCTTTGTCATTGAGGCCTAGGGCAGCACGCATGATGTCCACGCGATGCGTGGCATCGAAGTCGGTACACAGCATGATGGGCCGCAGGCCGGAAAAACGCGGCTTGCCTTTTTCTTCCGAGCTGATGGCAAGTAGCGCGGCGAAGCTGGCCTGTTCGGAGAGCGCCATTTTTTGGACCTCGGCCTCGCGCATGCCGAGCAGGACTTTTTCCGCCGTGATCTTGTCGCCGGCATTGACATGACTGCGCGCCGCGGCGAGGCGGTCTTCAGTCGATATTGCGCCCGGCATGGTGTCGTTGGCGATGACGTCGCTCATCGCGGCCCGCGCTGTTTCCGTGTCGCCGTTCAGCGTGGCGGCCTCGGCGAGCAGCCGCTTGCGCAGGTAGTTGCGCGGGGTTTTTTTGGCGATGTCGTCAAGGATCTGCTGAGCTTCGGCGTGTTCGCCCTGGGCCATGCAGATGCTGGCCTTGAGGTCGCCGGCATCGAAAAAGTGCGGTGTGCTGGCAACCACCCGGTCGATTTCGGCACGTGCCTCCTGCAGGCGATTCTGCTTGTGCAGCGAGCGCGCGACGCCGGCGCGTGCCCACGGGAACTCGTAGTTGTCGAGGATGTTTCGGTAGGCGGCTTCGGCCGCTTGTACATCGCCGCTGGCAAGAAACACCTCGGCCCGCTGGCGCAGGATTTCAAAGCGATAGGGGCGCCCGGCCTCACTGTCGCGCGACGCTTCGAGAATGGCCAGGGCATTGGCGTATTCCTGCTTGCGCTTTTCCTTGTAGTAGCCGGCGAAGAATAGCTTCTTGGCAACAATCCGGTCGAGGCGGAGCAGCAGTTTGTCCGGCGAAAACGGTTTGATGATGTAGTCGTCAGGGATCAGCTCAACGGCGGAAACGACCTGCTCGTAAGACTGTTCGCCCGTCACCATCATGAAGATGGTTTCATCGGGCAGCAGGCTGAAACGGCGCAGTTCTTCCAGCATCTGCTGACCGGAACGGCCTTCGCCCAGCATGTAGTCGCAGAGGATGATGTCGGGCGTGTTGTTGCGGATGCGGAAGATTGCATCCTGGTAATTGGTGGCGAACTCGACCGCAAAGGCCCCGACTTGCTGGGCAATGGTGCGCAGCGCATCGCGCGCCTGCGGTTGGTCGTCGATGACGAGGAAGCGCTTCTTGCTGTAGTCGGCCATTATGGCAACCGGAGTTCGAAACGGGCGCCACCCAGGGCGCTGTCGTTGGTCAGGGTCAGGCTGCCGTGCCGTTCGCGGCGAGTATGCAGGCTGGCCAGGCGCTCAGCCACCATCAGGCCGGTGCCGCAATCCGGGGGCAATGTGGCAAAGCCGGGGCCGTCGTCTTCAACGATCAAGCTGAGCCAGCCATCGTCAGTCGTGGCGCTCAGGCGAACGCTCTGGCGAGCGTAACGGCCGGCGTTCTGGACAGCGTTGTTGAGCATGTCGGTGATCAGGTCGCGGTCGAGCGGCCATTCGTCGAAAACGCTGCATGCAGCGGAGAGGGTGATGTTGCGGACGGCCAGATGTTTCTTTTGGGCCAGCATGACTTCGTCGCAGAGGTCGCTGACAATGGATGGCGTGATGGCGGCCGTGGCATCGTCACGTAGCAGGTGGTAAGCAGTCAGCGTGCGTGACAGGCGGTTGGCCGCCGCTTCGATGGCGTAGCGGGCTTCCCCCATCGAAATCCCATGTGCCGCTTCGCTGGCGGCAATCATCGACTCGGCGATGAATAGCTGGTTCTTGGCGTCATGAACGCCGGAGGCCAGGATGTCCAGCAGTCTCTGCATGCTTTGTCCCCTACGTGTTTTTTCGAAGCATATCCTTTCAGGCGGTAGAGCGCAGCGTGTAGGCGAGACTGAGGCGCAACGGAATCTGGGCGGCGGTAAATAAGTCGGTCAGTTCGCTGTTCGTCATCGTCGCCGGAACGACGCTGACCCGGCCGCTGCCGGCCTCAAAGACGGGAGTTTCGAGCAGGGCCAGGCGGGCTGATTCCAGAGCGCCGACGGTTTCGCCATCCAGGCTGGTGCTCGACAGCACCAGAAAATGGATGACCGGCGGCGGTACGCGCAGCAAGGGGTCATCGCCCGGCAGGCGCGAACTGCGTACCCGTGTATCTTCCTCGATGCGCCACGGCCAAATGTAAAGCCCGGGGGCATCGTCCGGTCGGCTGATGCGGACGGGAAGGGGAGCGTGCTTGGCAAGAACCTGGCACAAGGCGGTGAGGCGGGAAAAAAGGGGCATAACGTTCTCCTGAACGTGCCGGGTGGACTTTCAGGCTAGCACAATGCAGCCTAAACGGCAGCGTGCTTCAGGCTTAGCGGCAGTCCGGCGGCCACCAGCGTGACCTGATCGCAGACGCCGGCAACGCGCTGATTGATGCGTCCCTGTTCATCGGCAAAGAGGCGCGACACTGGATGCATGGGGACGATGCCCCAGCCGACTTCGTTGGACACCAGAATGATGTGGCCGGGGAGTTGCGGCAGCAGTTCGATCAGGGCGGTGGTTTCGTCGCGGAACAGTGGGCAGGCGATGGCTTCACCAGCTTCGGCCTGGGCCGCTGCCTTGCCGGCAAAGAGCAGGTTGGAGAGCCAGAGGGTCAGGCAGTCGACCAGCACACAGGTATCCGGCGCTGCCAGTTCGCGCAGGCGGGCGGCGAGGTGCAGGGTTTCCTCGACGCAGCCCCAGTCGGCCGGGCGCCGTTCACGGTGATGGGCGACGCGGCGTGCCATTTCGCCATCAAGCGCTTGCGCCGTGGCGAGGTAGACGACGGTCAGGCCGGAGGCGAGGGCACGCTGTTCGGCCAGCTGGCTCTTGCCCGAGCGGGCGCCGCCGAGGATCAGTTCTTTCATGGGCTGCACTTTAGGTGATTGCGCACCGAACGAGCAAGCCGGATAATTCGCCCCGATTCGACGTAACGGAACCCGGTGCGAGGCAACTCAATGCCGGGGCGGGCCCGCCGCTGTAATCGGGGACGGATGCTGCAACAGGCCACTGGTGAAAACCGGGAAGGCGCAGCGAGCCGGCTGATCCGAGAGCCAGAAGACGTGTCGAATCCTCTTGGGAAGCCTGTGGACAGGGTTTCGCGGCAGCGTTTTGGCGAATTCGCCAGACCTCGTCGCGAGGCCCTTTTTCTTTTGGAGAATCGGATGCATTCGTTTCAGATCACCGCCCCGGACCGGGCAATTGAAAATTCGCTGAAAAATAGGGTTGACCGTAAGACCAAGCCGCTCGGCGCCCTCGGTTTGCTCGAACGCACGGCGATCCAGATCGGCCTGATCCAGCAACGTCTCGATCCGGCGTTCGATCAGCCACACCTGTTGGTCTTCGCCGGCGACCACGGCGCAGCCAAGGCTGGCGTCTCGGCCTATCCGCAGGATGTGACCTGGCAGATGGTCGAGAACTTTCTGGCCGGCGGCGCGGCGATCAACGTCTTTGCGCGGCAGAATGAACTGCATCTGGCCATCATCGATGCCGGCGTGGCTCATGATTTCGGTAAGCGGGCCGGGCTGATCAACGCCAAGGTGGCGCCCGGCACGGCCAATTACATCGAAGAGTCGGCAATGACCGCCGAACAGTGCGTTGCAGCAATCGAGCGCGGGGTGGAGATCTGCCGCAACCTGTCGGCCAACGGTTGCAATCTCGTCGGCTTTGGCGAAATGGGCATCGGCAACACGGCAGCTGCTTCGCTGATCACCCATTGCCTGACCGGCACGCCGCTCGCCGAGTGCATCGGACGCGGCACCGGGCTGGACGATGCCGGGCTGGCGCGCAAGCAAGTGCTGCTCGAAACGGCGCTCAAGCGTTATCGCGCCGCGGGCGGCAGCAACGACCCGCTGGCGGTGCTGGCCGAATTTGGTGGGTTCGAGATTGCCATGATGGTCGGTGCGATGCTCGGTGCCGCCGAACAGAAAATGACGCTGCTCATCGATGGCTTCATCGTCGGCTCGGCCGCCTTGACCGCGGCGCAATTGGCCCCGGCGCTCACCGACTACTGCGTGTTTTGCCACCGCTCCGCGGAGCCGGGTCATTCAGCACAATTGCAGGCGCTTGAGGCAGAGCCGCTGCTCGATCTTGGCCTGCGTCTCGGTGAAGGCACAGGCGCGGCGCTGGCGTATCCGCTGGTGCTGGCCTCGGTGAATTTCCTCAACGAAATGGCCAGCTTCGAGTCAGCCGGGGTTTCTGACAAGGCATGATCCGCCGCGAGCTGGCCGCCTTCTTCGCCGCCATCGGCTACTTTACCCGCTTGCCGGTGCCGGGCTGGGTCGGTTACTCGGCTGACGGCCTGAGCCGGGCGGCGCGCTATCTGCCGGCCATCGGCCTGCTGGTCGGCGGCTTGGGCGGGCTGGTGTTCTGGCTGGCTCAGTACGTCTGGCCGCAGTCCGTGGCGGTGGTGCTCGCCATGGTCGCCACCATTGCCCTGACCGGCGCCTTTCACGAGGATGGTTTGGGCGATACCGCTGACGGTCTGGGCGGCGGCTGGGACAAGGCGAAAATCCTGACCATCATGAAGGACTCGCGGGTGGGCAGCTACGGTGTGATTGCCATCGTGCTTGCCCTGCTTGGCAAATTCGCCTTGCTGGCCGCGCTGCCGGCCGGTCAGGTGCTGGCGGCGCTGGTCGCCGGCCATGCCGTTTCGCGTGGCTGTGCTGTGAGTTTGATGGCGACGATGGATTACGCCCGCGATGACGAGGCCAGCAAAGCCCGACCGGTGGCTACCCGGCTCGGCATCGGGTCGCTTGTCTGCGCGCTGTTTTTCGCCGCCTTGCCCTTGCTGTTGCTGGACCCTCAACAGCGCTTGCCGGCCGTCGCGCTGGCGGTGGTGGCCACCTTCTGGCTCGCCGCCAAATGCCGCCGCTGGCTGGGCGGTTACACCGGCGACTGCCTGGGCGCGGTGCAGCAACTGGCCGAAATCGCTTTCTACCTTGGGCTGGCGCTGAAGTTTTGATTGCGTGAGTCAGCGGATGCCAAACGAGGCATTTCCGCGGTCAACCGGAAAAAATGCCCGAAATCGAAAATTTTGTCGGGGCTTCGGAAGGTGTTCGACAGCCGATTTGCCGTTAAGCTGGTGGCATTGTCAGAGCGCACCGAGCATGGAAAAACCCTACGCCCCCTCCACTGAAAAGAACCGCGACCCCATCCTCGCCGTGCTGCGCGAGGTTTTCGCCGATCGTCGGCAAGTGCTGGAAATTGGCAGCGGCACCGGTCAGCACGCCATCCATTTCTGCGCCCAACTGCCGCACCTCATCTGGCAAACCGCCGACCGGCCGGATTTCCTGCCCGGCATCCGCGCCTGGCTGGACGAGGCGGCGCTGCCCAATGCCATGCCGCCTCTCGAATTCGACGTTCTCGGCCCATGGCCTGGCGCTCGCTACGACGCGATCTACAGCGCCAACACCTTGCACATCATGTCCTGGCCGGCGGTCGAAGCCTTGTTTGCCGGCCTGCCCGACGTGCTGCTCCCGGGCGGCCTGCTCTTCATCTACGGCCCCTTCATGGTCGATGGTCGCCACACCAGCGAAAGCAACGCGCGCTTTGATCGTATGCTGAGAGAAACGGCGCCGCATCAGGGCGTGCGTGATGTGGCAGACCTTGATGCGCTGGCCCGGCAGGTAGGACTGGCACTGGTCGAGCAAAGGGAAATGCCGTCGAACAACCAATGTTTGATCTGGCGGATGAGCGGCGCGGGTGAGTGACTGTATGCGCCTCCACCTGATCCGCCATCCCAAGCCGCAGATCGAAGCGGGCATCTGCTACGGTCAACTGGATATTTTGGCCAAAATCGAAAATTCCGATTTGGTGCGTCTGCGCGCTGAATTGCCGCCCGACTTGCCGGTGTGGAGCAGTCCGCTGCTGCGCTGCCGGCAACTGGCCGAACAACTGCATCCGCAGCCGATTGTCGATGCGCGGCTGGCAGAGATGAATTTTGGCGAATGGGAAGGCCGCACATGGCATGACATTCCGCGCCACGAACTTGATGCTTGGGCGGACGACGTCACGGGGTATGCGCCGCCCGGTGGCGAGTCGCCCACCGCTTTGCAAAGACGGGCGCTGGATTTTGTTGCCGGGCTGGACGTGCCTGAGGCGGTGATCGTCACCCATGCCGGGGTGATCCGGATGTTGCTGGCGCATTGGCAGGGCTTGCCCGCAGCACAATGTCTGGCGCTGAATTTCGACTATGCCGCGGTGACGACGGTTGCGTTGTCTGCCGACTCGTCCGTCGTGATTCGCGTGAATCGGTAGAATGTCGACTTTCGTTTCCGACGACAGAACCCTGTGACCCAAACTTCGACCTCTGCGTACTCCAACCGGCTCATCTATCGTCGCCTGCTGACCTGGGTGCAGCCGCATTGGCGGATTTTCGCACTGGGCGTGCTTGGCATGGTGTGTACGGCATCCACCGAGCCGCTGTTCCCGGCCTTGATGAAGCACCTGCTCGACAGCGGTTTCGTGGCCAAGGATGAGCGGGATATTGTCCTAATCCCGGCCGCGATGATCGCGATTTTTGTTTTCCGCGGCATTTCGACTTACATGAGTGGCTATTCGATGGCCTGGGTGGCGGCGCGGGTGGTGCTGGACCTGCGGCAGGCCATGTTCAGGCGCCTGCTGAGTCTGCCGACGGGGTTTTACGACGACCAGTCGACCGGCGTGCTGATTTCCAAGGTGGCTTATGACGTGACCAATGTCACCCAGGCTGCGACCGGGGTGCTGACCACGGTCATTCGCGATTCGCTGACCATTCTCGGCCTGCTCGGCTTCCTGCTGTATCTGGACTGGAAACTGACGCTGATTGCACTGACGGTCGGCCCGGTCATCCTGGGTGTCATCAAGGTTTTCAGCAAGCGACTGCGCGCGGCGAGCCGTTCCGGTTACTCGGCCATGGGCTTGATTACCCACATTCTCGAAGAAGCCGTGGGCGCGCACAAAGTCGTCAAGATCTTCGGCGGCCAGAAATACGAAGCAGCCCGTTTCGACGAGGCGACCAACGTTTACCGCCGGGCAACGATGCGGGAGGCTGCCGCAGCGGCGGCAACGGTGCCATTGACGCAGGTGGCTGCATCGACTTCGGTGGCGATCATTACCTATCTGGCCTTGCGCCAATCGGCTGGCCCCGGCGGCACGACCGTTGGTGAGTTTCTTTCATTCATCACGGCCCTGCTGATGTTGCTGGCGCCGGTCAAGCGGCTGACTGATGTCAGCAACCCGTTGCAGCGCGGCTTGGCAGCGGCTGAAAGCGTGTTTCAGGTGCTCGATGAAATTCCGGAAGATGACAACGGGCGTGTCGAACTGCCGCGATCAACCGGCCATTTGCGTTTCGAGCAGGTTGGCTTCACCTACCACGGTGCGCCGCGCCCAGCCCTTGAGGATGTCAATCTGGAAATCCTGCCGGGCCAGACCGTGGCCTTGGTCGGCCCGTCGGGGAGCGGCAAGACTTCAATGGCGGCGCTGATCCCGCGTTTTTATCACCTGAGTTCGGGGCGTCTGGTGCTCGATGGACATCATCTGGAAGAACTGAAGCTGGAAAGCTTGCGCGCCAATATCGCGCTGGTCAGCCAGGATGTCGTGCTGTTCAACGACACCGTGCGCGCCAATATTGCCTACGGGATTTCCGGGCATGCCGATGAAGCGCAAATCATCGCCGCGGCCAAGGCGGCCAACGCCTGGGAATTCATCAGCCAGATGGACAAGGGGCTGGACACCGAGGTGGGCGAAAATGGCGTCAAGCTGTCGGGTGGTCAGCGGCAACGCCTTGCCATTGCCCGAGCCTTCCTCAAAAACGCGCCGATCCTGATTCTTGATGAAGCGACATCGGCACTGGATACAGAGTCGGAACGGCAGATTCAAGGCGCACTGGATACGCTGATTCAGGGGCGGACCACCATTGTCATTGCGCACCGCTTATCAACCATCGAGCGCGCCGACTTGATCGTCGTGCTTGATCAGGGACGCATCGTCGAGCGCGGTCGCCACGCCGAATTGCTGGCACTGGATGGTGTGTATGCGCGACTGCAGCGCTTGCAGCGCGAGACGATTACAAGCGACCTGCTAGTCGGTAGCGCAGACGCTTGAGGAAGAAGAACGGCGCCAGCATCCAGGGCGCCGCCGCATAGGTCAGGATGCGAAAGCGATAATCACCGGGAACGGTCGTGTATTGCCGGCAAAAACGGATTTTTTTACCAAGGCTCTCGGCGGCAAACATGTGCTCAATGAAGTTTTCCTTGTCCAGTTTTTGTTCCAGCACTGTCAAGGTCATCGGGCTGGCACCGAGTTTCCGCGCATCGTCCAGCATGCAGCGCAGTTCAGTCCTCGAACTGTTTAGTTTTTTGGTCAGGCCGCGGATGACGGCGGCCGCATTCAGAGATTTTCGCTGGCTGGAGAGGCCACCACGCCGGTAATTCACCAACGGTACCGGTAACGTGACGGCCGACGCGCTGCCGATGGCACGAAACGCCATCACCATGTCCTCGCCGACGATGCCTTTGGGGATGCCGCCAAAGCGGTCGAACAGGCGGCGCGTCCAGGCCTGGGCGGCGCCGATCACGTGAGGGGGCGAGCGGCTCCAGTCATCCAGTGATTGGTATTGTTCCAGCTGGCTGATCTGGATGGTGCCGAGCATCTTTCCGGACTGGTCCATGTCGAAAAGGTAAGCACCAATCAAGTCAGGTTTGCATTCGTGCCCAACCCAGACGCTGACCATGGTACTGACGCGTGCTGGTAGCGAGACATCATCACCACCGGCAATGAAGATCAGTTCCCCGGTTGATTGCCTGACAGCCTGATCGATATTGCCGCCGATCCCGAGATTTTCCGGATTTCGCAACAGCTTGATCCGATGCGGCCCGGTGTAATCATGCAAAGACGCATTAATTCGCTCCCAAGTTGCATCTTTGGAGGCATCGTCCGAGATGACGATTTCCAGATTGGGATAGTCCTGCGCAATGGCTCCGGCGATGGCTTCGCCGATGTAGTCTTCTTGGTTGTAGCTGAGGAGAAGCAGGGTGATTGGGGGGTGGGAAGGATGGTTCATTTTGAATGCTCGGCTGCCAGTAACTCGAACAGCGTAGCGAAGTGCTGGGCGACAGAAAACGGATAGTGGATATATTGCCCGGGGTTGTCGAGAAGGCTGAGGGTGCCGTTATTAAAGCGCTCGAGCGCTTTTCCCAGGACAGTGCGAAGGGCTGGCATGTTTCGTTCGAAGCGTAGGCAAGCCGCTTCCGAAAGCACTTCAGCCGCCCCAACGGTGGTCGAGAAGATGGCGGGCGTTCCGCAAAGAATGGCTTCGGGGCCGACCAAACCGAAGGCTTCGTAATGAGAGGCCAGAATCACTGCGTCGGCGGCAGCGTATAGTTCGGGCATGTCCTGCCGGAAGCCGAGATTGATGACATTGGGGGCGTTGAGTGGGGTTTTTCCGGCCACGACCAGACGAACCCGAGGGTCGAAATCCGCAAGTGCCTCCAGAATAAGATCCGCACCCTTCAGCGCGTGATTGTTGGAGGGGAAGAGCAGCATCAGTTCGTCACTCGAAATGCCAATCGCCTGGCGTGTCCGGATTCTTCCAGACCGTGCGGCGAGAGAAAATTTTTCGGTATCTACGGGCGGGTAGAGCGTGGTGATCTTGCCGGGGGCGATGTCGTAGTGCTCAACGATTTCCCCTGAGACCTTGGCCGAATGGGAGATGATTCTTTTCGCATCGTGATAGAGCGCTTTCTCGCGAGCAATGGTGGCGCGATCGAAAAAGCCGATGCGTTTTTTGCCGCGATCGAGCAAGTGGCCAAGGTGGGTTCCGCCAACGATGGCCATGTGCGCACCGGGCACCCGTGAAATTGCAATGCATGGCCAGTCCATCCGGCATTTGGATAGCGCATGGCGTTCGAAAAGGTAGGTATTGACACGAGAAAATGGTGTTCGGTCGCGGATGACGATGAAATCGACGCCAGTCGGCAGTGTTCCCGGCCATGCCAGTTTTCGGGTGATGACCCGAGCCGGGATATTTTGCGCAGCAGCATAAGAAATCAGATCAAGTACATGCCGTTCCATGCCGCCGCCCGGACGAATGGAGTGAAAAATCAGATTGAAGCCTGGTAACGAGGTCATGTCGGTGGTGTGATCTGTAATACTTGCGGCAACCGGTGTCGGGCGCTCGCGTCGGCGAAAAGGCGCGGAAAGTGTATCATCCGGCCAACCATGAGAGCCGCCCGGTAACCGACGAGTTTATGATTGCATCCGCATTTCCCCCGCCCAAGCGCGTATTGGTTATCCGCTTGCAAAACCACGGCGATGTCTTGCTGACAACACCGATATTTACTGCCTTGAAGCGCCATTTCCCAGGTGTGGAGGTGGATGCACTGGTGTTTGCCGAAACGCTACCCATGCTTGTGGCCAATCCGGAGCTGACCTGTGTCTGGCCCTTGCCGCGAGGTAAGCAGGCTGGTCGCGGATTAGGTCGGGTCACCGCGTTCGTGAAACTGATGATGGGCATTCGCCAGCGCCATTACGATTGGGTCTTGCATCTCAATGATCAATGGTCAGGCGCATTTGCTGCTGCGATCAGTGGCGCGTCTGTGCGCTTTGGTTATGAAGTTGAGAAGCGCGATTACTGGTTGTGGAGAAAAATATTTCCACAAAGAATCGTGCCGACTTTCGCCGGGCACATGGTCGAGAAAAATCTGGATGTGCTGAAAGCGCTGGGTGTGCCGGTCGATACCCGAAACCTGCCTTGTACCATGGCGTTTTCCAATCAGGATGCTGCTCTGGTGCGCCAAAAACTGGATGATGCGGGCGTGGCCGGACGCTACATTCTGGTTCATCCGACTTCACGGTGGTTTTTCAAGTGCTGGGAGGATGATCGCTTTGCTGAAGTGATTTCCGCATTGGCAGCATCAGGTTGGCAAGTTGTTCTGACGTCAGCCCCGGACCAACGCGAATTAGATCTTGTGGGCGGCTTGCTCCGCCGAGTGAATGACCCCAAGGTGGTTTCACTGGCCGGGCAATTGACGCTGCCTGCACTTGCCGCAGCCATTGCCGGATCGGCGTTGTTTATTGGCGTGGATTCGGTACCCATGCATATGGCGGCGGCGCTAGCCGTCCCTATCGTTGCGCTGTTCGGGCCCACGCACGTTCATATCTGGCGGCCCTGGAGCGATTGTGCCGAGGTGATACATGCCGCCGACTACGGCCCGTTGATTGCGCCGAATGATGTTGATACTTCGACCGACGAGCGCTATCTGTCGAACATTCCCGTTCAGCCGGTGCTCGATGCCATCTGGCGTCAGTTGGAACGCACGGTGGATCAGAAACAGGTGATCGATGCTGCGTGATCGTTCTGCTCAGGGAATGTTGCGACTTGCCGGACTATGTGTCCTGCTGTGCTACCCGATCATGGCAATCAAGTGGTTGCCTTTTGGTGGTGGGGCGCGCTATCTGAGCGTTCTCGCCGCCCCCGTCGGTCTGCTGATGCTGGTGCAAACACCGCGCAACGAGTTGAGAGGCCTCCTGCTCTCGGCTTGGCGCTTTTCGCTGCCGTTTTTGCCTTTTGCCCTGGGATGGACTTTTGCTCAAATCTGGCATGCGTATCTACCGGCAGATATGAACCCGCCGACGCGCGTGCTCTGGTGTGCGCTGCTGTTTGTCGGCGCGCGGGAGTTAGGGATCAGCTATCGCCATCTTGCAATTGCCGCAGGTATTGCTGCCATGACCTATTGTGCGGTCGCAATGATCGAGGTCTATGGTCTGGGCAGAGAGCGCGCATGGGGTGGAACCTATGAAAATCGTTTTGGTCAGTTTGCGATATGGATGGCGGTATTGTGTTGCCTTCATGTTTTTTTTGGCAGGACAGGGGATCAGTCCCGTTCGCTGAATGCGTTTCTATTGACCGCCGCTGTTTTGGGTGTTGTCGCCACCTTGTTGAGCGGCTCGCGAGGGGCGTTGGGTGCCTTGGTGGTGATGATTATATTGTTCGTCTTGAAGGCCAGAGATTGGCGCAGGGGCTTGATTGCTGCCATAGCCATGACGACGGCCCTGGTTGCTTTTTGTCTGCTCTATGAGCCGATGTACGCAAGGGTAGCCCTGATTTTTCAGGAAATTCGAAGCTACTTCAATGATCCGGAATTCAAGCCGACTTCCATTGGCATTCGGCTTGAATTCTTCCGTATTGCTTACCTGACTTTGCTGGATCATCCCGTGTTTGGCCCGGGTTATACCTCGCTGAAGCAGTTGTATGACACTCATCCGGCATTTGGTACGCCTCTCCCGGAAATGCTTGGTATTCCCGGATTTCACAACGACTGGGCGCAAGCGGTGGGGATCGGCGGCGGCATGTTGCTGTTGGCGCAAGTGACAACTTGCATCTGGATGGGGATTTCAGCGCGCCGGGATGTTTTCCGCTGGGCATTTCTCGGGTTTGCCGTGGTCTTCAGCTTCAGCGAGATTTTTTTCACCAACAAGATGGGCTTGAGTCTGCTGATGGCTAGTTGGGCTCTCTATTCGGCTGCCGGTCAGAATCAGCGCGACACGGTATGAGAGCAATCAAAAAATTTCTATTCCGCCAAGCGGAAAGGCGCCTGAAAAAAATTTCTGCCCTTTATCGGGGGCAAGCCAGATTCAAATTGCATTATCCGGGGAAGTATTCATTCGGGATTGGCAGCTACGGCTTGCCCAAGGTTCATGATTGGGATGAAGGCAGTACGCTTTACATTGGTGCTTATTGTTCAATCGCATTGAATGTCCAGATATTGCTTGGTGGTCATCATCATGTCGAATGGCTGACGACTTACCCGTTTTCTGCAATGTTGCCCGGGAATATGCCGCATTCCGAGTTTAGCCGAGGCGATGTGGTGATCGGGAATGATGTATGGCTGTGCATGAACAGTACCGTTCTTTCAGGCGTTACGATTGGACATGGTGCTGTTGTTTCGGCCGGTGCTGTGGTGACCAGGGATGTCGAGCCTTATTCAATTGTGGCGGGGAATCCGGCGCGACATGTACGCTGGCGCTTTGACGAATCAACGCGTGCCAAGCTGCTTCAAATAGCTTGGTGGGACTGGCCTGTTGAAGAAATGGAACGAATTGCACCTATTTTGTGCAGCAGTAATATCGATGCATTGATTGACTACGCGGGGCAACGTTAATGCTCTACGGCCTTGTCTGAGATCGACAGCTTATTCATGGAAAGTACAAAAGGAATGTCCGTTATGCCCAAAGTCACGGCCTATATCATCGCCTTCAACGAAGCGGAGAAGATCGCTGCTGCGGTGAATAGCGTGCTGTGGGCGGATGAAATCATCGTTGCGGATTCGGGTAGCACCGATGGCATGGTGGAGATTGCCGAAGGGCTTGGCGCACGCGTTATCCAGATTCCGTTCAAGGGGTTTGGCGACTTGAGAAATCAAGCCATCGCGGCGTGCACCAACGACTGGATCTTCAGCCTGGATGCCGACGAGCGTTGTACGCCGGAGGCGCGTGACGAGATACTGAAGGTTATTGCTGACCCGGCCAGTGTCGACATTTATTTCATGCCGCGTCGCAATTTTTTCATGGGGCGCTGGATCAAGCATTCAGGCTGGTATCCGAACTATCGGCAACCGCAACTCTTCCGCCGGGGCAAGATGGGCTATACGCTCGAACCTGTGCATGAGGGCTACATCTCGCACAGTGAGCTGCCGGAAGGCCATCTTCAGCAGCCCATCTGGCAATTGCCTTTCAAAAACCTGGATGAGGTGGTGCACAAGGTCAATCGCTACTCCCGGCTGGGTGCCGAAAAACTGGCGTCGCGTGGGCGTACCGGCAGCATGGGGCGTGCGTTTACCCATGGCAGCTGGGCCTTCATCAAACACTACGTCTTCAAGCTGGGCGCGCTCGATGGCTGGCCGGGCTTTGTCATCGCTTTCGCCTACTTCGAGCAGACGTTTTATCGCTATGCCAAAGGCTTCGAGATGGATCAGAACTGGAAAATGCCCGAAAGCGGGCCGCTGAAACGCAATCCCTGATTGCGGCCAGCTTTCCCGCCGAGCGGGAAAGCTGGCAGGGTGACGCCTAGTGTGCTGCTTCCCAGTTGGGGCCGACGCCGACTTCAACAACGAGCGGCACCTTGAGTTCAGCGACCTGAGCCATCAGGCGGGGAAGATGGGTTCGGATTTCCATCAGCTCGTTGTCAGGGACTTCCAGCAGTAGTTCGTCGTGTACCTGCAGGACAAGGCGCGACTTGAGTGCCGATTTTTCCAGCCAGTTCTGTACGGCGATCATCGCCAGCTTGATCAGGTCGGCGGCCGTGCCCTGCATGGGTGCATTGATGGCGGCGCGCTCGGCTCCCTGGCGGCGGTTGCCATTGCTTGAACGAATTTCAGGGAACCACAGTCGGCGCCCGAAAGCGGTTTCTACGTAGCCTTTCTGCCGCGCCGTTTCCCGGGCTTCTTCCATGTAGCGGGCAACGCCAGGGTAGCGGGCAAAGTAGCGGTCGATGTAAGTTTGTGCCGCGCTGCGTTCCAGTCCGAGCTGGCGGGCAAGTCCGAAGGCGCTCATGCCGTAGATCAGGCCGAAGTTGATGCTCTTGGCGACGCGGCGCTGGTCGGGGCCGACTTCGAGCGGCGTAACACCAAAGATTTCGCCGGCCGTCGCCCGGTGCACGTCCTCGCCGTGGGCGAAGGCGTTGAGCAGGCCTTCGTCGCCCGACAGGTGCGCCATGATGCGCAATTCGATTTGCGAATAGTCGGCCGAGACGATGCTACTGTCCGGTGGCGCGATGAAGGCGGTGCGAATTTTTCGGCCTTCCTCGCTGCGCACCGGGATGTTTTGCAGGTTGGGGTCGCTTGATGCCAAGCGCCCGGTTACAACCGCAGCTTGAGCGAAGTGAGTATGCACTCTCCCTGTCTGCGAATTCACCATGCGCGGCAGCTTGTCGGTGTAGGTACCCTTGAGCTTGGACAGGCTGCGGTGTTCGAGCAGCAGCTTGGGTAGCGGGTAGTCGAGGGCGAGTTCGGAGAGCACTTCTTCATCGGTCGACGGACCGCCGGATGGCGTCTTTTTCTTGACCGGCAGGCCCAGCTTTTCAAACAGGATGTCGGCCAGTTGCTTGGGCGAGGCGAGATTGAAGGGCTGGCCGGCCAGTTCATAGGCTTGCGCTTCGAGAGCCATGATCTTCTGGCCCATCTCGTGGCTCTGGCGGGCGAGAATGTCGCCGTCGATCAGGATGCCGTTGCGTTCGATCTGCCAGATGACTTGGCGGGCCGGCATTTCGATGTCAGCGTAGATGCGGCTCAAACCTGGTTCGTCAGCAAATTGCGGGTACAGGACGTTATGAACACGCAACGTGACATCGGCGTCTTCGGCCGAGTAGGTGGCGGCGCGTTCGATGTCGACCTGGTCGAAGCTGATCTGCTTGGCACCCTTGCCGCACAGGTCTTCGTAGGCGACGGTGGCCAGCCCCAGGTGCCGGGTGCAGAGCTGCCCGAGGTCGTGGCCCTTGTCGGACTCGATGACGTAGCTTTGCAGCATGGTGTCGTGGGCGATGCCGGCCAGCGCGATGCCGTGGTTGGCAAAAACGTGCTGATCATACTTTGCGTTTTGTAGCACTTTTTTCCGGTTGACCGCGGAAAGCCAGGGTTTGAGCTTTTCCAGCACCTCGTCGCGCGGCAGTTGGTCGGCGACACCGGGGGCTGTGTGGGCGACGGGGATGTAGCAGGCTTCTCCCGGCGTCACCGACAGCGAAATGCCGACGATGCGGGCAGCGAAGGAGTCGAGGCTGGTCGTTTCGGTGTCGAGGGCAGTGAGTTCGGCGGCGTCGATTTTGGCCAGCCATGTGTCGAATTGCGGCCAGCTGAGCACGGTTTCGTACGTGACCTCGACGGGGGCGGTCGGCGCGACGGGCGTCGCGCTCAAGCCCTCGCGTGCCGGAACCGCTGCCGCCGCTTCCGGGCCGTCAATTTCGCCCAGCCAGGTGCGGAACTGGTAGCGGATGTACAGCTCGCGCAGGGTATCCGCGTCGCGCGGCATTGTGGTCAGCGACTTCGGCGCCGGCAGGTTGGAGAGGTCGCAGGCGACGGTGACCAGCTTTTTGCCGAGCGGCAGGAAGCCGAGGTGGTCGCGCAGGTTCTGGCCGACGACGCCGCCGATTTCCTCGGCATGGGCGACGATTTCTTCGAGCGAGCCGTATTGCGCCAGCCATTTGAGCGCCGTCTTCGGTCCGCATTTGGCGACGCCGGGCACGCCATCAACAGTGTCGCCAACCAGCGCCAAGTAATCGATGATCTTCTCGGGCGGCACGCCGAACTTGGCTTCGACGCCAGCTTCGTCAAGCAGCTCGTTGCTCATCGTGTTGTACCAGCGCACGGAGGGGCTGACCAGTTGTGTCAGATCCTTGTCACCGGTGGAAATCAGCGTATTTATCCCGTCGACCGTGGCATTCGTTGCCAGCGTGCCGATCACGTCGTCAGCCTCGACGCCGTCGACCATGATCAGCGGCCAGCCGGCAGCCTTGATGGCGGCGTGCAGAGGTTCAATTTGTTGAACGAGGTCATCCGGCATCGGTGGTCGGTGGGCCTTGTATTCGGGATACCAGTCGTCGCGGAAGGTCTTGCCTTTGGCATCGAAGACGACAGCCTTGTACTCTGCCTTGTAGTCGGTCTCCAGACGACGTAGCATGTTCAGAACGCCGTAGATGGCACCCGTTGGCTCGCCGGCCTTGTTGCGCAGGTCGGGCAGGGCATGAAAAGCACGGTAGAGATAGGACGAACCGTCCACTAACAACAAGAGAGGCATGAGAAGTGACGGAAAGCGAAAAACTGGTGACGGGCGTGGAGACCGAGGCCATCCTGAAAAGCACGACAGCCCGCGAGTCATGGCGGATTTTTGGCATTATGTCAGAGTTCGTCGAGGCGACCGAGCGTCTGGCAGCGATCAGGCCGGCTGTCACGATGTTCGGCAGTGCCCGGGTGCGGACAGATTCCCCTTACTACATGCTGACCGAGCAGATAGCACGCTTGTTGTCCGACTCCGGTTTTTCAGTCATTTCCGGCGGCGGGCCGGGCATCATGGAGGCCGCCAACAAAGGTGCCTTCTTCGGCAAGTCACCGTCGGTCGGCCTGAACATCCAGTTGCCGCACGAGCAGAAAAACAACCCGTATCAGGATATCTCGCAGACCTTCCGCCACTTCTTTGCCCGCAAATACATGTTCGTCCGCTTCGCCAGCGCCTATGTCGTCATGCCGGGCGGATTTGGCACGCTGGACGAGCTGATGGAAGCACTGACCCTGATCCAGACCGGCAAAGGGAGAAAAATTCCCTTGATTCTTGTCGGCACTGCCTTCTGGGGAGGGATGCTCGATTGGTTCAGGGAGCGTCTGGTTGCCGAGGGCATGGTCGATCCCGAGGACATGAATCTGATCCAGTTGATCGATGAACCGGAAAAAGTCGTCGAGGCTATTTTCAAACATTACGAAGCTCGTCCTTTCGGCCCTTTGCCGAACGAACACGAGATGCTGCTCAACCTGTAAAATCAAGGTATCAATACCGAGGACTCGATCATGCGCCGCCTTCTTCCCCTTATGCTCCTTGCCGCTCTTCCTGTCTGGGCGCAAAAAGGCGACCTCCAGCCATTGCCGGCTGTTCCGCCGCCACCGCCGGGTATGGAGGCCTTCGATGACGCGCTTGAGCCTCAGGTCACCATCGTCAAGCGAGAGACTGAAACTCGTGAAGAGTTCCGCGTCAAGGGCAAACTCTACATGATCAAGGTCACACCGGCGGTCGGTCCTTCCTACTATCTGGTCGATCGCCAGGGTGACGGCAACTTTATCGAAGCCGACATCAACCATCCAGCGGTCAAGCCGCCGATGTGGGTCATTCACAGCTGGTAAGTCTTGTCTGTCTATACCACTGTCAGGCGGGATGAACTTGCCGCCTGGCTCCAGCCCTTCGGTTTGGGCGAGCTGATTGACTATGCCGGCATCGCCGCCGGTATGCAGAATTCCAATTATTTCGTAACGACCGGCAGTGGCCGTTTAGTGCTGACCCTGTTTGAGCGGATCGATATCGCGGCACTGGATTTTTACCTGGCATTGCAGGACCACCTGGCGCAACGCGGCATTCCGTGTCCTCAGCCACTGGTCGATGGCGATGGGCGGCGCTGGCGTTTGCTGGCCGGCAAGCCTGCGGCGCTACTGAGCTGCCTGCGCGGTACCGCTTTGGAAACACCGGGGGTCGTGCACTGCCAGGCTGTCGGCAAGATGTTGGCGCGCTTGCATCTGGCTGCCGCTGACATGGCTCGGCCGCTCCCCAATCCGTGTGGTGCTGCCTGGCGGCAGGCGACCGGCGAGACCTTGCTGCCGCTGCTTTCGGCGGATGAGCAGGCGCTACTGAGCGATGAACTGCGCTTTCAGTACGGGCAGGACTATGCCGCTCTCCCGCGCGGCATCATTCACGCCGACCTGTTTCGTGACAATGTGCTGTGGGATTCATCGGGCCAATTGTCCGGTGTGCTTGATTTCTACTTTGCCGGCGAAGATGCCTGGCTCTTTGACTTGGCGGTAGTTGCCAACGACTGGTGCGGCGATGCGCCGTCCCTGGCGGCCTTGTTTGACGGCTACGCCGGCCAGCGCGCATTGAGCGAGGCCGAGATTCAGGCCTGGCCAGCCATGCGTCGCGCCGCCGCGTTGCGTTTCTGGTTGCTGCGACTGGAGGTTCGGCACCAGCCGCGGACGGGAGAAGTGGTAACAATCAAGAATCCGGACCATTTCATGGCGATGTTGACGCGTTTTCGCCTTGCTCCGGAAGCAATGCCCCGTTAGCATCCGCGCATGAGTGAAACTCCCGCTTTTCCGATGGCGCCGGCACGATTTAATGGCGAAAGCCGTGAAGTCGATCCTGGTGCCTGCTTTGATTGGCTGCGTCAGGGTTGGGCCATGTTTCTGGTCAATCCAGGTGTCTGGATCGGTAGCACCGTCTTGTTGCTGGTCATCTTGATGGCAATTTCCATCGTGCCCTTGTTCGGGCAGATTGCTGCACACCTGCTGGTTCCGCTTTTCGGCGCAGGCATGATCAAGCTTTGCCGTCGGCTGGCCGTGGGAGAAGAGCCAGAAATTGCGGACCTGTTCGCCGGGTTTCGCCATAATGCCGGGCAGCTGGTCATGGTCGGCGTTTTCTTTGCGATCGGCATATTCGGTATCGCGTTCATCGCATTTTTGCTGGTGAGTGGCGGTGTGCTCGGTGGCGTCGTGACCGGCAAGGTGGCCGGTTTCGGTATCGCCTTCGGCGGCATCATGCTCGCCGGTCTATTGGTTCTGGTGCTGTCAGTACCGGTGATCATGGCGACCTGGTTTGCCCCCGCGCTGGTTTTTTTCCACGACATGCAGCCGCTGGATGCCATGAAGGCCAGTTTTGCGGCAGGCGCCAAGAATTTTCTGCCAATGGCGATTTTCGGGATTTTTCTGGTGGTCGCCTTGTTCTTTGCGATGCTGCCGGTTGGCATGGGGCTGCTATTGCTGCTGCCAGTGTTTTCGGGGGCGGTCTACGCGTCCTACCGCGATATTTTCGTGGGTAGCTGAGCATGCGAGCCCACACACTGCCTCCCGCCGCCGGTTGGGGCTGGATTTTGACAGGCTTTGCCATCTTTCGCCGTAATCCGCCGGTGCTCGGCATGCTGGTCGTGACTTACTGGCTGACCATCATTTTTCTCAACGTGCTACCGGTTATTGGCGCGTTGGCAGCTTCGCTGGTCATTCCAGGCCTGTCCGTCGGCCTGATGCAGGCCGCCCGTCATGTCGATCGCGGCCAGCCGGCCAGCATACAAACCCTGTTTGGCAGCATGAAGGAAAATGGCCGAACATTGCTCGCCTTGGGGGCGCTCTATTTGTGTTGCACCTTGGGTATCCTCGGGTTGTCTACGCTTCTGGATGGCGGCGACATGTTCCGCTTCATGATGGCGGGGAACCGGGTTGAACGGGCGGCTGTCGAGGACGAGAATTTCGTCCTGCCAGCACTCTTTGTGATGGCCATGATGATGCCGGTGATGATGGCCTACTGGTTTGCGCCGGTGCTTGCCGCGTGGCATCGCTTGTCGCTCGGCAAGGCATTGTTCTTCAGCTTCATCGCCTGCTGGATCAATTGGCGGCCCTTCCTGGTTTACAGTTTCGGCATCGTACTGGTGGCCGGGATTGTGCCCGGTGTGCTGCTTGGCACCCTGTTGCTGATCCTTCCCGGGGCGGCGAACTTTATTACTGCAATCGTGACAGTACCGATGGCGCTGATCATTGCACCGGCCATTTTTGCCAGCTTCTACGCCAGCTACCGCGACATCTTCGGTATTTCCGAAATTGTCTGACGCCTTGAGCCAACCGCTGGGCCTGTTTGGTGGCACGTTTGACCCCGTTCATTACGGCCACTTGCGGCTGGCGGAGGAATCAATCAACCATCTCGGGCTGGCCGGTGTGCGCTGGATTCCCGCCGGGCAGCCGCCGCATCGCGGTACGCCTCAGGTAACGGCGCAGCAACGTTTGGAGATGGTGCTGCGGTCAACGGCAAAAAATGCCAGATTTTCAATTGATGCGAGCGAGGTCGAGGCTGCGGCGCCGAGCTATACCATCCATACGCTGGAAAGACTGCGTCGGGAACTGGGGGACGAACAATCGCTCGTTCTTCTGGTCGGCGCTGATGCCTTTGCCGGGCTTTCAAGCTGGCACCGATGGCGCGATATATTTGCCTTGGCCCATGTCGCCGTGTCGCATCGTCCTGGTTTTCCGGTAGAGACAGGCAGCCTGCCACATGAATTGGCGACTGAGTTTCTTGACCGCGCACTGGCTGATGCCGGCGCCCTGAAAACCTCACCAGCTGGCGGAATCATCACTTTTGCCATGACCCAGCTGGCCATTTCGGCGACGCAAATCCGCAAACTATTGGCCAATGGCTTGTCTGCACGCTATTTGCTGCCAGACACCGTTCTCGACTATATTGATCTTCACCAACTCTATAAAAGTACCTGATGGACATCCGCAAGCTACAAAAAATCATCGTTTCCGCCCTCGAAGACATCAAGGGCAAGGATATCGAAGTCATCAACACCAGCAAACTGACGTCGATGTTCGATCGCATTGTCATTGCGACCGGCGATTCGAATCGCCAAGTCAAATCGCTGGCCCAAAACGTTCAGGAAAAGGTCAAGGAAGCCGGCGGCGAGGTCGTCTCGACCGAAGGCGAAGACGGTGGCGAATGGGTGCTGGTCGATCTCGGTGACATCGTTGTACACGTCATGCAAGCCAACGTGCGCCAGTACTACAACCTTGAGGAACTCTGGTCGGCAACGCCCGCCCAGCGTCGCAAGGCCGTGGAGCAGGCCAGGGAAGAATGAAGCTGGCCGTACTCGCCGTCGGTCATCGTCAGCCCGACTGGGTGAACGAGGGCTGCGCCGAGTACCTGAAACGCATGCCGCGCGAATTGCCGGCCAGCGTGACCGAGATCAAACCGGAACCGCGCGGCTCGAAGACCCGCGAACAACTGCTTGCAGCTGAGAAAGGCCGTCTCCGCGATGCCTTGCCGGGCAGTTGCAGGATTGTCGTGCTCGACGAAAAGGGTGATGACCTGACAACGCTCAAGCTGGCCAAACGGCTGGAGGTCTGGATGCAGGATGGCCGCGATGTGGTCTTGCTGATCGGCGGCGCCGACGGGCTGGACGAAGCGTTCAAGCAGGAAGCCGATGACAAGCTGCGTTTGTCCAGTTTGACGCTTCCACACGGCATGGCTCGCCTGCTATTGTGCGAACAGTTGTATCGTGCCGTCAGTGTCCTGAAAAACCATCCATATCATCGGGAGGGATGATGCGTCTCTACCTTGCTTCGCGCAGCCCGCGGCGTCGTGAATTGCTGCACCAGATTGGCATCGACTTCGATACCGTCGTGTTTCGCGATGGTAGCCGGGCCGATAGCGAGACCGATGAAACCCCCAAACCGGGCGAGGCGCCCATTGACTACGTCGAGCGCGTGGCTCGTGCTAAAGCCATGCACGGCCTGAAAATCGTCGAAGAACGTCGCCTGCCCATGCGACCGGTGCTGTCGGCCGACACGACACTTGAACTGGATGGCCAGATCATCGGCAAGCCTGTCGATATGCTGGATGCGACAGCCATTTTACGTCGATTGTCAGGGCGAACCCATCGCGTGCTGACTGGCGTCGCCGTCGATCATCAAGGACGAACCGAGTATTTGCTGTCGACCAGCGAAGTCCGCTTTCGTACCCTTGATGACGATGAAATTCGCCACTACGTGATGAGTGGCGAGCCGATGGACAAAGCAGGGGCCTACGGAATTCAGGGGCGCGCCGGGATGTTCGTCGAGCATCTTTCAGGCAGCTACACCGGCGTGATGGGGCTGCCTGTTTGCGAAACAGGGGAACTACTCAAGCGACTGGGTTTTCGGCCGCTTTAAGGGTGGCCACGGCGCCCAAGTAGCCGGCCGGCAAGATCAAGGTCTGGACCTGGCAGGGCGACAAGTGTTTCTCCAGCGCTGTATTCCATTCAACAAGCCCCAGACCACGGCATTTGAGCCGTGCTTCGTGTTTGGTCCAGGCTTGTGCGAAGCGGACAAGCTGTTCTTTGGGTGGCAACTCGGAGATTTGGCGGGCTATTTTCTGGCCTAAATAATCAATGGCCAGCACCGGTATTTCTGCCTGCCAGCTCGTATTTTCCGGTACTTGCAGCAGATCGATCCCGACCTGGCCGGAACGGCAAATGGCCAGTAGTGAAAGTCCGTTTTCATGACTGACTGAAATGCCGAACGTGCGCTGTTGCCCCGAGATGCGTAGCGGCTGCCCAGGTTCGGAAATGAGTTCGATCTCGCCCAGAATTTCGCGGAGAACGTCACGGACCTGCTGGCGGGCAGTTTGGCGAATTGGCGTATTTGGCGTGTCGACCGCGACAATCAGTAGTTCTTGTTCGGCATCGAATGATGCAGGCCAGCGCTGGACAGCCGCTGGCCTATCCATCATTTCAACGGCTGGCAGGGGCAGCCGGACAACCATGCCAACGTGATCCGGCCGGCAGGCTTTCGCCTTTCATGACCAGCGAAAGTGCACCGAGACGGACATTGTCACCGACGACGGCGCCATACAAGACCGTGGTTCGCGGCCCAATATAAACCCGTTTGCCGATGGTGACCCGGTCAATCTTCATGACGCGGTCTTCGAAGAGATGGGTTTGCGGGCAGGCCAGCGCGTTCAGTTCGCTGTAGTCGCCGATGTGGACGCAGTCGAATTCCGTGACATCGGTGGTGTCGAGATAAACCCCGCGCCCAATGCGGCACCCCAGCAGATTGAGCGCAATCGGCATCCACGGCGTACCGCGCAGATAGCGCATGAAATTAGGTACCGCCATACCGACATAAAGACTGGTGATCGCTTCCGACGTCCACACGAAGGGTGTCCACATCGGCACCGAAAATTTGATGTAACGCCCGATGCTCAGCCATTTGAAGATACCAACGAAGAGCAGGGTGCCGGTGGCAAAAAATACGCCGGCCAGCGTCAGGGCGGCAAAGACCTGTTGCCAAAGGCCCGCTTCGGCCAGCGGAATGACATGAAGCACAACCGAGTAGCCGACAGCGATCACCAGCGCATGGGGTGAAATGATGCGGAAGGCTTCGACCAGTGCTCGCCCCAGTCGGCGCTTCTTGGAGGGGCGGAAGGTCAGTTCCTCCGGGTAGCCGGCGGTCTGCTCGCGAGCTGGCAGGTTGATCGGTGGCGATCCGAGCCAGGTATCACCCGGCTGCATCCGGTCATTGGCCGGGGCGCGTGACTGGACGCCGATCAGGACGTTTTCGGGCAGAATGGTGCCATCCGGGATGAAGGCGCCATTGCCGACAAAGCTGCGGCGCGAAACCACGGTGGGTTTCAGGGTCATCCAGCCGCCATCGATTTCCTCGTCGCCGAGCATGACGGCATCGGCAATGAAGGTCTCGTCGCCCAGCGTCAACAGGTCGGGAACCAGCCCTTGCGCTGTCGAAATTTCTGCATCGCGGCCAACTTTAGCACCCAGCAGGCGGTACCAGAAGGGTGCGTACACCGTCGCGTAGATGCCATGCAAAATGTTCAGGCTGGATTCCTGGATCTGGTTGACCAGCCAGCGGCTGCAATAGATGCGACTATGAACCGGCCAGCTGCCCGCTTCGAGTCGTGGCAGGAGCGTCCAGCGCAACATGGCAGAGCTCAGGATGGTGCCGAAAATAAGGGCAGCAGTTCCGGGGAACGCCAGCAGGAAATACTTCAGCAACTGCAAGGGAACGGGCAGGCTGTTGGGTGCCGGGTCGAGCCAGTCGACCAGCATGAAGCTGGGAAATACCGGCATGAAAAACAGCGCGGCGGTTGCGAGCATGCCCAGCACGTAAAACAGCCCTTCGCGGGCGAGGCGGGTTTCAGAAACTTCGGGCCTCGGCGGGATGGATGCGGGATCGAATTCGCCGATATCAAGCGCCGGCGACCCCAGCCAGATCCGGCCAGGTGGGATTTCCTGTCCTTCGCTCAGGGCGGATTGCCCTTCCAGATGGCCGTAGTTGCGGATGGTCGTATTCCCTTCAACCACTGAATACGAGCCAATGCAGACATGATCTTCCAGCGTGATGTTGCCGAGGTGCAGCTGACCGCGTTCAACGCGGGCATTTTCAAGATTGACCGCATTGCCAATGCTGGCGCCATCACCGATACGCAGCAGATCATGAGCGCGCAGCGTGACGTTGCCGATGATGGCCTCGTTGCCGATTCGGGCGCCAAGCGCACGCAACCACCAGACATTGAGCGGTGAACTGCTCAGCATATAGACCGGAGCGCCCTCGATCAGGCGGTCAGCGCACCACCAGCGGAAGTAGGTCAGGCCCCACAGCGGATAGCTGCCTGGCTTCAGGCGACCGGCAATCAACCATTTGCCGACAATCGCGAACAGGAAACTGAGCACGGTGGCGAGGAGAAAGACGCCCACCGAAACCGCCACGGCGACAGCGATTGAGTCACCGGGGTCGCCGGTGAAGTAGTGATAGGTGAAAAACGGCGCCAGCCACTGGCCCATGCGCATGCCGACCAGCGGCGGCAGGACGCAGGCCTGGGCAAGGCCGCACAGCCAGCGGCGGCTGGCCGGGGGCGGGGTCCATTCGGTGGCGCTGGCATCGATGGCGACTTCGATGGTGGCGGACAGGGCATTGGCAATCAGGCCGATGCGACGGTGGACGTAGATGTCGCGGACCGAAAAGCCGGCAAAGCGAGCTTCCTGACGCAGCGTGGAGGCGAGGCGGGCAGCAAACAGGGAGTGGCCGCCAAGGTCAGCGAAGAAATCCGCCTCGCGCTTGATTGCTTGGCCGGGAAATAGGCGGGCCAGTGCGGCGAAGAGGATTTCCTCGGCCGGGGTTTCCGGGGTGTCCGAGTCGCCGGGGGCGCCAGCGGGAGGTTCCAGCGGGCGGGCGCGCAGGGCTTTGCGGTCGATCTTGCCCGAGGTCAGGCGCGGCATGACCTCCAGCATCTCGACATGCGAAGGCACCATGTAGGGCGGCAGGGAGGTTGCCAGCGTGGCCCGCAGCGCCGGGCCAGTCGTGGTTTCTGTATCGTCGACGATGAGGTACGCGACCAGGCGCTCGATGCCGTCATCCTGACGCAGGATCACGGCTGCCGTGCCGACGCCGGGCTGGCGGGTCAGGGCGGCTTCGATCTCGCCCAGTTCAACGCGGAAGCCGCGAATCTTGACCTGATCATCGGTACGGCCGAGGCAGTGGATCTGCCCGGCTTCATCGATGCGGGCAAGGTCGCCAGTACGATAGAGGCGGCTTTCGTGCTCGTTGGCTGCCCACGGGTTGTCGAGGAATTTTTCGGCGGTCAGATCCGGGCGACCGAGATAACCGGCGGCGACGCCGGGGCCGGTGATGCACAGTTCGCCGGTCTCGCCTTGTGGCAACAGACGCAGACCGTTTTCGACCGCAGCATCGATGACCAACAGGCCGTAGTTGGGCAAGGGACGGCCAATGGTGACCGCTTGGCCCGGATGCAATTCGGCCAGGCTGGCCGAGACGGTGGCTTCGGTCGGACCGTAGGTATTAAAGACCTGGCGGCCGGGGCGGGCCCAGCGCTCGACGATGGCCTGCGGGCAGGCTTCGCCGCCGAGGTTGATCAGGCGCAGGCCGGGAACGTCGCAGGTGAACAATGCGAGCAAGGTCGGTACGGCATGCAGGATGGTGACCCGGTTGTCGATCAGCGCAATCGGCAAGGCTTCGGGGTCGGTGGCGACTTCCTTGGGGGCCAGCCAGAGCGTGGCGCCGACCAGGTAGCTGATCCAGATTTCCTCGAAGGACATGTCGAAGGCGACGGAAAAGCCCTGATAAACCCGGTCGTGCGCGCCGATGCCGAGAACGGCGTTTTCGCTGCGCAGGAAGTGACAGATGGCGCCTTGATTGATCAGGATGCCCTTGGGCTTGCCAGTCGAGCCGGAGGTATAGATGACGTAGGCCGGGTCGTTGGGGCGCGTATTCTGGCGGCGATTGAGCGGGCCGGGGTGGTCGGCTTGCAGGTCGTCGGCCAGCCAGCAACGGCGGCCGAGATCGTCGATATTGGCAACGGTGACAAGGCCGGCACTGTCGGCGTCATCGAGGCAGACCTTGATGCGGTCGACGGGGGTGTCAGCGTCAAAAGGCAGCCAGGCAGCGCCCGTTTTGGCAATGCCGAGTTGCATGACGAGCAGGTCGATACCACGCGGTAGCCAGAGGCCGACAATCTGGCCGGGGCGCACGCCATCGGCGATCAGGCGCGAAGCGACACGGTCGGTAGCGGCGTTCAGTTCGCCATAGCTGAGCTCGCGCTCGGCGAAGATCAGCGCAATATTTTCCGGGGTTCGCGCTGCCGTGGCTTCGAAAAGATCGGCCAGGATTTCATCGCGGATAAGGTCGGGTGTTTCGGGGCCGCAAAGGCGGCTGGTCGGGTGGGGCAGAGGACAGATTTCGAGCATGCCGGATTGTGCCAAATCCCGTGCAAAATGGGGTGTTTAAGGGCGATTGTCAGGTAAAAAATTGTGCGCCTGCATGCTGAGAATGGAACGAGCTGCTTGGGCAATGCCATCTGCTGCAGGTCTGGGTGAAGACGCCTGGTTTATGACGCCGTCTATGGCTGACGAAAGCTGCCCGCGGTCCAGCGCTGTCGCCTCGATTTCGATACAACGACCGTTGTTCTTCAGCCACTCGATCAGGCAATCCTGCTCTGGCCAGTCTTCGCGTCGCTGAAAAATGACCGGCGCGCCGTTGCAGGCTGCTTCGGTGAAGGTACCATAGCCGGGCTTGGTGAGCACGGCGTCGACAGAGCAGAGCAAGTCGGTAAAGCCGAGGCCGAAGGATTCGCTGCTGACGGCATCCGGATGTCGGCAGTCCCAGGCAGCGGGAACAAGCCAGCGTACGCCTGGCAGGCGCGGCCAGTTTTCTACCGGCAGGCGATGGGCAATGCCGCCCATGGCAATGAGGATGGCCTTGTCGCCATTCAGTCCGAGATCGTGTTTGGTGCCAAAGGCGGCAATCGGGTCGATGTATTGGAGATTATCCAGCGCACGCATCGCCATGCCCGGGGTAACCCGGAGAAACGCCTGTGCCGAACGGTAGGCAGCGAGCATTTGGGTGTGGATGGGTTTTGCCCAAGCTTGGCCGCCGAAAAAATGGGCAAACAGGTCCGCCCAGTTCAGCGAACACAGGCTGAGGGCTGGAATGCCCGCTGCGGCAGCGCCGGCCAGCGGCAGGTAGCTGACGTTGGTGAGGGCCAGATCGGGCTTGAGGCAGGACAGAAAGCGCGCTTCATCGGCGACGCGGGCCGCCCAGTCCGCGTGCGCCTGACGGTATGCGGTGGCGCTGGCTTCAAGGTCGATGCGGGTGGCGTCAATCATCACGTAGCCAAAATCGCTGGCGCCGACGAACAGCTCAAAAGCTGGTTTGATTCGCTGCTGCAGCTTGGTGGCGGGGAGCGCGCTGCGGATGGTCAGGCGGAAATTCGGGTCACTGGTCGCCAGTTGGTTCAGGACCGGGGCAGTGATGGCCAGATGGCCGAAGCCGTGGCTGGAGATGTCGACAAACAGGTGCATCGGGCGGTTTTCGGGGTTCAGTTTCGATTGCTGCGGTCAACCGGAAAAATCAGCCAAAATCGAAAAATTCCAGGCCCCATTGCAGCGGCCCGGATCTCTCAGAAACGGCCGAAATCAGCGGTTCTTGAAGCTGGGTTTCCGTTTTTCAACGAATGCTGCCATGCCTTCGCGCTGATCCTCCAGCCCGAAGCTGGCCTGGAAGGCACGGCGTTCGAAGAGCAGCCCTTCATTCAGCCCTGATTCGAAGGCGCGGTTGATCGATTCCTTGACCATCATGACTACCGGCAGCGAGAAGCCGGCAATGGTCTGCGCGGCCTTCAGGGTTTCGTCGAGCAACTGATCGGCCGGGATGACGCGGGCGACCAGGCCGGATTTTTCAGCTTCGGCAGCATCCATCAGGCGGCCGGTCAGGCACAGGTCCATGGCTTTGGCCTTGCCGACGGCGCGGGGCAGGCGCTGCGTGCCACCGGCCCCGGGCAGGGTGCCGATCTTGATTTCAGGCTGGCCGAATTTGGCGGTGTCGGCCGCGTAGATCATGTCGCACATCATCGCCATTTCGCAGCCGCCGCCCAGGGCAAAGCCGGCCACCGCCGCAATCACTGGCTTGCGCGTCGTCTTGATGCGCTCCCAGTTGCGGGTGATGAAGTCGGTCTTGTAGGCATGCATGTAGTCGAAATCCTTCATGAAGCCGATGTCGGCGCCAGCGGCGAAGGCCTTTTCATTGCCGGTGATGACGATGCAACCGATGTTGTCGTCGGCCTCGTAAGCATTAATCGCCGCCCCGATGCCGTCCACCACGTCGTTGTTCAGCGCATTCATCGCTTCCGGGCGGTTGATGCGAATCAGGCCAACCTTGCCGATGGTTTCGGTGAGCACTACTTGGGTCATGTCTCTTCTCCTTTATGGGGCCCTGTGCGGGCGATCAGTGTGTCAGTGAAATCCAGGCCAGGCCCAGCCATTCATGCAGCGCGTAATAGCTCGTTCGCAGGGCGTAGGCCTGAGGCAGAAATTCGATGGGTTCCCAGGTCGATTGCTGGTGGCTGAAGAAGGCAGTCGGCGCGGGAATGACCTCCAGCCCGGCCTGTTCAAAAAGTCGCCGGGCACGTGGCATGTGGAAGGCATGGGTGACGAGGACGATGCGACGGATGTCGGCGGCCTTGAGTATGGCGGCCGAGAGGGCGGCATTCTCGGCAGTATCCATCGAGGCCGTTTCCTGCCAGCGCACAGCCACGCCCAATTCGTCCTGCAGGATGCCGGCCATGACCTCGGCTTCGGAGCGGCGGGCCTTGAGCGGACGACCGCCGGTGACCAGCACGGGCAGACCGTACTGGCGAGCCAGTACGGCGCCATAACGGGTCCGGATCAGCGTCCGGTCGCTGGCGGTATCGCCGCCATATTCTGCCGCGTCGGTCGCCAGGCCGCTGCCGAGGATGACGATGGCTCCGGCGTCAGGCTGGCCCTTGGCCAGCGGGGCGTTCTGACTTTCCAGCGACCCGATCAGTCGATCGGCGACCGGCGCGACACATTGCGCGGCCAGCAGTGCCGCGCCAAAGACGGCCAGTCCGAAAGCCCAGCGTCGGCGTCGGAAAACGCCGGCCACACAGAGTAGCGCCAGTCCGTTGCCGGGGGGCAACAAGAGCAGGCTGATCAGTAATTTCAGGGTCCAGGCGAGTGACATGCATCCGGCCGACAGGGGTCAAGGGGACGAGTTTGTCCGTGTCATGGCGCGCCGTCAATCGTTGGCGGGAAGTGTCCGGTTGATGACAGTTCCAGCAGTCAAATTCCTGCTATCTTTGCCAGCGAAAACCGGCCATGCCGAATAAAAGTGATCAAGGAGACGAGATGAACGATGCAATTGGCGCCCAGCCTTTGTGGACACCCAACCCCGCGACCGTGGGGGAGACCCGCATGGCGCAGCTGATCGCTGCGCAGCGCAAGGTAAATTATGCGGCGCTGTGGCAATGGTCGGTCGATCAGCCAGAGGCTTTCTGGTCTGAACTCTGGGATTTCTGCGGCGTGGTGGGCGACAAGGGGGGGACGGTGTTGCGCCATGGCGACAAAATGCCCGGCGCCCAATGGTTTCCCGAGGCCCGGTTGAACTACGCCGAAAATGTTTTGCAGCGCCGCGATGACAGTGAAGCGCTGGTGTTCTGGGGCGAAGACAAGGTCAAGCGACGCATGACACGGGCCGAACTGGTTGCCGAGGTGGGCCGTTTTCAGCAATTCCTGAGGGCCGCCGGGGTGGGCGAGGGCGACCGGGTCGCCGGCTATCTGCCCAACCTGCCGGAAACCTTGATTGCCATGCTGGCGGCCACCGCGCTGGGTGCCATCTGGTCATCGGCGTCACCTGACTTTGGCGTGCAGGGGGTGCTCGACCGTTTTGGCCAGATCGAGCCAAAAGTGCTGATCTGCGTCGATGGCTATTGGTACAACGGCAAAGCGGTCGATTGTCTGGCGAAAAACGCAGAAATCGTGGCCAAAATGCCGACCTTGCTCCAGGTTGTGGTCGTACCTTACCTCGATTCGGCTCCGGATTTGAGCGGCATTGCCCATGCCATCGGCTGGAACGAGCTTCCCGCGGTCAACCCGAAAAATGCGCCAATTTTCAAAAGAGTCGCCTTCGATCATCCATTGTTCATCATGTTCTCCAGCGGTACGACCGGCGTGCCGAAGTGCATCGTTCATTGCCACGGCGGGGTGCTGCTCCAGCATTGGAAAGAGCATCAATTGCACAGCGATGTGCGGCCCGGTGATCGGCTGTTCTACTTCACCACCTGCGGCTGGATGATGTGGAACTGGCTGGTCTCCGGGCTTGGCTGCGGCGCCACCTTGCTGCTGTACGACGGCTCGCCCTTTGCCGCAGGCGGCACCGTGCTGTTCGATTACGCCGCTGCCGAGAAGATGAGGCACTTCGGCACCTCGGCCAAATTCATCGATGCTGCTGCCAAGCTTGGTCTGACGCCGGGCAAGACACATGAACTCGGCGCCCTGCGGGCCATGTTCTCGACCGGCAGCCCACTGTCGCCAGAAGGCTTTGACTGGGTATATCGCGAGATCAAGCCGGACATTCTGCTGGCTTCGATTTCGGGCGGTACGGATATCGTGTCCTGCTTCGTGCTCGGTAATCCGGTGCTGCCGGTGTATCGCGGCGAAATCCAGTGCCGCGGCCTCGGCATGGCAGTCGATGTGTTTGATGATACAGGTCGGTCGATACGTGGCGAAAAGGGTGAACTGGTGTGCACCAGGCCATTCCCGGCCATGCCGGTGGGCTTCTGGAACGACCCGGACGGCAAGAAATATCACGCGGCCTATTTTGAACGCTTCGACAATATCTGGTGCCATGGCGATTTTTCGGAGCTGACGACGCACGATGGCGTGATCATTTACGGTCGTTCCGATGCAACGCTGAATCCTGGCGGGGTGCGTATTGGTACGGCGGAAATCTACCGCCAGGTTGAGTCGCTACCGGAAATTCTCGAAGCACTGGTTATCGGCCAGGACTGGCCACCCGGCAGGAACGAAGATGTGAGAGTCGTGCTTTTCGTCCGCTTGCGTGACGGCGAGGTGCTGGACGCCGGGTTGATCGAGCGAATCAAGAAACAGATCCGCGACAACACCACGCCGCGCCATGTGCCCAGCAAGGTCGTTCAGGTGCAGGACATTCCGCGAACCAAGTCGGGCAAGATTGTCGAACTTGCCGTGCGCAATGTCGTCGGTGAGCAACCGGTCAAGAATATCGAAGCGCTGGCGAATCCGGAAGCATTGGAATACTTCCGGGGACGTTCGGAACTCGCCAGCTAAAGCCGATCAGGCTCTGCCGAGGATGGCGCGACGGGCCAGCCGTGTAGCCAGTTGCACGAATGAACCGAAGCTGGCCGAGAGCCGGCCCAGCCCCGCTGTGATTCGCTGGCTGGCCTCGGGGCCTTCGATCCAGCGATAGAAAAGCGTGGCTACGCCAATGCTGGTCGCCATCGTCAGCATCAGCGCGAAAACGGTAGATATTGGTGAAGATAGGCCGAGCAGGGCATAGACGCAGTTGGCCAGCAGTAATACCGGGAAGTGCACCAGGAAAATCGAATAGGAGATCTGGCCGAGAAAGGCTAGTGGCTTGGTATCGGGCCAGGTTTCGAGCAGACCGGTACGGCGGCTGAAGCCCAGTAACAGGGCGATCACAAGGGCAAGCGCGATGCGCAGGCGGAAATCGAGGACCAATGCAGCCATGACGATGGTTAGAATCACACCGAGCCAGGCCGAAAGTTGCCGGCGGTCAGAGGCCCACCAGGCGGCAGCGCCTAGCCCGTAGGAGCCAAAAAAGTAGATTGCCCAGTTGTCCCAACTGGCGTCGCGGTTGAACCAGAACAGTGAGACGATAGTCATGCCCAGCACCAGCGCCGGGGCGACGATGTTGCGGCGGCCAAGCCAGAGCAGCGTGGCCATCAGCGCGAAGAGCTGGAAGTCGATGGCGATGTACCAGACTCCGGCCGATAACGAATCGAAGCCCAGCAGGCTGTGCAGCAAGGCTGCGTGGGCCAGCCATTGCACGAAGGTCGCGCGGGCAGGGATGGCTTCGTCATCCAGCCACTGGTTGGCGATGGCGGAGGCGATAATGGCCAGGCCGATGGCCGCCAGATAGGGAACCGCCAGCCGCAGGTATCGCTTCCAGATTAATGGCAGCGGGGAAACCGACAGCGCCTGACCTTCCGCTGACAGGCCTCGGGCAGCGAGAAACCCGGCAATGACCAGGAAAACCTGTACGGCCATGCGGCAATATTCGAAGATCCAGCCGGAGATCGCCGGGAACGCGTCGCGTGCTGCTTCGGCGAGGGGGCCGTAGGATGAAAAGTGGTTGAGCAGGACGAGCAGCGCCGCGATCGCCTTCAAAGCGTCGATCAGCGGCATGCGGTTGGCGGGTTTGCTCATGGGTCGGAGTTTACACGCATTGCTGCAGTGCACCAAAATAAATCAGGCTTGTTTTGTAAGGATTAGTTAAACAAAACGCGCGACGAACGATTCGGTGTACATGGCGGGCAAATTAATCCAGACCCGGTGGCCGCTACCCGGCGCCACGGTGACGGTTTCACCCTTCTTGTTCTCCATGTGGGTGAGTGTGAACACATGGTTGCCGGACGGGTGGACGCATTCCAGCTTGTCGCCGATCGAAAAGCGGTTTTTGACATCGATTTCCATCAGGCCACGCGTGGCGTCAAACTGAATCGCATCGCCCACGTAGAGGCTGCGGTCGGATTCAGAGCTGCCGCGCAGGTAGTTCTGGTAATCGGCATCGTGATGACGCTGCAGGAAACCGTCGGTGTAGCCCCGGTTGGCGAGGCCCTCCAGCTCACGGAGCAGGGCCGGATCAAGCGGCTTGCCGGCGACGGCGTCGTCAATCGTCTGGCGATAAACTTGCGAGGTGCGGGCGACGTAATACGGGCTCTTGGTGCGGCCTTCGATCTTCAGCGAGTCGATGCCGATCTCGACCAGGCGATGCACGTGCTCGATGGCGCGCAAATCCTTGGAGTTCAGGATGTAGGTGCCGTGCTCGTCTTCTTCGATGGGCATCAGCTCGCCGGGGCGCTGCTTTTCTTCGAGCAGGATTTCCTGTTCGTTTTTGAGCATTTTTGCCGGTTGACCGTCGGAAGTCGTCACCTTGTAGTCCCAGCGGCAGGAGTTGGTGCACGTGCCCTGGTTCGGATCGCGGTGATTGAAATAACCGGAGAGCAGGCAGCGGCCGGAGTAGGCGATGCACAGCGCGCCGTGGACGAAGACTTCCAGTTCGATGTCCGGGCAGCGCTGGCGGATTTCGGCGACTTCGTCGAGCGACAGTTCGCGCGACAAAATGATGCGCTGGACGCCCATTTTCTGCCAGAAGCGAACGGCGGCCCAATTAACTGTGTTGGCCTGCACCGACAGGTGAACAACTTGTTCCGGCCAGGTTTCGCGCACCATGTCGATCAGGCCGGGGTCGGACATGATCAGCGCATCGGGTTTCAGCGCGATGACCGGGGCCATGTCGGAGAGATAGGTTGGCAGCTTGGCGTTGTGCGGGATGATGTTGCTGACGACAAAAAACTGCTTGCCGCGGGCGTGTGCTTCGTTGATACCTTCGCCCAGTTTGGCCAGATCGCCGAACTCGTTATTGCGCACGCGCAGGCTATAGCGCGGCTGCCCGGCGTAGATGGCATCGGCGCCAAAATCGAAGGCGGTGCGCATCATCTCGAGTGAGCCGGCCGGCGCGAGGAGTTCAGGGGCTTTGGTCATAGTAGAATGGGGCAAAACCGCGCATTGTAGAGACTATGTCTGAAGAAATCCTGATCAATTTCACACCGCAGGAAACGCGCGTTGCTGTCATGCAACAAGGCGTTGTCCAGGAGTTGCATATCGAGCGCACAGCCAGTCGCGGTCTGGTTGGCAATGTGTATCTGGGGCGCGTCTGTCGCATCCTGCCCGGCATGCAGTCAGCGTTCATCGATGTCGGGCTGGATCGCACGGCATTTTTGCATGTTGCGGACATCTGGCAACCGCGCGAAACGGCCACCGAACGGCCCATCGAGAAGATTCTGCATGACGGCCAAAGCATTCTCGTTCAGGTCGTCAAGGATCCGATCGGCACCAAGGGTGCCCGACTGTCAACGCAGGTTTCCATCGCTGGCCGCATGCTGGTACACCTGCCGCAGGAAAAACACATCGGCATCTCGCAGCGTATCGAGTCCGAGGCAGAGCGCGAAATTCTGCGCGAAAAGATTACACGCCTGGTGCCGGATGATGAACCGGGGGGCTTTATTGTCCGGACGATGGCTGAAAGCGCCAGTGACGAAGAGTTCGTCACCGATATCGCCTATTTGCGCAAAACCTGGGCAGATATTCGTGACAAGGCCAGAGTTTCGCCGCCCCCGACCATGCTGTATCAGGAGCTTTCGCTTGGCCAGCGCGTGCTGCGTGACTTCGTCAATCCCGAAACGACACGCATGTTCATCGACTCTCGGGAGAATTTTCAGAAATTAACGGCATTTGCGCAGGAATATACGCCCGCGGTGATGCCCTTGCTGGAACACTACACCGGCCAACGCCCCTTGTTCGATCTGCATGGTGTCGAGGACGAGATTCAGAAGGCGTTGGCTCGTCGGGTCGATCTGAAGTCCGGGGGTTACCTGATCATGGATCAGACCGAGGCGATGACGACCATCGACGTGAACACCGGTGGTTTCGTCGGAGTACGTAATTTTGACGACACCATTTTCAAGACCAATCTCGAAGCGGCAGTCACCATCGCCCGCCAGCTACGCCTGCGCAATCTGGGTGGCATCATCATTGTCGACTTCATCGACATGGAAAATGAGGAGCACAAGAAAGCCGTCCTCGATGAGTTCAACAAGGCGTTGGCCAGTGACCACACCCGACTGACGGTCAATGGCTTCACTGCGCTTGGGCTGGTCGAAATGACCCGCAAGCGGACGCGTGAATCTTTGGCACACGTACTCTGCCAGCCTTGTCCAACCTGCGGCGGACGGGGCGAAGTGAAGACGGCACGTACCGTCGCTTACGAAATTCTTCGCGAGTTGCTGCGCGAGGCACGCCAGTTCAATGCCCGTGAATACCGCATCCTCGCCGGTCCCGCCGTCGTTAACCTCTTCCTCGACGAAGAGTCACAGGCGCTGGCCATGCTTTCCGATTTCATCGGCAAACCCGTTTCGTTGCAGTCCGAGCCCAGCTATTCGCCAGAGCAGTACGACATTGTTCTGATGTGAGGTTTCGTGGCGTCCCGCCACGGCTCACTTGCCACGCGAAAACACCGATAAAACAAGGAGTTTTCGGGTTTCGTTGATTTTCAGGTCTCTTGACGTCTCACCCCGTACTGCCAGAATTTGGTAGCTGGAGTGGTAGCTAGATAGGTAGCTGCTACACCAGAACAACCGGGGGTACACATGGCACGAGACAAAGGGCTGCTATCGGACCTGCAGATCAGGCACTGGATCAAGGCGGGCACGCCACTGGCCAAGACTGACGGCAATGGTCTGACCTTCACGCTGTCCGCTGCCGGAGCGGCAGGCTGGATTCTTCGCTACAGCCACGGTGGCCGCCGACGCGAGCTGTCGATTGGCCGCTACCCCGACATCAGCCTGGCTGATGCGCGCGGAATCGCCACCATCAAGCGCGCCGAGATCATGCAAGGCCGCAACCCTGCCGCCGACAAGCAGAAAGCCAAGGCCACCGCGGCAAAGGACTGGACGGTGCGCGAGCTGGTCAAGGACTACCGGGCCAAAAAGCTCGTGAGCCTGGCCGAGAGCACGCAGGTGAGTTATGGGCGCCACCTCAAGCGCATCGAGAACCGGCTCGGTGCGCTGACCGTGCGCGAGATCGAGGCATCGGACGTAATTGCGCTGATCGAGGCCAGCTCGCTGACCTGGGGCGAGTCCAATATGCTGCTGATCACCACCAAATGCCTGTTCACCCACGCTTGCGGCAAGCGCCTGGTCAACACCAACCCGTGCCACGGCATCATGCTTTCGGCGCTGCTGGGCGAGCGGCCACCGAAACGACAACGCTTGATGCTGACCAGGGAAGAACTGCACCTTCTCTTGAACGCCGGCATGCGCAAGCGCAATTCGCTGATCATCCGCATCCTGCTGGCCACCGCTGTGCGCAGCGCGGAACTCTACAAGGCGAAGTGGGAGGACGTTTACCTCGACGAGGCGCGCTGGCGCATCCCGAAAAGCAAGACCGGCCCTGCGATGGATATCCCGCTGGCGCCTGTCGTCGTCGGGTGGTTCCGGGAACTGCGAGAGATGGCCGGCGAGTCGGCCTATGTGCTGCCCGCCTGGACACGGGGCCGCGCTGCGCGAAACGGTGGCGATACCCACGTCAGCAAGGACAGCATCCGTGAAACGATCGGCTACTGGCTCGACACCGACAAGCCGGCGGTGCGCCGCTTCACGCCGCACGACCTGCGCAGCACGATGAAGTCACACATGCGGGCGCTGGGTGTGCCGAGGGACATCTCCGAGATGTGCCTAAATCACAAGCTGTCGGGCGTGGAGGGGATTTACGACCAACATACCTACTTCGACGAGCGCAAGGAGGCATTGGAAAAGTGGGCTCAATTTCTTGTGGCATGCGAGTCCGCGAGCAATGCGGTGCCGATCACTGTGGCAAAGGCAGTTCAAGGGCCTGATTGAATGGTTGAGGAGCAATGCGAGGCACTGCGTGGCGGCAGAAGTTCAAGAAATGCGGCTCGTTTAAGGATGAGGTGCAGGCAATTGCCAAGGCTCAGCGTGGGCAGAGTAGACGGCTGCAGGTCGGCCAATCCGGCCGTTGAGGGTAAGTCGGACGTAGGGCGGATGTCGCACAGTTTGCTGCCGTTGGCGGGCTGGCATCCCTGAGCGCACCTCGCCCCGCGGCATACCGGACATATGCCTAGCCAAAGAGCGCTTGGCGCATCGGGAAATCACCACCAGCATGCTCTTCCGTCACAACTTGATCGACATTCTGCACCACAAGCTACCCAGCAAGGTCAAATACCGATGGCGACCGCGTCGCCATGATCGAAGAGCGACACCGACGACGATAATCTATGTAGTTTGCCTACTCAAACAGCTTGAATCCCTTGTGCATCAAATTGAAAACAAACTGACAAAGTAGAATTACCTAGGTATCCGAACAATCTTTCGTTCTGCGTCGGATTTACGCAGTTCTATTGTCTTGATGATCCAATACGCTGCAAATACCCACACGGCGGCCCATTCGACACCAAGGATGAAGATGTTTGTCTTTGTTTCAAACACGTAATGACCAAAGTTGAGGACAAGAGCAGCAGTGGACGGCAAGGCGACCATGAGAACTCCGAGAAGCCAGTAGGTCCACTTGTAGCGTCTTCTAACTGTCAAGTCAGTGACTAGGTGTAATGTATCTCCAGAGCGCCTGATGCAAACGTACGCTATGGCGACAAAGAAAAGGATTGCACAAGTTCCGTGCAACACTGGATTCGTATATGTGATGGGGGCATATTCCGGTCCCTCCATTGGGAAGATAGCTATCCCAATGGAAAGAATTCCAGCCACGTTCAGAGCGATGTTTTCTCTTGAAGTGAATCCCTTGTAGAGATAGAGAAAAGAGCCAATTGCGAAAAGTCCACCGACAAACGCGTTTCTCATCGGGGTGTGATAGTAAGCGCTGAGCGAGCCCTGAAGCTCCGTCCCCGCAATTACGCCCCCGCCAATACATAGCAGTAGTGGAAATAGTAGCGCGATGACCCCCATACCCAGGCGCAACCCAAAGTATGTTGACAGCACATGCCGCTGGAGACTCTCGTCGAATTGGTCGATTTGTTCCATGACTTTTCTCCTGAGTTTGATTACCGCATCAGTCATGCCTGAATTGGAATAGCTGGCAAACTTTGGTTGGCTTCTACGTTAACTATCTTAGGGGGCCGAAAATAACGAGACTTGAACAGATCATTCCTGTTGCAAACAACGATATCCACATAAACACTTTCGCCAACGATCCCCATTCTTTCCAGTTTGTTGTCCGAACTCCCGAATTAAGCAGAACGGCAAATGCGCCGCCGTTACTTAGAATGCCTATCCAGACTGTATCGGACGGATAAATTTTGTCTTGCTGCGACTGCAAGCCAAAAAAGTAGCAGAGCGCGAGTGATAGGTAGGCCATTCCCAAGAGCCGGAGGAAAATCTCTGGCTGTTGAACAGGGAATCCCAGTTTTCGGAGCCCATCCAACGGAATCAACATTAGTGGAATGGACCAAAGCAATAATGTGAGTGCAATCTTTACGACGAGCACTATTTCCAAAGGCTGCATATGCTGCATGTACTCTCCTCACATTCTTGTCTTTACTCATGTTAGCCATTGTTGAATGGGGGCAATGCACAAAAACCCCTGAACAATATTCTTTTGGAATGGATTGCTATGACTATATTAAAGTTCAAATAGATTGTCGTCCGTCTTCTATATAGTTGATTATTATGTGTATTTTACGGCTATGTGACCAATGAGGAAGGTGTTGAATGAATCGTTAAAGGTCCATAAGCAAGAGAAGCTACTGTAATGGCTGTGCCGAACGCAGCGAGGAATTAGCTACAGGGACTGTGAATACTATTTCACCGATCATGGTGGCATGGGGAGTGCCCGCGAGGCTAAACCCCTCGCTGAAGTTAACCTCCAACTGCTTGGCCTATCACGGACATCTGGGAAACATAGTCGTCTCGGCCAAGTTGTTCCCGGTCCCTTTGCTCGAACGTTGACGCTGTAGAAAACTCCATTCCCAGCCCGATTCCTGGCGAAAAATACCGCCGGTCTGACTTGCGCCATTTTGCGTTTTCATGCCTTTGAACTGGCCGACCGCAGCATACTTTCTTCAGGCTGGCCTGCGTCTCTGAATAAGATAGCTTTCTTCTCCCTCCTATAACCCGTGGCCTAGTTAGGGGTCATAATTAAGATGCTTTCGCACCTCACACTCAAGGGAGGGATTCCAGATGAACTGCCCCATTTATGCTGACTCAGTTGCAATCTTTGAGGCCGCTCGCGCGGCCTCCGATATTTATCTGACACATGAGAAGTCAGACTTTACTTACCGACGGACGGTGGAGCAATTTAGCCGACTTACCGGCGAGCTAGCTGCAGGCGTACGATACATTGATGAGGGAAGAACGGCCATAGTTGCCGTTCGTGGAACATCCCTTATAGGAAACTGGGTGTTCACTAATTTCCAGGCACACTTCACTCAGTTCAATATTGTTGACGATAGCTTGTCGGCTGCTCCATCAACACGCTACCAGGGCGGCAATTATCGCACTCCAATTGCAGGCGCGCTGCATCAAGGGTTCTTTCGAGCCTTTAGCTGGTTGTGGTACGGGACCGAGCCAATACTCGGAAACACCGAGCCCTCACATCGAATTGGGGTTATCCGCCTGAGACGGTATGTAGCGCTCTTTATTGTCGCGCCTCTGCTTCTATGGCCCGCCACCGGATCTGTGGCAATTGCTGCTGTTATCGCTATGGCACTCGCATTCGTCTTTGTTACAACTGAATCGGGCGTGTGGGGGGATATTTTTAGACTAAGGCCGAAGATTACCGGTGATGATCCATATCGCCAAATGGCGTCACTCAATTCATGTGACCACGTCATATTCACCGGCCACAGTTTGGGAGGTGCTATAGCGGCAATAGCATTCGCCATGTATCGCTCCTGGTGTCAGGGTGACAATGATCGCAAGGACAACTCAATGTTAGTCACTTTTGGCGCCCCTCGAATCGGCGACATTGGATTCATGGAGGACTTCAGCTCGGTCCATAGCGGGCGATTCTGTCATGTTATTCATCCGGGCGATCCTGTTCCTGAGCTTCCACCAAATGGGCTCTTCGAACTCTGGCACCGCCGAATTTGGACACGCGGCATTTTGGGCCTTATCGTCGTTTTGCTGTTTCCCTGCTGGGCTGCGATCGGAAAGCTTTACGTTGCCAATCGAGCAGCGCGTTGGACCGCGGGCGGCCAGTGCGTGCTGGAGGGTTCGTCAACACTTGCTTTCTCAAATCACAGCATGCAGGACGTCTACTTTGCCTGGGCAAGTGCCCAACTCCACCCAGCTGAAGCCCAACTCAATCATTGTTAAACGTCCGCTTTGTCAAAACTTTACTGACCGCATAAAGGTACGGTCACCAATCAAGTCTGATGACGCTTAACAAGGAAGGGCCTGTAAAAGGAGTTTTGTCTAACCGATGTACAAAATTCATGCGCAGACCGGGAACTCTGAGAATGCCATCGACGTCAAAGAAGTGCATTTGCATATACGATTTGACTGCCACGGTGAGCCTAAGAAATAACAATCTGTTGTAGGCAAACAGTATATTGAGCTAGAGAGGTCTCAATCTCTGATCACGACTCCGGATCCAAACCGCAGCAGGGGGATGACATGGCAAACAAAAATGCACCGTTTCACCCGATCATCTAGTCCGCGGCTAACCGATCATTGCTGGCCAAAGCGGGATGGGACTCGAACGGCAGAATTGGCCGAGCTACAGCCTGTGGTTGGGCGCGTCGAGTGCCGCTCGATCCAAGCCCTTTCAGTCAATGAGATTTCCTATACCGTTTATCCGATTGAGATTGCTGCCATCGTGCCATTCGGACTTTTCTGGTTCATCAAGACAGCCGAAATCTCACTGTCTGAATTCGACCAAGGCGTGCCGCCAAAGCTACCTACAACGGACATCGAAGGGAACAACGCATGATCAATGGCCCTGTCTGGGACGAACGCCAGCTCGACGGCATATCGCCAACCATCCTCGCCATTGGCGATTCCTGGTTCTGGTACCCCTTCAACAACCTCGCCAATCCGCTCCACAGGATTCTCAACCGAAGCCGCGAGCACATCATCCTCGTCCGCGGACGAAACGGTGCCACCACGTCGGAGTACGTCAAGGGGCGCGTCCGCGAGCAGATCGAATGGGATCTCGACAAGGCTCAAGGCTACGGCCGGACCATCCAGGCAGTATTCCTATCCGGCGGCGGAAACGACTTTGCCGGCCCGGACGATATGGGCAGCATCCTGAATCCCGACTGCAGTGCGTTTTCCCGCCCTGCTGAATGCTATCGACCCGAGCAGCCAGACAAACTGATGGCCCGCGCCGTTAGCAACCTCGCGGAGGTCGCCGGTCTCGTCGCCGATAAACTGCCAGGAATACCCGTCCTCATCCACGGCTACGACTATGCCAGCCCCTGCGGAAAGGATTTCTACGGCTTAGGCCAGTGGCTCCAATATCCAATGGATACCGCAAAAATCAACCGGGGCATCCAACAAGGTGTCGTCAACGACCTCCTTGATTCCTTCGCGGAAATATTAAACGAAGCAGCGAAAGACGGCAAAAACATCCACACAGTCAATTGTCTTGGTACGCTGAAATCCGAGGAGTGGGCCAATGAACTGCACCCCATCCGATCCGGGTTTACTAAGTTGGCCAGAAAATGGGCTCCCGTGCTCCAGGCAACCAGATTGATTCCCTAAGCACCGGCAGTTCTACCTCGTATTCTTCCGTCCCCCACAAGCAAAAAATGAACGACAAATCTCTGGCCGCACTTTCTCTGGCAATCTTGCTTGCCGGCAATCCAGAGGTTTTGCTCGCCCAATCGACAACCCCAATTCCACCTGTATTGCTGGCCGTCGGCGACATCGCCGATTGCGGGCCGGGTGCGGCCAAGACTGCAAAACTGGTCGAATCCAGGCCAGGTCTAATACTGGCGCTTGGTGATTTGGCTTATCCCAATGGGAGTCAATCCGACTTCAAGCGTTGCTTTATGCCAACCTGGGGGCCATTCGTTAAACGAATGAAAGCGGTGCCCGGCAACCACGAGTACATGACCAACGGAGCCAAGCCGTTTTTCACGACGCTAGGCGAATCCGCAGGCCCCGCAGGTAAAGGATATTTCAGCTTTGATTTTCATGACTGGCATATCGTCGGCTTGAACAGCCACACCAAAATCGACGAGAACTCACCGCAAATCCAATGGCTCAAGCGCGATCTTGAAACCTCCTCGGCGCGCTGCATACTCGCCTTCGTGCACCTCCCTCGCTTCAGCTCCGGAGAGGGCGGAGACAACGACGATGTTGATGCCGCCTGGCGCTTGCTGCAGCAAGCGGGGGCAAGTCTGATGCTGGTTGGCCATGACCACATCTATGAGCGCTTTGCGCCGCTGGATGCAGAGGGAAAACTCGACAAGATAAATGGCATGCGTAGCTTTACTGTGGGAACGGGGGGCGCCTACCTGGACCAGAAACCATGGTGGCAACGCAGCAATTCAGAAGCGCTCATAACAAGCCAATGGGGCATCCTTAAACTGGAATTGAACGCAACCAGTTACAAGTGGTCGTTCATCAACATTGATGAGAAAGTTATGGATTCAGGTCAAATGGATTGTCGACAACGAATTGTTCAGCCTCGCTAGGAATAGCGCATATCTCACTATTTTTATCGGATCTATGAATCGATATGCGGAAATCAAAGGGTGTTCGAATAATTATTGCTGTCAACCAGTTTGGGCTGTGCGTATTGGAGTTGAGAGAGCAAAATGAAAGCACTGATTTTAATACTTGGATTAATGCCCATTGTTTCAAATGCTTCGAGTGCTTGCAGCATTGTTTATAATGAAGATTTAAGCGCAGTAATTGAAGCCGCTGCTGAAGTTAAAGCAATGATTGGAAACGATAGTGAGTATTTAAAATTTGAGCGCAAATTTTCACCCAAGGCTCAAAAAGAAATTACAAGTCAGGAAACGTAAGATATGTCGGATTACTTCATGTTTTGGATGAAAGGCTTAAAGCTGAATTGGGGTACGGCCTAGATAAAATTCATGAAAACTGTAGGTAAGACCAAAGTGGTTGACAAAGTTCTCCTGCTTATCAGCATCATAGTTCTTGCTGCCACCCAGTTTGGTTGTGCGTATTGGAGTTAAGAGAGCCAAAATGAAAGCGCTGATTTTAATGCTCAGTTTGATGCCAATGGTTTCAAGTGCTTCAAGCGATTGCAGCATTGTTGATAATGAAGCCTTGAAATCTGTGATTGAAACAGCGGTTGAGGTTAAGGCAATGGTTGAAAACGATGATGACTATTTAAAGTTTGGGGATACATTTTCTTCTAAAGTACAAAAAGAAATCAATTCTCATGCACTTGAACCAATTAATTTCAATGAAGTGAAACACCGGCTTGATTATCATACTCTTGGGAATGTGGAAATCGAAACAAAAGATTATGATGGTTCTAGCATACTAGTAACAGGAAGTGCGATTAAAGTTGGAAAAAGTTGTGTGCTTACTACGGCTCACACCTTTTATGGGTCAGGATTTCAGGAGACGCAATCAAGCAACCAAGGCAAATTCAATGAGAATATTGCATTTGTGATTGGTTCGGGCAAAGATGCAAAAAAACATAAAGCATCGGTCTTTTTCCAAATGACGAAAGAGGGCATTGACTTCAAAACCGAAAATTATAGAGAAATAACAATTGCTGATGGAACCGAAAGGATTGTCAGGAAAAGAGTTTTTAAAGGGCATCATGACTTGATTTTATTGAGGCTTGAAAATTATAGCGATCAATATTTCAAGAAAACTTTGCCGATCAATCCGAAAAAGCTATTTAATGGTGTGGATGAAGAGGTTGGGAAAAAAATATCATGCCATGGGTCTCCTGTGCACATGACAAGCAAAATTTACGGCTCTTGCAAGGGGAGTGATTTTAAATGGAAGCAAGAAAATGCCAGAGTTTTTGCTGATGACACCAACTCGATGCATGGAGTTTATACGAATACGGCATTCTCAGAAGGGATGTCTGGAGGCCCTTGTTATCTCAACGATAATCCTGAGAAAGTATTTGCTCTGATTTCAAATTCCTATGGAAGGGATCACAAAGGTAATTTAGAATTACCGGTTGTCAAATTTAATACATTTAATTATAAGGCAGGAAATGTAAGGTATGTTGGAATGCTTCATGTATTAGATGAAAGACTTAAAGCTGAACTGGGTTATGGCCTAGATAAAATTTCAGAAAATTGTAAGTAAAGCATTACCACGGTCAACCGGAATTTTCTCCAAAAATGAAGGAATGCCATGGCTTCTCCACTTCATGAAACAGCAGATTCAGTGTGCCCCACAGTGAAACAAACCGGCCGCAACCTCGTTGTCTGCTGTGACGGTACAGGCAACATCTGGAAACCCGGTCCGGACAAAACCAATGTTGCAAAGCTGTTCGAAGTGCTTGAAAAGTCGAATAGTCAGATTACCTATTACGACCCCGGCGTGGGCACCCCGGACGGCGCTCTTTCCGGCGATGAGGGTGGCGGTATTCCTTACCGCGAGACCTTGCGCCGCCTCGGGGGTTTGGCTTGGGGCGACGGGGTTTGGACGAATGTCGCAGAGGCTTATACCTTCCTGCTCCGCAACTACCAGCATGGCGACCGTATCTTCCTGTTCGGGTTCTCCCGGGGCGCATTTACCGCCCGTGCCGTTTCGGGGCTCATCCACATGTTCGGCCTGCTACGGGAAGGGCACGAGAATCTGATTCCATCGATTCTCCGTGTCTATCGAAGTAAGCAACCGTCTGAACGATCAAAAGCCGAGAGAGCAAGGGCCGCCAAGGAATTCAAGACAAACTTTGCCCGGCGGTTCTCCACCAGCGATGGTGCCACCACACAACACGTTCCGATTCACTTCATCGGTTGCTGGGACACCGTTGAGTCGGTCGGAATTTGGCAATTTCTTGGCGCAACCATTACCAGCGACCCATCCGTCAAACCGGGTTTTCATCACGTACGTCATGCGATGGCACTGGATGAGTTGCGTTGGTCCTTCAAGCCTCGCCTTTACACTCATCCCGCACGATTGCCCCCCGATGTGCGCCGAAGGAGTTTCAAACAGGTCTGGTTTCGTGGTGCTCATTCGGACATTGGCGGCGGCTACCGGGAGGCTGGCTTATCCAACATTCCCCTGCATTGGATGGCTCGGGAATCCTATGCCCTTGGCCTGTGTATCGACCTGGAGCGACTTGAAGCGGGGCACAAGACCAACCCCTTCGATGTGTTGCACGATCAGATACTCGCCATGCCCGCTTGGGTGCTGGCAGGCATGTTCCGGCGTGGCCTTCCACGCGACTTGCAGATTCACGACTCCGTCTACCTGCGTGAAAGTCGGGAGCCCCATTTTGGGCTACCTATCCCCGCAGATGCTATCCAAGCAGAAACGCTTCTTACAGTTGGAGCTGGCGGATCGCTGAACGGGGAAGCCGAGCACGACATTCCTACTGTCAACTCATTATCAAACAGCCTGCCCAAAAAGCAGTCGTACCCCCGCTGGTTCTTGCCAACGCTGGCAATCAGTGGGCTGGTAAGTATCGTCCTGATTCGCTCTAGTTTGGGTGCAGGAGTTACGTTGGCAACTGATTTCCAATTCGGCGTCAAACGTGGCCAATTTTCCAACCTTGGAGCAGCCTTGAGCGAGTGGCAGATTACAGAGCGTGTCAACGTAACGTCACTTCTGTGGATGGATATGCTGTTCATTGCCGCGTATTCGGTGTTTTTCACCTTGCTGCTTTTCATGCTTTTACGCTGGCGTAGCGAGAGGAGAGGTTACCCAAGCCCGACCCTGGGAAAATTTGCATGTGCCTCGGGCCTGGGATTTCCAATTTCCGACCTGATCGAAAACTGTCTGACCTTCAAGGCGCTTGATACCTATCTACTCCGGGATACCGGCGCACACTGGATTTCACCTGGCTTAATGGAAGGCATTTATTCGCTGGGGACAACCTTTGCCGCTACCGCCAAATTTGGTTTTTTGGGATTGCTGATAGCGATAATGTTTTATTGCCTGATGACAGGTTTTTTCGGGTGTTTCCCACGTGAAGAACATAGGTGCTCCACAGATTAAGGAGAGCAATCGTGAACTGGATATGCAACTTTGTTGCCAATATTGATCTAGTAAATCTAAAAAGCCGCTTGCACATTCTTAGCGGGACCGATGCCAACGTTGACAATATTCATGGACTTCCCCGTTCGAACGAATGATGCAGTGTGGAAACGAAATCTCAATCCCCTCGTCAACCCCACTGCAGAAGAGAGAACACTCATGAATAGCGACCAGGGTACTTTTACCAAAGTACTAAACAATATCAAGACCATTCTTGAGTGTCTTGCAATCCTAGCTGCCGGCATTTGGGCGCTCTTCCACTTCAATTTCTTTGATGTGGGCGTAGCAAAATCGAATTTCAACGGATCCGTCAACCTAAAACTCAACAGATGGCTCGACAACAAATCGTCATGCATCTATGACTTTGAAGTCAACATTGAAAACACGGGTAAGCAAACACAAAAATTCGACCACACCAGATACACAATCTGCAAGATCAAGCCCCCGGAAAGCAAAGAGATTGGCACAACGGGCGCCCTTGAACTTTCCGGAGAATGTGAAGATCAGCCCACTGAGGTAAAAATGAATTCAGACTTCATCATGGGCCAAGCCGGTGAAGTACACCCAGGGGAAAAAAAGCAAACCGTTTATACCTTTATTGCCCAAGCTAATGAATGGCCATGGAAAGTGGAGGCCACTGGTTATGCAGACAAAGAGGAAAAGATCATAATGTTTAAAGGTTCGGACTGGCAGTTCTGTGCAAGGCCAAACGAAAGATAATTTGCACATGCTGAGAAGCCTGACTTCAACTCGCAAGTGCGACACCGTGCCTTCGCTCCCCTGCCTAGACATAATGGTTTAACGAGGTGCGGCCCGAGTCCATGGTACGGGGGTTTTGTCGGTTTTGTCCTGCACCTCACCCAAGGGCTTTCCGACGCAGAAAGGCCTCGATCGCCGGTACTGCGCACCGTCATTGCAACGATGCGTCGCCAGATTAAGCTGTTCTGGTGCCAAATTCTCGATTTTGGCCGATTTCAGGCCAAGCACACTCGTGGCGCTGAATGGCGTATCAACAGGTCTTTTTCCGCGCTGCAACGATTACCGCAGGCTGGCCTCCAGCGTGATCTCAGCAACGCTGGCCAGGGCTTTCGACAATGGGCAGTCGCGCTTCACGGCTGCCGAGATTTCCTGGAATCTCGCCGCGTCGATTCCCGGTATCGTAGCTATCATGGTCAGCGCGATGCGGTCGATGACGAAACCGTCGCCCTACTTGGTGAGACGTACGCTGGCCGTGGTATCGACCTCGCTGGTGCCGTTCGCGACCTTTAAAGGCTGAACGGCAGGTAAGCGGCGGATTTCTGCCCGATTGAGCGCCTCAAGCCAACGGCCGTTATGGCCGATAAACAGACCGGTGAACACTGTGCAGGCCATGTCTGCCGAGGCCAACAGCCAACGCTAATCGGCCCCCGCCTCGCCAGACGTGGCACCGCACGGCGAAGCAGGCTTTGTCGAAGCTCACCTCTTGCCCCGCTCTCTGGGGCGCCACGCCGCTGATCGGCCGAACTGCTGATCCAGAACCAGCAACGCCTCCAGTTCATCCGGCATAGCAACATCACCTTGCTGGCACATCTTTCGAAACGCTTCGATCTGCCTCGCCATGGGTACGTCATGTCCTCTTGCCTGACATTCCCGGAAAAAGGAAACCAAGGCATGCGTACGCGTGCGCTGCAGGGCGTCCGCAATATCGTCGAGCACATCGATGCGCCATAACGGGCATTCGCGCATGAAATCGTCAGTCGGTACGAATGCCGCTTCACCTGCATTCCGGTCGACGTAGAAGCCGCGCAGGGCGCGACGCGATGGCAATAGTTGCAATTCCTCCTGCGTTGGCACGTCGATGCCAGGGCTCAGCCAGTACGGGCTGCGTGATTTGATCTCGTCCATGTTAGGGAGGTGTCGAGCGGGGCGTGGTCAGGTCGCGTTTCCGCCATGGAGGTCGGGGCCGCGTACGGGTGTCGGTGACTCGGTGGGCGTGACGCGCCTGCTGCCGAGGTAGACGCTGGTAATCGATATACGCCCGTGACCGAGGCGGGCGGCGATCTCCTTTCGGGCCTGCAAGTCGAGCGCCGGGGCCACCTTTGAACCGCCAGCGATCGGCGGCGGCACCTCCGTGATGGTCTGATAGTCGTCGGCCGCGCCCTGATGTCGCAGACCGTGTGGCACAACACCCAAGCCGGCGCGCGTGATGCCGAAGCGCTCCATCACATAGCGCAACCGCCGTATTGCCTGCTGCAGCGTCAGGCGTGGGTCGCTGACACTCTCATTGATACCCAGCGCCACCCGGAGCGCGTAGGCGATGGCTTCCTCCCGCACCGCGGTATTGATGGGAAACAGGCGTTCCCGCCCGCCCTTGGTGCCCCGGTGCGTGTCCAGGTAAAAGGCAACATCGCCGTCGGACTTCCCCGCCTGTGCGGCACTGATCACGTCGGTATGCGGGCGGAACATGACGCTCTCCTTGAAGCGCAACTGGAATGCCTGCATCAGTTTCAGGGAGGCGGCGGCATGCACGTCGTAGGCCTCCACTTCCTTGATGACGGTGTCCACGTCGACGCCCTGGGCGCGCCATGACTTGTCGACGCCGGCCGCCAAGCGGCGTTGATACAGCTTCGGATCATCGAAGTAGCATTGGATTGGTTTCAGCAGCTTCGGCTTGCCGATCCAGCCGGCGAAGGTTTTCATGAAGCTGAAGTAGGTCTGGATCGTCGCCGGGCTCAGCCGTCCGGCACGCGCTTCCTCCAGCCAGTAGCGAGTGACGGCTTCCACATGGCGACCGCTGAAGGAGCGCGGGTCCAGCTTGAAGTGCTTCGGATGCCCGCGCAGAAAATCGAACAGCCAGGTGCAGAAGCGCGTGCGCTCCGCCATCGTCTTGTGGCTCACGCCCTTGGGTTTGCTGCTGTGCTGCCAATTGTGCTGCTGCAGGATCAACTGCAGTACGTAGCCACTGCGCTTGGGGCTCAAGGGAATGTCGTCCAGTGCAGGCTGTTCGTAGGTGCGCGACCGCTCACGGCGCTTGCCGTGTCGTGGGGTGGTGCGGTCGTTCCGTCCGTTGCTTTGCTTGTCCATGGCATCTTTCCATTTTTTATTCGTCGATTCGGTGGAACCCGGGTGTTCGTGCATCGGCGGGTTCCGGGCGCCGATGCCAAGCCAGTGTTTGCCGCCATCGCCAGAGCGACGGCGGCGCGGAGGTGCGTAAAAGTGATCGCCGGCCAGCATGCGTCGGGCGCAATGTGGCGTTCGCTGTAGCGAACCAGGTTCTCAAGGAACCCGAGGCAATCCCGGAGGCGTAACCTCCGGTACGGTGCCTGAGCGGCACCGCGAACTCGTTCCCCATCGCCGGCTTGACTGGCAACGTCCGTTCCGCGACGGACGCGCAATGCCGTTAACGCGGGCCGTGGCGCCGCACTCAAGTGCGGCAGCCCACGGCTGACCGAGGTCAGGGCGTGAGTGCGAGGGGAAGGAACTCGAACGCCGGGCCCGCAGGGCTGGCGTCATTCGCGGCCTGGAACAGGCGCGAGAGAGGGAAATGGACAAGGCGGTCGCAGCAAAGTGCGAGCGCCAGCAGCAAGGTGCTCAAGGCACCGGTGGTCGGGCCACCGTCGATGGCATCGCCGCTCGGGGCGGATGATGCCCAAGGCGCATCCTCGTTTCCTTGCATCGGGTGCGAAGGAAAGAACTGGCGCCATGGTCAAGCCATGGGCCGCGCCACTATCAACAACAAAAACACCTGGGACGCCAAGCGTCCGGAACAACAGGCGCTCAAGGCGCCAAGGTAAAGACCACCACTCAAAGGGCTTGCGTTTCCATGCGCGATGCACGCCGGGCCGCTAGCTGGACCGGGTTGATGCAGTTTCATTGTGGCGCCGGAAACGCGCCCTTGCAATCCCGAAAATTGCCGATTAGCACGCCGCGAGCCGCAAGCGCCCGGATTTACCGTGGCCTTGACATGGCATCGTTCTACCTCTGGTTCCGAAGCGATGAGCATGGTGGCAGCACGGGCGTATTGCCGTGTCACCCCAGTTCAAATGGAGTGCGTGGGCCCCGGAAGCGATGCCCCGCTCCGGGCGTTGGTACTGCGCTGTCACCCCATCCATGCCCAGTGCCACTGGAGATCGAGTGCGGCGCGTTGACGGACCGCCCCTGGCAATTACCGGGTTGAAACCGCGACGTGGTGCGAGACGCTGGACAGGTCTTTCCAGGGAGAACTGTCATGCCAACGCTGCAAGCTATTCCTGGGCGCCTGGTCGAGGTGCGCCGTTTTACCAACGTCCATCTCTACTACTGGCCGTCGCCCTTCGGCCCAACCGACCGCTACGAACTGTGGCTCAAGCCGCCCGATGGCGCCGAGCGCAAATTCACCATCAACACGCGAATCATGCCGGCGCGGCGGGGGCACGAGGTCAGCCTCATCGTCACCGCGCACCAGGTGCCGCAGGTACTGGGACTGGCCAACTGGTCCACGATTGATGGCGTCAACTACGTGCGCACCGATGCACCGCCGCTGGTCCGGGCTTGGGACTTCGTGGCGCTGGTGGCGGCGTTCCTGGCCGCAGCCATCCTCTTCGGGGATATCGGCATGGTGCTGTTCGTGCCAGCGGCGGTGGCGTACTTGCTGGCGGTCGGACTTGGGCGGGCAATGGCGCGGACGCGGCGGGCTGCTCAGGTGGACCGGGCCATCGACGCCGAGGAGCGGCGGACGAGCCGATCCACGCCGACGCTGCAATGACCATCCGCTTTGGCAACCAGGTCAGGTTGGCCTCGCGGGATCGCTTCCGGCTGATGCTGCTTCTTGAGCGCGACCCCGGCGACATCGTGTCCTTCGCCCAGCTGCAGGCACTGATGCAACAACACCGCGCCACAGTGCGGGGGGTGTCGCGCGAAGCCGAGTTCCTGCGCTGGCTGATGGACAGGGAGTGGAATCGCCTGGCGCCGGGCAGCGGCTACCGTGAGCCGCTTTGAAGCGACCGTAACCGCCTTGCTGGGTTCGCTTCTGGAAAGAGTGGCAAGTGCATCACCCGGCAGCCGAAAAATGGATGCAAATGGGTTGGGAAATGAGCATCATCGCTCGCTCACCTACAGCGCGAACTACTACCCCGTCCATCTTGGCATTTTGGCGAAATAGCGCGTTCGTACGCACAGCTGCTGCCAACGCGAGTCCATGATGCCGATCCACACCGACGCCCACGCCCGAATGCTTCGCGAGCCACGCTCGTCAAGCATCGTCGCGGCGGCGGATAGCGCTGAGTTTCGATGCCCTTTGGATTGTCGAAGCCAAGTCAATACTGTAAAGTGCAGTACATTTACAGTGGTTTCTGGAGAGGCTATGGCCACCGGCAAGACTGCCACGCTCACATTTCGTATCGAACCCAGACTAAAAGAAGCGCTTCGCATTGCGGCGGATCAGGAGCATCGATCCATCGCGAACATGGTCGAAGTTCTGATTCGGGGCTACTGCGAGCGACACGGCATTGCGATTCCGCACTCTGAGGAAACCAAGAACAACAACGGAGCGCGTTCATGATCAAGACGGTCAAGCAAGCCTGCCGGTTCAACCCCATCATCCGCGACTACCGGATGAGCCAGGGGATCGAGAACCTCGCAGACCTCATCAATGACGCGGGCGACGGCAGCGAGTTCTTCTCGCGCAACTTCGTCACCCACGGCATGGATCAGCTTTTCCGAGAAGGTCTGCTGCGTCTGTCCGGTAAATCGGATCAGGCTGTCTTCGAACTGACCCAGGCGATGGGCGGCGGTAAAACGCACATGATGATCGCGTTGGGATTGCTCGCCCGGCATCCGAACCTGCGCAAGGAAGTTCTGTCTGCCGATCTGACTTCGCGCATCGAATTCGGCCATGCACGCATCGCCGCATTCAACGGCCGCAACAACCCCGACAACTTCATCTGGGGCGAAATCGCCACCCAGCTCGGGGCTGCAGAAGCCATCAAGCCGTATTGGGCGAACGGGCCGAAGGCAGTCGATCAGCGCCAGTGGAAGGAAATCATCGGCGACCAGCCAACCCTAATCCTGCTGGATGAACTGCCGCCCTATCTGGACAACGCCAGCACGCAGGTGTTCGGTCAAGGCACGCTGGCCAACATGGCGGTCTACAGCCTTTCCAGCCTGATGAGCGCCGCACTGGAACTGCCCAACTGCGCCATCGTGGTTGCCAACCTTTCGGGCAGCTACAAAGCCCAGACCAAGGCGCTAGCTGACGCCATCTCCAACCTGCAGCAGGAAACCCGCCGTCAGGCGATGACCATCACGCCGGTGCAACTGGCAGGCAACGAAATCTACGAAATCCTGAAGAAGCGCCTCATCGACGAGCTGCCGGACGAACGTGTCGTTTCCGACATCGCCGAGGAGTACGCGCAGCAGATCAAGAAGGCCGAAGACGGCGGCTACATCGTAGCCAGCAGCATCGAGCAGATCGCCGAGCAGGTGCGGGAAACCTATCCCTTCCACCCGTCCTTCAAGCACCTCGTTGCGCTGTTCAAGGAGAACGAAGGTTTCCGCCAGACCCGGGGCTTGATGCAGTTCACTGCGCGCCTGCTCAAGAGTGTGGATGAGCGTGAGGCTGACGACGTATTCCTGATCGGCACACAGCACCTCAATCTGAACGATGAGCAGGTAAAAGACGAGATTGAGCGCATTGCGCCCAAGCTGATGCCTGCGGTGACACGCGATATCTCTGACGCGGGTAACGCCATCGCCGAGCATATCGACGGAGAATTGGCAGGCGATGCCGCACAGCAGCTCATGACCTTGCTGTTGTCATCCAGCCTGTCGCGCGCCGTAGGTGGGCGCATCGGGCTGTCCGAGAGCGAGTTGATCGAGTTTCTTGCTGCGCCACAGCGCAAGCCCGATGAGTTCCTTCAGGCATTGCAGCGCCTGCGCGAATCTGCCTGGTATCTCCACCGCGAGGAACAACGCTTCTTTATCAAGGAAACCGAGAACCTCTCGCGCCAGATCGAGCGTAACGCCAAGGAAGTCCCGCAACCCAAAGTCGATCAGGCGCTCATCAATCGCCTCTCGGGAATCCTCGCGCCGGTTAACAAAATCGCATATCAGGACGTGCAGGTGCTGCCCAAGCTGGATGAACTCAAGCTCGGCGGTCCGCGCACGCTCATCGTCATCAAGCCGGATGGCAAGGTGCCACCCAGTGAATTGCAGAACTTCTTCGACTACCAGCAGGAAAAGAACAATCTGCTAGTGCTGAGCGGTCAGGACAGCATGCTGGCCGACGCGGTTGAGGAACGGCTCCGCGAGTTGTATGCCATTGAGCAGATCCACAAGCGCCTCAAATCCGGAGACACACTGTTCGAGGAGGCCCGCGACCGTTTTGAAGAGTCCGAAGATCGCTTCAGCAAGGCGCTGTCGGCAGCCTACAACCGCCTCTACTTTCCGGCCAATGATCCGGTGGATGGACGTGACGTGCTGGCCGGGGTAACCATCGATCAGGGCCTCAAGCTTGGTCAAGGCGACCAATCCGCCGAAACGCAGATCGAGAAACTGCTGGCCAGCCCGCGAGCCGACTACAAGCTCGTGGCCGAACTGGGCAAGGGCAACCTCGACGAATGCTTCGCGCAGGCCGAGGAGTACCTGTGGCCGTCCGGTAAGGACAACCGTCGCACCCCATGGAAGGATGTCGCCACTCGATCCAAGTGCTCTCCCATCTGGCCGTGGATGCCGGGTGCAAGTGGCCTGGATACGCTCAAGACCGAAGCTCTGAAACAAGGCCGCTGGCGCTTGGGCGAGGACGGCTACATCGAGAAGGGGCCCTTTCCCAAGGACAAGACTACCGTCAACGTCTCTATAGTCAATGTCAAACCGGATACTGGCGAAACGGTGCTGAGCCTCACGCCACGTCACGCGGGTGACAGCCCGATCGTTTACTGGTCGAACAAACCTGATGTGTCCGACAAGGACAACAAAGTCGAAGACATGGACAACTTCGCCACCGGCGAGGGCACGGTTTACTTTATGGTGAAAGAGCCGACCGGGCGCTATGAAAGCGGCCCGGCCACCCGCTGGCTCGCCGACCTCAAGATTCGTCATCAGGTCGAACCAGCTGCTGACAAGCGGCGTGTCACCCTTGCCGCCACGCCGCACGCTGACATCTACTACACCCTGGACGGCTCCAACCCAAAGGACGGCACCCTCTACGACGCGCCGTTCGAAATCGGTTCCACAAGCTGCCGCCTGCTGGTGTTCGCCCGCGCGGGCGAGGCCAACAAGACGGCGGACTTCCAGATCCCGGCCAGCGGCGATAGGACGGTGCAGATCGTCGACAGCAAGCCCGCACGCCTGCAAAGCAAGCGCGTTGCTCTCGACACCACCGACCGCGTCTTCAGTGTCATCAACCGCTTCCGCGATCAGCCGGGCACGCGTTTCAAGGGTGTGCGCGTCGAGATCGGTGAGGGTGAAAACACCGTGACCGTGCGCTTCCAGGAGCGCGAAGTCACTGCCGCCATCATCGAAGGTGTGGTTAACAGCCTACGCGACGTGCTCAAGGAGCCCGACGCCCCGCTCAACATTGCCATAGCCGACGGCGTTTCCTTCGATACCGGCTTTGCGCTCAAAGAGTTCGCCAAGCTCGCCGGGATCGAGCTGAAGCCGGGCGACATCAATCAGGAGGAATGAGGATGGCTAAAGCCGCAGGCAACACACCATCACCCAAGGCGCGTGAGCAAGTGCTGCACACGCTGGGTTTTGGCGTGCCTGCGACTTCTGATCCGCATCACTTCAAGATCATCATTCCAAAGGCCAGCACAGGCAAGGTTCAGTTCAGCGAATGCCTTGGCTTGCAGGCGGCAAGCAACGACAACGCGGTGATCGACCGCGTTCTGCTGGATCGCCCGCGCTGGACGGCCATTCGCGCCGAGGTGCAACGCGCCTTCAACGCCCGTTTAGCCGCGCATGGCATCAAACCTGGCGCGTGGAAGGTCGGTGACAACCCGGTGGATCGCCTGCTCGGCAAGGAATTGTGCGTACTGGCCTGGGCTGTCGAGCAGATGGAGATGGAGAAAATTCCGGTGGCTGTGCGCAACTGGCTGGCGTTGCGCCCGGAAGAACGCTGGTGGCTGTTTGGCATGACCGCCATGAGCACCGGCGGGGTGATGGATGCGGGCAAGGGTTGGCGCGAGGCGCTCAAGCATGCCTTGGGCGATGTGGCGCAGAGCGAAATGCTTGCTCCTCGTGCCCGACGTGGCAAGCCTGAGCTGGAAATTGCCCAGGCCTCGTTGGGTCTGTTCGGAGACGAAGCGTCATGAACGCCGTGCTCGTGCCACCGCAGCCCAAGATCTACCACATCGCCCATGTGGATCGTCTGCCCTCCATCGTGGCGGACGGTTTTCTGTGGTGCGATGCGGAGATCGTCCGACGCATGCCGCCGGGCACCACCATCGGCATGAATGGCATCAAGCAGCGGCGCTTGAATGAACTGCACCTCAGCAGCCACCCCGACCTTCACGTCGGTGACTGTGTGCCGTTTTACTTCTGTCCGCGCTCCGTCATGCTCTACTTGATCTATCAGGGCAACCATCCGGAGATGGCCTATCGCGGCGGGCAAGGGCCTGTAGTGCATTTAGAGGCCGATCTGAGTGCGGTCGTTGCGTGGGCCAACGCGCAAGCTGTGCGCTGGGCATTTACCCTCTCGAACGCGGGTTCGTACTTCTTCGAAGACCGTAACGACCTCGCGCGTCTGAACGAGATCAACTGGACTGCTGTACAAGCTCGCGACTGGCGGGCGCACAAAGAAGGCAAGCAAGCCGAGTTCCTGTTGGCACAGCGCTTCCCCTGGCATTTGATCGAACGCATCGGCGTTAACTCGGCGGCCGTCTACGGTCAAGTTGTTAACGCCCTTCCGGCTCACGGACACCGGCCACCGGTCGAAGTGCGCCCGGACTGGTATTACTGAAATTAGAGGAGCACAGCCATGATCGAGTACACATCGGGTGACATCCTCCAATGTGAGGCAGACGCACTGGTCAACACCGTCAATTGCGTCGGTGTGATGGGGCGTGGCATCGCCTTACAGTTCAAGAATGTTTACCCGGACAACTTCAAGGCTTACGAAGCTGCTTGCAAGCGCGAAGCCGTGCAGCCTGGCCGCATGTTCGTTTTTGATACGGGGCAGCTCACCTTGCCGCGCTTCATCATCAACTTCCCAACCAAGCGCCACTGGCGTGGCAAGAGCCGCATCGAGGATATCGAGACGGGCCTTGCCGATCTGGTCAATGTCATCCGTGCCAATGGCATTCGCTCCATCGCGATCCCGCCGCTGGGGGCAGGCTTGGGCGGGCTGGACTGGAACGAGGTGCGTCCCCGCATCGCACGTGCGCTGGCAGAGCTTGCCGACGTGCGAGTGCTGGTGTTCGAGCCCAAAGGGGCTCCGGCCAACGACAAGATGGCGCATGTGCGCGAGGTGCCCAAGATGACGGCGGGTCGCGCCGCCTTGGTGGAACTGATGCAGCGCTATCTCGGGGGCCTGCTCGACCCCTTTGTCACTCTGCTGGAAGTCCACAAGCTGATGTACTTCATGCAGGAGGCTGGTGAGCCGCTGCGTCTCCAGTACATCAAGCATCACTACGGCCCCTATGCCGAGAATCTTCGGCATGTACTAAAAGCGGTGGAAGGTCATTTGATCGCAGGTTATGCCGATGGCGGCGATGCGCCGGACAAACCACTCACACTGGTGCCCGGAGCAGTGGAAGACGCCAAGAACTACCTGGATCAACACGACATCAGTCGCGCCCACTTTGAACGTGTGACCAAACTGGTAGAAGGCTTCGAGTCACCCTACGGGCTGGAACTTCTGGCGACTGTACATTGGGTGATGAGCCGCGAGGGTGCCACACAGCACGAGAGCGTGGAACGCCGGGTCTACGACTGGAATGCACGCAAGCGGCAATTCACGCCTCGCCAGCTTGTCATTGCCGAAGAGCGCCTGCGCTCCCAAGGCTGGCTAGCGCATTAAGTGGCTCCGGCCCATTGAGGATTCATCAGGGAATGCAAAAAACAACAACTACTCTCACGCCCTTGGCCCTAAAAGATGCGCCTGCGTTGATCGAGACGGTTTTCCCCGCCCAGAAAGTGTCGTTCGAGGCACAGAAGGAGCGCAAGGCAGGACCGGGCCAGACATTGACTGCACTTGGGTCTTTCTGGAAAGGCCGCAAACCGCTGATCCTAGTGCGTGCCGTTGTGCTGGGCAGCCTTTTACCGCCTACTGACGACGCAGAGGCTGATCTAGCCCTCTTCGATAAGCTCATGGCTTTCGATGATGAGGGCTTGGCACGCCGCGCGCTGATCGGCAACACTGTGTCGCCCGCCGAGATTGCCGCACGCATCCAGCTCGATGAACCCTGGAACTATTTCAAGGCAACTATCAAGCGGGGTGATGTCACAGGTGGCGATGTTCGCTGGATGAGTTTCCCGCTGGACGCAGATGCCGAGGGCATCACACTGCGTTGGCAGCGCAACCTCAGTGATGATGACAAGCTGGTTATCTATCGCAAGTTGCTGGCCAGCTACGCCAGCTACGAGGAAAAGGCCAGTCTGGGCAAGCGTCCGGAAGAGTTGGATCAGGAATGGCTATACGCCCAGGTGTGGGCGGCGGTTAGTCGACACTATGCCCACTTGGGCGTTAACGTGAAATCGTTGCCCGAGCTGGTGGAACAACTGGGCATCCTGCGCTACGGCCATCGTCCGCGCGTGGGCGATACCTTCTCGGGTGGCGGCTCCATCCCGTTTGAGGCCGCGCGCATCGGCTGTGACGTCTACGCCTCAGATCTCAACCCCATCGCCTGCATGTTGACCTGGGGCGCGTTGAACATCATCGGCGCTTCACCCAAGCGACAAGCAGAAATAGAACAGGTTCAGCGCGAGGTGGCCAAGGCAGTAGACAAAGAAATCACCGATCTTGGCATCGAACATGACGAGCAAGGTAATCGGATAAAGGCCTATCTTTACTGCCTTGAAGCAAGGTGCCCTGAAACAGGCTGGCTAGTGCCTTTAGCGCCAAGCTGGGTTGTTTCACCTAGACAGCTGGTTATTGCCAAGCTCGTGCCGAATTCTGAACTTAAGCGGTTTGACATTGAATTGGAGTTTGGCGTTTCTGCTTCAGCACTTGAGGCCGCGCAGAAAGGAACTGTCTCCGACGGCGAAATGGTCTACGAGCTTGACGGCAAGACCTATCGCACATCGATCAAAACCCTGCGTGGTGATTATCGCAAGGAAGATGGCAGTACCGGTAACCGTCTGCGCCTCTGGGCAAAGAGTGACTTCAAGCCGCATCCAAGCGACATTTTTCAGGAACGCATGTACGCGATCCAGTGGATCACCAAGGACACACTGAACACCGGAAGGCAGGAGACGTACTTTGCCGCGCCGACTCAGGCTGACCTTGAGCACGAGCGGGCAGTTGAAAAAATCATCGCTGAGAATCTGAGCCGCTGGCAGGACGAAGGGCTTGTGCCGGACATGGCCATCGAGCCGGGCGACAAGACCGACGAGCCGATTCGAACGCGCGGCTGGACCCACTGGCATCACATGTTTTCGCCGAGAGACCTGTTGAAGCTGGCTTTGCTGCGAAAACATATCAGCGAGCCAGCGTTGGTGCCTGAGTTCTGCGGGACGCTTGATTTCTGCTCAAAACTGTCGCGCTGGATTGTGAGGTTTTCATCCGGAGGCGGCAGCGATTTCACGTCTAACGTATTCTCAAATCAGGCGCTAAACACCCTCTACAACTGGGCAAACAGATCTTTCTTCGATCACAGTTTTGTGCAGAACTATAAAAATACACCCGTCCATACAAGCTCGTCCGTAGCTTGTGCACCAAGCCACGAACTCATCCGAGAACAGGATATTTTCATTACTGATCCGCCGTATGCCGACGCCGTGAACTACGAGGAAATTACGGAGTTCTTTATCGCCTGGCTGCGCAAGAGCCCGCCCAAGCCCTTTGATGACTGGGTGTGGGATTCTCGGCGCGCGCTGGCGGTCAAAGGTTCCGGTGAGGACTTCCGGCGCGGCATGGTCGCCGCTTACAAGGCGATGGCCGAGCACATGCCCGACAACGGCATGCAGTGCGTGATGTTTACCCACCAGGATACCGCCGTCTGGGGCGACCTGATCGGCATATTCTGGGCGGCGGGCCTGCAAGTGATAGCGGCTTGGTATATCGCCACCGAAACCACCTCCGAACTCAAGAAAGGCGGCTACGTTCAAGGCACTGTCATCCTGATGCTCAAGAAGCGCGCTGCGGGCGAGCGCACGGGCTTCAAACAGCGCCTGCTGCCCGCCGTACGGCAGGAAGTGGCGCGCCAGATTGAAACCATGATGCACCTGAACAACACAGTGGCCACCCACCATGGCGAGCCGGTGTGGGGCGACTCCGACTTGCAAATGGCTGGTTATGCGGCAGCGCTCAAGGTGCTGACCGCCTATACCCGCATCGGCGATGAAGACGTCACCGCCTTTGCCCTGCGTCCGCGCGCACGCGGAGAAGTGACCGTGGTGGACGAAATCGTCCAGCAGGCGGCGGAAACTGCATCCAGCCTGCTGGTGCCCGAGGGCCTTACCGCAGACGCTTGGGGCCGCCTCACCGGCATCGAACGCTTTGTACTGCGGATGATGGATATGGAAGCCGCTGGTGCTGCCAAGCTGGACAACTACCAGAACTTCGCCAAGGCCTTCCGCGTTACGGACTACACCCGCGTGATGGGCGACATGCGGCCCAACAACGCACGTCTCAAGCGCGTCAGCGAGTACGCTTCTCGCGATCTGGCGGATGCTACCGAGATAGGCGTGACACGGCTGGGACAGCTCATCATTGCCTTGCAGCAACTGCTCAAGGACACAGAGGCGCAAGTCATCGTCGAACAACTGCGAGCCGAGATGGCGGACTTTCTGGAAGTCCGCTCCCTGCTGGTGGACATGCTGGCCTTCATCGAGCGTAAAGCGCCCGAATCTGAGGTGCGCTCTGCCGCCGAGGTGCTATACGCGCGCCTCAAGAATCTGCGCTTCGGCGACTGAGGCCTTGAGGCATGAGCATTCGGCGCTTTTCTTCCCGTACCCATCGACTGGATGCCAGCTTCCTGATGCAACATCTGGCCGGAGCCAGAAGCTACAAGCGCATCGCGGGCTACTTCACCAGCTCTTTGTTTGAGGTGGCAGGGGAGGCGCTGGAGCACATCCCCGAGGTCAAGATCGTCTGTAACGTGGATATCCACCCTGACGACCTGAAAGTCGCGCAACTGCGTGAGAGCAAGATGCTGGGCCGCTGGAACGAGCGCGCCCTGGAGGCCGAGGCACTGCTGAACCGCGAGCGCTATCGGCGGCTGGACTCCTTCCTCGCCAAGCATGGGCAGGCGGTGCGCATCGCACCCGATGAAATCTGCGGTTTTGTGCATGGCAAGGCGGGCGTGATCACCTTGGCTGATGGCCGCAGGCTGGGCTTTATCGGCTCGATGAATGAGACGCGCAGCGGCTGGCAGCGCCACTACGAAATCCTGTGGGAAGACGAATCACCGAAAGGCGTGGAGTGGATTGAGGAGGAATTCGACTTTCTCTGGAACGCCGCAAAACCGTTTCCGCAGGCCGTCATCCGTGAGGTGCATCGGCGCGGCTATCGGCGTGAGATCGAGTTCATCGAAATCGAGGATGACGAGAACCTTGCGCCTGCGGCACTGATTGAATCGCCGCTGTACCGCGAAGGCCAGCAGTTACAGCCGTGGCAGCAGGGATTTCTAACTGAGTGCCTGCGCCATCAGCGCCTGCACGGCACGGTGCGCCTATTGTTGGCCGACGAAGTGGGTTTGGGCAAGACGCTGTCGCTGGCCACCGCCGCGCTGACGCTTTGCCTGTTGTCCGACAAGGACAATGGGCCGCGCCGTCCGGTCGTGATCTTTGCCCCTGCCACACTGACCGAACAATGGCAGACCGAGATGCTGGATAAGCTGGGCATCCCGACCGCACGTTGGGATACCGTAGGCAAGGTCTGGCTGGATGCTGACGAGCGCGTGCTATCGCCTGCTGGGCGCGAGCAGATTGCCCATTGCCCGCTGCGCATCGGCATTGTCTCTACCGGTTTGATGATGCGCGACTCGTTGGAAAAGCAGCATTTGCTGGGCATGCGCTTCGGTGTCGTGATCCTGGACGAAGCGCACAAGGCAAGAACCCGCCAGGGCTTCGGCAAGGAAGCCGGAACACCGAACGAACTGCTGGCCTTCATGCGCGAGATCGCCGCGCGTGCCGATCACGTGCTGTTGGGCACGGCCACACCGATTCAGACTAACCCTGCCGATCTATGGGATTTGCTGGGCATCTTGCACCAAGGCCCAGGGCGCTTCGTGCTCGGCCACGACCTTGCACCGTGGCACCGACCAGATGAGGTGCTCGAAATCCTTGCCGGTCGCGTCGAGGTGGAAACGCTGGCACATGCATGGGAGCTGCTGCGCTCGCCACTGCCGCGCATGGAGTCAACCAGCGAGCGTCGCGCCCGACGCTTGTTCTCTGCAATCCGGCAAGACTTGGGTCTGCAAAACGGCGAGTGGCAAACCAACCGTTCGCTGGCTGAGCTGACAGAGGAGACCCGGGAAATTCTGGAGGAGGAGCTCGATCGCCGCATTGCCGGGGCTACATTGTTCCAACGCGAGAACCCGTTGGTGCGCCACGTGGTCTTGCGTAAGCGCCTACAACTTGAAGAAGCCAAGGGCAAGGACGGCAAGCCCTTGTTGACCCCAGTGGGGGTAGACGTCCATCCCGAGCGCGAGCATGCGTCAGAGCAGCGAGCCTTCGACACGTTGTTTGAAGGCAAGGCGCTTCGAACCTCCGAGAACTTCCGGCAGGCATATGGCGAAGCGCGCGCCTTCGGCAAGGCACTAGCCAAGCGCGGCAAAGGCAGCGGCTTCATGAAGAACCTGATGGAGCAGCGCATTTGTTCCAGCATTCACGCGGGCCTCTCAACGGCGCGACGCTTGCTGGAGGGCGACGCAGTGCATGAGGAAGACGAGGAACAGGAAGGTGACGTCAACGTTGAGACGGGCGAAGAGCGCGAGGTGCTACAACGTCTGATCGACCGCTTGGAGCGGCTGGAGACCGACCCGAAGATGGAAGCCGTCGTCCACTTCCTCGACAAGGAGAAATGGCTGGAGTTGGGTGTCATCATCTTCAGCCAGTACTACGACACGGCGAGATGGCTGGCCGATTTGCTTGCCGCCCGCTACCCCGAGGAGGCGGTTGGCTTGTACGCGGGTGCAGGTCGTAGTCGCCTGTATCAGCGCGGCGACAGCGTGAGTGTCGAGCGCGAAACGCTCAAACGCATGGTGGCAGAGCACCAGATTCGCGTCATGGTGGCAACTGATGCCGCTTGCGAAGGCTTGAATCTGCAAGCGCTTGGCACACTGATCAACATCGATCTGCCTTGGAACCCCACGCGGCTCGAACAGCGCATCGGCCGCATCAAACGCTTCGGGCAGCGGCGCGAAACCGTGGATATGCTGAACCTCGTGTTCGAGCAGACCGTAGACGAAAAGATCTACGAGCGCCTGTCCGAGCGCATGAAGAACCGCTACGACCTTTTCGGTTCGCTGCCGGACACCATCAAGGATGAGTGGATCGAGGACATCGAAACACTGGGCGAAAGACTGGACGAATACATCAACGCCCAGAAAACTGCGACGGGTTTCGACTTGCGCTACACCGGCACGATGATGCCGCCGGAGAAGGACTGGCGCGAGTTCACCGAGGTGCTTTCGCGGCGTGATCTTGCCACGCTAATGAGCGCGGCGTGGGGCTAATGGTGCTGGAATCGATCGTCAAAATGCCGGGAAGGTTCTCCCTGGCCGACCTGGAGCGTGCTTGCCCTGGGGTGAGCCGGGACATGATCCGGCGGGTGCTCAATACCCAAAAGGGACAGTCCGTCGGCTGCATCGGCCGAGGCCCCGGCGCGCTTTGGCAGAGAAGAGGTAATTAGCGTGAAAGGATGTAATAAAGAGGGTTATGTCCTCAAGGAGCCGAGAACGGGGAGACAAGGTGGTCCGGCGGGTGCTGGAAGTGGTGGCGTCTCCCCACAGGGGAGGCCACTTCACCGGCCAGGCCAGAGTCGAGGCCAGAGTCGAGGCCAGAGTCGAGGCCAGAGTCGAGGCCAGAGTCGAGGCCAGAGTCGGAGGGCGAATGGCTCTCCCGGCCAGTCGGATACATCGTCAAAAGGCGCTTTGCCAAGCCTAGGTTGAGTGTTAGACCATGAGCGAGTACCAATATTACGAATTCGCTGCCATCGACCAGCCGCTCACCCGCACCGACATGGCGGCACTGCGTGCCGTTTCCACTCGCGCGGTAATCACGCCCTCGGGCTTCGCCAACCACTACGAGTGGGGCGACCTGAAAGCCGATCCGTCCGACTGGATGCGGCGCTATTTCGACGCCTTCGTCTACACCGCCAACTGGTGCAGCTGCCGGCTGGCCTTGCGCGTCCCGCTAAGCACTTTCCGCAAGGCCGAGCTGAAGCCCTTCGCCACCAAGTATGCCCTGACCATCGAGGCCAGCGACGAACACTGGATTTTCGACTGGGCGCTCAATGAGAGCGAAGACTACGACCGATTTTCCGAGGAGGACGGCAGCGGCTGGATGCGGCGCCTGGCGCCGTTACGTGACGAGCTACTGCGCGGTGACTTGCGGTCGCTCTACCTCGGTTGGCTGGCCGGCGCCGGCAGCGGCGAACTGCGGGAGGAAGCGCGGGAACCCGAGGTGCCGCCCGGCTTGTCGGAGCTGTCCCTGCCGCAGCAGGCGCTGGTCGAATTTCTGGAGATCGATCCCGACATTCTGGCTGCCGCCATGGCCGGCAGCGCTCGTGCTCCAACGACAGATGCCGATGATCGCGATCGTCTCGATGCGTGGCTGGGGGAATGGTCGCGCGAGGAGATGGTGGCGGTGCTGAAGCTGATCACGCAGGGACAGGGACAGGACGCGGAGCGCCGAGTCAGGATCCGGCACGCAACCTGGCTGAAAGCGCAACGCCCTGCCCGCGCCTCGGCCACGCCAAGACGCAACGTGGCCGAACTAAGCGAACTCGCCAAATTGGCCTCTGGCCCACGGCTGGAGCGCGAAGCGAAGGAGCGTGCGCAGCAGGAAGCCGAGCGCCGCCACCAGCGCGAAGCTCATTTGCGGCGATTGATGGCCGACGGGGACAAGCATTGGGAGGCAGTTGATGTACAGGCGAAGCGTGGTTCAGCGTCTGGCTACGATCAGGCGGTGCGGGCACTGGCCGAACTGGCGGAAGGTCACGCACTGACGTCCAGCCGTGAGGAATTTGAGCGTACCTTGCGACAGTTTGTGGTGCGCCATGCGACACGAGGCGCCCTACTGCGCCGCTTGACCGAAGCGGGGCTATGGTCGGGATGACCGCGGACACGGACGACGAACTCGCCCGACTGCGTGCCGAGAACGCTCGGTTGGTCGGTTTGCTGGAGGCCAGTGGTATTGCATGGCGCCTGCCCGAACCTGTGGCCACGCCGGTCAATGCCTCCCCGCTGTCCACGGATGAAAAAGTCGCGCTGTTCCGCCGATTGTTTCGGGGCCGCACCGATGTCTACCCCGTGCGCTGGGAAAACAAAGCCGGCAAGAGTGGCTACTCGCCCGTGTGCGCCAACGAGTGGCGCACAGGCGTTTGCGAGAAGCCTCGCATCAAGTGTGCAGACTGCGGCCACCGACTGCTTGTGCCCCTGACGGACCAGACGATCTTCGACCACCTCGCGGGCCGCCACACAGTTGGCGTGTATCCGCTACGGGCGGATGACAGCTGCTATTTCCTCGCTGTGGATTTCGACGACGCCGATTGGCGCGCCGATGCGCAGGCTTTTGCCCAGTCTTGCCGCGAACTGGGCGTCCCTGTTGCGCTGGAAATCTCGCGCTCGGGCAACGGCGCCCATGCGTGGGTTTTCTTCTCGTCGGCCGTCGCGGCGCGGGATGCGAGGCGGCTCGGCACCGCGATTATCAGCCACACCTGCGCCCGCACTCGGCAACTGAAGCTCACGTCCTATGACCGGCTGTTCCCGAATCAGGACACCATGCCCAAAGGTGGCTTCGGCAACCTGATCGCCCTGCCGCTACAGAAGGTTCCGCGCGAGAACGGCAGTAGCGTGTTCGTGGACGACGCACTACGGCCATATCCCGACCAGTGGGCCTTCCTGGCATCGGTGCAGCCCATGGCAACCCAAGATATCGAGCCGACTATTCTGCTTGCCACCGGCGGCACGCATCCATTGGATGTCACCTTTATCACGGAGGAGGATCAGCAAGAGCCGTGGAAACGCACGGCGCCGGCCAGGCAGCGGCTGCCGGGCCCGATGCCGGCGTCGCTGACGGTGACCTCGGCCAATCTCCTCTACTTCGACAAGGGGCAGCTGCCGCAAGCGCTGGCGAACCGCCTGATCCGCCTGGCGGCCTTCCAGAATCCCGAGTTCTACAAGGCGCAGGCGATGCGCCTGCCGGTATGGGATGAGCCGCGGGTAATCGGCTGCGCCGAAAATTTCCCGAACCACATCGCCCTGCCGCGGGGATGCCTCGATGCTGCCCGGGAGCTGCTGCGCGAGAACGGTATTCGCTGTGAGTTGCGGGACGAACGTTTTGGCGGCGAGCCACTGGATGTGAGCTTTGGCGGGACGCTGCGGCCGGACCAAGAGGAGGCCGTCGCCGCTATGCTCGGCCACGATATCGGTATCCTGTGCGCGCCGACCGCCTTCGGCAAAACCGTGACGGCCGCAGCACTGATCGCCCGGCGTGGTGTGAATACCCTCGTTCTGGTACATCGCACGGAATTGCTCAAGCAGTGGCAGGAGCGGCTACAGGTCTTTCTGGGGGTCGGAAAAGGAGTGATCGGCACCATCGGCGGCGGCAAAGCCAAGCCCACCGGCAAGATCGACATCGCGCTAATGCAGTCACTGTCTCGGCAGGGCGAGACCAATGAAATCGTCGAGAACTACGGTCAGATCATCGCCGACGAGTGCCATCACCTTTCGGCCTTCTCGTTCGAGGCCATCCTGAAACGTGCCCGGGCCAAGTATGCGCTTGGGCTCACTGCCACGCCGATCCGGCGCGACGGGCGGCAGCCGATCATCTTCATGCAGTGCGGGCCGACCCGACACACGGCTGCGAAGCCGGCTGGCGCACCGCAGACCCTTGAAGTGATTCCCCGCTACATAGCCGCTCGCATCGACCTGGCCGCCGATGCTGCCATCCAGAACGTGTTCAAGCATGTTGCCAGCGACGCTGGTCGCACTGTTGCCATAGCGGACGAAATCGCGGCTGCCTTCGAGCAGGGGCACAAGGTTCTGGCTCTGACCGAGCGCACCGAACACCTCGATGCCATCGGCGCGGCATTGGCAGGCCGCGTCCCCTCACTATTCACCCTGCACGGCCGCATGTCGAAAAAGCAGCGCGCTGCCCTGGTCTGCGACCTGAATGCCCTGCCCGCCGATGCGCCCAGGGTGCTGTTGTCCACCGGCAAGCTGGTCGGCGAAGGCTTCGACCACCCACCGCTCGACACGTTGGTGCTAGCCATGCCGATCTCGTGGAAGGGCACGCTGCAGCAGTACGCCGGCCGCCTGCATCGGGAGCATGCGAACAAGACCCACGTGCGCATCATCGACTTTGTCGATGCTGGCCACCCGGCCCTGCTGCGGATGTGGGGCAAGCGACAGCGGGGCTACCAGGCGATGGGCTACCGAATTCCCTCCGCCCCGGCCAGTTACAATCTGGACTTCAGGTTGGTCGCAGCGAACGAGCCGGATGTTGTCGTCACAGAATTGGGCGTGAAATGAAGACAATAAGCCAATCTTCAATATCCGTACGGGCTGCCGTCTGTTTTTCAAAGAATGGCGCCGGGAACATGCCGTGTCTCTGCGGGTCAATGAACAAACTGCCCTGAACGCTGCGTTCGACTCAAGTGGTCGCAGACCGTCCATTTGGAGCCCGCACTTTGCGGGTAGCCAGATGGGTAGCTGGCGACAGACAAAAGAAATTGTTGAGCCGTATATTATTGATGTTGCAGAACAAAGCTGCACGCACCCTATCTATACGACATTGTTTTGATGTAATGCCCGCCAAGGAGACCAACCGTGAATACAGAACCCGAGTTCGACAGCCTTGTTCCGGCTCAGTCTTTTGATCGCCGGAGCTTTATAGTGACCAGTCTAGGTGTGGGTTTTGCCCTGGCCACTCAGCCCGTAATGGCTCAGACGGCTATCAAGACTGACGAAGTCGGTATTCTGGCGGGCGAAATCAAGGTGCCGGTCAAGGATGGTGAAATGGTTGCTTACCGGGCGCTTCCGGCCGCTTTGGCCAAACCGGCCGTAGTGCTGGTGGTTTCAGAAATCTTTGGTGCCCACGAACATATCCGGGATATATGCCGCCGTCTGGCCAAACTCGGGTATTGCGCCATTGCCCCTGAGTTGTTTGCGCGCCAGGGCGATCCCCGGAAAATTGCCAGCATCCCGGAAATCCTTGAAAAAATCATCGCCAAAACGCCTGACGCGCAAGTGCTCAGTGATCTGGACGCTTGTGTCGCATGGGCTGCATCGAATGGGGCAGATACCAGTCGTCTGGCAGTTACTGGTTTTTGCTGGGGCGGGCGCATTACATGGCTGTACAGCGCCCACAACGCAGCAGTAAAGGCTGGCGTTGCCTGGTACGGCAAGCTGGTTGGTGCGTCCAATGCATTCACCCCCAGGCATCCGATCGAATTGGTCGGTGAGTTGAAAGCGCCTGTGCTTGGCCTTTACGGGGGGCTCGATACCGGCATCCCGATGGAAACGATAGAAGCAATGGAAAAGCTGCTTCAGCAAGGAAATGCCGTCGCCAAGTCCTCGGAAATCCACATCTATGACAACGCACCGCATGCGTTCAACGCGGATTACCGGCCGAGCTATCGCAAGGAAGAGGCCGAGGATGGCTGGCAGAGAATGCTGGCCTGGTTCCGCAAAAACGGCGTCTGATGCCCGATTCGAGCCTGCAAAGCCGTGCCTTCGTGCTAACCTTCGCGCCTCGACAAAATACTGTCCAATCATGACTAATACTGAAGCCACTACCGTAGCTACCCCCGACAAGCCAAACGATACCCGGGCACTTCTCAAGGACTTGCAGGCGCGGTTTGATGTTTTTCGCAACTTCAGTCCGTTGGCAATTGGCATCGACAAACAGGTCTTTGCATTGCTGCCGGAACTGAGCAAGAAATCCCTGCGCCTTGCCATGCGCAGCCATACCATTTCCACGCGTTACTTGAAGGAAATGGAAAAAGGCACGGTGCGGCTTAATCTCGACGGCACGCCTGCCGACGAAGTGACTGACGAGAATCGTCAGCATGCGGCGGAACAGTTGCGTGAGCGTTTCAAAAAGCAGGCAGAAGCTCGCAAGGCCGCTGAAGCGGAAGCCAAGGCAGAACAGCGTCGAATGGAAAAACTGAATCAGCTCACCGAGAAATTCGGTCGCAAATAGCATCAGTGGTCATGGCGCGTTGATGCGCTAATAATGAAAAAGGCCAATCAGATGATTGGCCTTTTTGCTGGAATTCTTTGGTTGCGGGGGCAGGACTTGAACCTGCGACCTTCGGGTTATGAGCCCGACGAGCTGCCAACTGCTCCACCCCGCGTCCGGTCAGGTATTTTTTGCAAATTACCTGTAAAGCGAAAAACTTGTTGAACTAGACGCTTGGCCGAAGCTAAGTGCTATTGAATTCTGGTGGGGCGCGACAGATTCGAACTGTCGACCTACGGATTAAGAGCCAGACTGGCTGGCTTACTCTGCCCGAAACCCCTTGCTAGTCCGCCATTATAACAGAGTTGATGGTTTTTCATACCTTCCCCGGTGCGAGTCCGGGATGGCCTCGTCCTTGACCCCGAAAACGGCGTGCAGGTGTTTCGCCGAGATGACCATCTGGCAGTCGTTTCGGGGTGTACTTGCCGGCAGACGACCGGCACGTTGCCGGTCTCCGACGCCGGTTTCCCGTTGGAAGCCAACCGCATTCGGCTCCGCTGCATCTTGTCTCTTCCTTGTGGCCGCCGACGGGGGCGACCGGCAGACGACAGGTGGGCGCAGTTTTGCGGCGTAACTTGTTGTTTCATTGGCGTTCTCCTGTAACTTCGTGCTTGACGTTCACGACCTTCGGCGAGTAGCATCTGACCCGCACATCCCGAAAGGTGGTCCCAACTGGTGCTGGCTCCGTCATGTCGGGGCGGTCGTTAGCCCTTAAACAATGCGAGACGCTCAGTGACTTCCTGCCTTCTGGGCAGGTTGCTCAAGACGCTTCTACCATTCACGTCAGCTCCGCCCGCTCCGCTTCGTACAACTGCACCAGTTCACCCGGAACGGATGGCCCCGAGCGGCCCTGCCATGCCCCGAGCGCATGTCAGACGTCAGGCCTCGGGTCATGCCGCGCGCCCATCGGGTGCGTGGAGATTTCTGACGTGAATGGAGCCTCTCCATGGATACCAACAACACCCCGGAACACATCGTTCCGCCGGACTACGTCGTCGACGCCAACGGCGTCTGGCGTGACCTGGGCGAAAAGCGCCCACCGCTTCGGCTGACGACCTCGGCCGCCTTCGTGACGGCCCTGCTGCGTGACGTCAACGCGACCGACTGGTCGGTCGAGATCGAGTTCACCAACCCGGACGGCGAAGCCTGCACCTTGCTCGTGCCTTACGCCCAGATACTGGGCCGCCGTGACCTCAGCCAGATGTGCACCGCCGTCGGCCTCTTCGTCCTGCCCCGTGGCGAGAGCGAGTTCGCCGAGTATCTGGCCCAGTGCGCCGGCAGTGCCGAACTGCCGCGCCACCGCCTGACCACGAAGCTCGGCCTCAACCTGCTGCCGGATGCTGCCTGCGCCGACCGTCTGTCGTTTGTGATGCCGACCGGGACGCTGCTGCCGAGTGCGGAGACCGTCCCGGCAACTGGCGAGCGTCTGGTTTTCCGGCCGCCGTTCGCCAACCCGGCGTTTTCCGCGTACGCCAGTGCCGGTACGTTCGAGGAGAGCCGCGAACTGCTGGAACGGGTTCGTGACGACAAGGTGGCGATCTTCGTGCTGTGCGCGTCGATCTCTGCCCCATTTCTCGAGGCGGCTGGGGTGGATTCGATCATTGTCCACCTGCATGGCCGCTCGTCGACCGGAAAAACCACCCGCCTGCAACTGGTGGCGATGCTCTGGGGAAAGCCCCTGGACCCGCAGACGGCCGGCAACGACGTGACACTGATCGAACGCTGGCACGGTACGGCCAACTCGATGGAGAATCTGGCGACCACGCATAACGGCATGGTCCTCTGCATGGATGAGCTGGGTGGCAACACCGACCAAGCCTTCTCGGTCTACAACCAGACCTCTGGCCGTGGCAAGAACCGCATGACTCGTGACGGCGGCATGCAAGCGCAGCGCAAGTGGTCCTTGCTCAGCGTGTCTACCGGCGAAGTGTCGCTGTCCGACCGTCTGGAAGCGGCTTCCGGCAAGCCGGCGAAGACGGGAGAAGTGATCCGGGGTCTGAGCATTCCGATGGACGACCTGCCGGCCTACGAGGGGATGAGCACTGAGGAAGCCAGCCAGCATGTGCAGGCCCTCAAGACCCGCCTGCTCCAGACCTACGGCACGATCGGGCCGGCTTTCGCGCAGTACGTTCTGGACAGCTTCGGCACGGCAAGCAAGCTGCGCGAAGAACTGCACGCCGCGATCGACGTGCGTCACGCTGAACTGGTCGAAACCGTCCGGGCAGCTGGTCACGAACTGGAGCCGCCGCACGTTCGGGCCTTGCGTCGCTTCGCCCTGATGCGCGTGATCGGGGAGTGGGCAGCCGACGATGTGTTGCCCTTCTCGGAACTCGACATCCAGTCGGCCATCGAGGCTGTCACGCTGGCCTGGCTGAACGCACTGCCGCCGCTGAACGACGAAGATCAGATCGTCGGCCAGGTCCGCGACTGGATCATCCGTCACATGGGTCAGATGATCCGCTACGTCGACGAGACCGGCCACGAAGACGAGCCGTACATCCCGAGCGTGACCAAGGGCATCCGCCACCGTCGCTGGATTCTGTTGACCGAGACGGACTTCGCCGAGGCCTGCGACGGGACGTCGACGATGGTGGCCGGGAAGCTGCTCAAGCGTCTCGGCATCCTCGACGGCGAGGGCGGAAAGCACAAGAAGCGGCACCAGCTGGCTGGTCTGGGGCTGCCGGAAACCTTCTTCTACTCGATCGTCACCGCCAAGCTGCTGCCGGCAACCGAACAGGCGGATGCGCAGGCTGCCGGGCCGCTGCAGACGACGGGCTTGAAGCCGGGGTGGCGTCGTCCTGCACCGCGCCAGGACGACCATGACGAACTGGGTCCGGTGCCGAGGCTCTGATCTAGGCCACAACTACGACGGGCGTGCGCAAGTTGCCGGAAAACCCGGCAACTTGTCGAACAGCCCGTTGTTCCTTTCTGGAGATGGCATGGTGATGGAGACATCGACGAACACAACTACGGGAGCGCTGCGGCTACGGTACCTCCGCCTGCGCGTGGTCGACATCCGCTGGATGTTGCGGTCGGCCCGGTTGCCGGGTCGGGCGGGTAGTGTGGCGGTTGCCCTCTGGGCTGCCGTGACTGCCAGCGGCCAGCCCACGGTCACGCTGACCCCGGCCCGCCTGCGTGAGGTCGGTGTCGGTCGGGAGAGCGCCTATGCCGCTGTCGAGCGTATGGTCGAAGCGGGAATGGTCGTGGCGGATCGCCATCGTGGGAGGGTGGTACAGGTTACGCTGCTGGACGTGACGGGGGCACCTGTGCAGGTGCGTCGCGTCGCGTAACGCTGGTCGATCCTCAGCATTCGGCCACAAGCGGCCAGTTGGTATGCGATATGATTGACCAATTCAACACTACAAAGGCTTTGCCGCTCATGTGTCGCACTCAATTGGATACCCCGAAGTTCTTGCTCGCTTCCGTTATGTTGGTGGCTAGTGTGACTGCGAATGCCGGGCTATTCGGATTAGGTAGCAGCACAATGAGTTGGAAAGAGGAAGTGTTATTGCATGACGGACAAGTCATTGTCGCGGAGAGGTTCTATAACCTAGGTGGCTATCCGACACTTGAAAGTACGGAACGTGCGGCACTGGATGAAACAGTGACATTCAACCTGCCCAGCACGGGCCAAAAAATTACCTGGAAAACCGACTTCAGAGACACCGAGCCCGAACTGAATAGCCTGAACCTGATCCTTTTTGACGTAGTGAAAGGTGTGCCTTACATCGCTACTTACCCGGCAGGCTGCATTGCCTACAACAAATGGAAGCGCCCCAACCCCCCGCAAATCTTGTTCAAGTACGAGAACGATCAATGGAAACGCATTGCCTTGTCCGAGTTTCCGGTTGAGCTAACCAAGGCCAACGTCATAGTGGGAAGACCAGCGACCAAATTACTGAAACCTTTCTATAGCGTTGCAGGGGTCAATAAAGAGAATTACTACGTCGTTCCCCAATATCGAACCATCCTTCAGGTGCGATTGAATCCGGAGCCATGCCCTCAATATCCAAGCGGCCCAAAAGCTCCATTACCAATTCCATCTGAAACGTCACGGCAGTAAATGTCATGGCAAATGCCTAACCGAGTAACCGTCTCCTTTGGGCACCCAGCGGCCAAGCGGTTCTGGCTGATGCCACAGCAAAAAAGCGGGATGGCCGTGAGGCCATCCCGGTCAAGTCGTCTTTCTCGTCAGCCACCTAGACTTCGCTGGTGATGGCCAGCTTCGCCTTGCGGAAGGCCTCACTGGCCGCGTTCGACGCCTCGCGCAGCACGTCGTTACGGAAGTGGGCGTACCGGGCCGACTGGCTCACCGTGCGGTGCCCGAGGGCGGCTGCGATCAGGTGCAGGCTGCAATTCGCGTTGGCCAGCTGGCTGGCGAATGTGTGCCGGAGGTCGTGGATGCGCACGTCAGTGATCGGCTCGCCCAGGATCTTCGCAGCGTGGGCCAGGATGCGGCGCCAAGGCTTGTCGATGTTGACGATGGCCTTTTCGGGGTCGGTCGCGTTCGGGAACAGCCACGGCGACTTGCCGCGACTCGGCAGGTGGACGATCAGCGCCAGCGCCTCGTCGTTGAGCAGCACCACGCGGCTGTGGCCGTTCTTGGTGTCGTGCAGCGTCAGCTGGGCGCGTTCCAGATCGACCGCATCCCAGCGGGCGAACTGCAGTTCGCTCTTGCGACAGCCGGTCAGCGCCAGCCCCTTGAGGACGGCGGCAGCCGTCTGGTTCGGTTCGGCCTCGGCGGCCTGGATGAAGGCGCTCTGTTCCCGCTCGCTGAGGGCGCGGGTGCGGCAGTTGTTCTCCTGCAGCTGGGCGATGCCGGTGACCGGGCTGGTGGTCACCACGTCCCAGTTCAGTGCGCAGCGGTAGATGGCCCCGAACAGGGCCAGATAGCGGTTGGAGCTGGCCGGCGTCAGCGGCTTGCTGCCGCCGCGCAGGCCGAGCAGGAAGGACTCGATGTCGCGCCTGGTGATGGCCGACAGCTTCAGGTGGCCGAGCGCCAGCTCGACGCGCTGGAAGCGGCCGACGTCATCCTTCCAGCTGCGCTTCGTCGCCATGGCGTTCTGTTTGTACTGCTGGTGGAAGAATTCGGCCAGGGTCGGCTCCGCCTTCAGGCGGTGGCGATCTGCCGACACGTCGATGCCACGATCGAGTGTCAATCAGCGTCCAATAGTTTCCAGTTGTCAGCGTCCAAATTTTCCCAGTTGCTCAGTCTGATTTGACTGATTTTTTCCGCTGTTTGAAGCGGTAGGAATCGTTGCCGGTTTCGAGGATTTCGCAGTGATGCGTGATGCGGTCGAGCAAGGCCGTGGTCATTTTTGGATCGCCGAACACGGTCACCCATTCACCGAATGACAGGTTGGTTGTGATGATCAGCGAGGTCTTCTCATAGAGCTGGCTGATCAGATGAAACAGCAGCGCCCCACCCGACACCGGGAACGGCAAATAGCCAAGCTCATCGAGAATGACCGCATCAAACAGCACCAACTGTTTGGCCAAGGTGCCGCTCTTTCCCAGTAGTTTTTCCCGCTCGAGTTGGTTTACCAGATCCACCGCATTGAAGAAACGCACCCGTTTTCGCTGATGGATGGCTGCAACACCGAGCGCAGTTGCCAGGTGGGTCTTCCCGTCCCTGTGCCACCGACCAGAATCAGGTTGTGGGCGCTCTCCATGAAGGTGGCAGTTGCCAGTTGCTCAATCTGCGCCTGCGGCAGTGGCGTCTCTGTCCAGTCGATGCCCGTGAGATCGCGATGAATCGGGAAGCGTGCTGCTTTCATCTGGTAGCGCAGGCTGCGTACTTGCCGATCCGCCTGTTCAGCGTCAATCAAGCGATCCAGCCAGGCTTCCGGCTGCATCGGCCGGCGTGTGCCTTCTGCCAGCAACTCGGACCACGCGGCTGCCATGCCGTAGAGGTGCAGGGATTTCAGTTGGGCCAGTCGGTCAATGGACATACTGGCCTCCGCGCAGACGGTCATAACGACTGCAATCAGCCTGCGGTTCGACCTGCAAACGCAGTTGTTCCGGCAAACTGATCGCCTTGGGCTGCGGTGGCGCGGTCAGCCGCCTCAGTTCATTCATGACGACGGCCGCGGTAATCACGCCGCCATCCAGTGTCAATTCGCACGCCACTTGCAGGGCTTCCAGCCCGACTTCGCGAGCAGCCAGTAGCAGTTCTACAAAGGCCCGATCACCTTTCGGCTGCTTCAGCACACGATCTCGCACCAACTGAATCGGCACCGGCAAATCCCAGCCGATAAATGGGGCACCATTACGCAGCGACCCCGGCTTCTTCTCAAGTACCGGCAGGTAATGCCAGGGGTCGCAGATCAGTTGATCACGCCCGAATCGCCGTTCATGGTCGGCAATGACTTTGCTCTCCGCAACGATCCGTACCTTGTCGGCGTATAAACGCACCGAGACTACCTTGCCAGCAAAGTCGGCCGGCACGCTGTAGCGATTTCGCTCAACGCGGACCAGGCAGGTGCTGGAAACGCGCATCATCTGTTCGACGTAGCCATCGAAGGTGCTGGTGATAGCCCGCAGGCTGGGGCCTTCCTGAAGAAAGCAGTCAGCAATGGTGCGGGTCGTTTCGACCGGATGCTTGCGTTCCGCCAATTCCCGGCAGCGGGTGGCCAGCCAGTCGTTCAGCGCTGCAAAGCTCTCGAAGCGGGCTTTCGGCGTGAATAGCCATTCACGCACGTTGCCGACCTGGTTCTCGATTTGTCCTTTCTCCCAGCCGGAGGCTGGCGTGCAGGCCACCGGTTCGAACAGGTAGTGGTTGGCCAGCGCCATGAAGCGGCGATTGAAGTGCCTATCCTTGCCGACCAGAATGGTGTCGACCACCGTCTTCAGATTGTCGTAAATCAGGCGATTGGGCACGCCACCGAAGAAGGCAAAGGCGCGGTTGTGGGCATCAAGGACCATTTCCTGTGTTTCGCAGGGATAGGCGGCAACAAACATCTGTCGGCTGTAGGCGAGCCGGAAGTGCGCGACCTTGATGGTCAGCGCAGCGCCGCCGATCTCGACGTGTTCCTGGCTCCAGTCAAACTGGCAGGCGTCACCGGGGGCAAAGACCAGCGGGACGAAGGCTTCCTTGATCGTCGGCCTCGTTTGTGCCGACTTCCACTGCTTTACGAAGCGCTGAACGCTGTCGTAGGCGCCGCGATACCCCTCGGTCTGCAAGCCTTCAAAGAGTCGCTGGGCGGTGCGCCGTTGCCCCTTCGGAAGGTGGCGCTCGGTGACCAGCCAGCTTTCCAGTACCGATTGGAATGCACCCAGTTTCGGGGCTGCTTGTTGCTGACGAACGACCGGTTCGACCTCGGTAGCCAGGTGCTTACGCACCGTCGGACGGGATAGTTTCAGGTCACGCGCAATCGAGCTGATGCTCTCGCCGCTGACCCAATGACGACGCCGGATTTCGGCTATGACTTCCATGTTTAACACCCCAGATTCCCCGGCTAAAACGCCGGCAGGTTACACAACCCAGGGTGGCAACTTTTGGACGCTGATCACCCCGGAAATCTGGAAAGTTTTGCACGCTGTTTTACACACGATCGAGCATGGAACGCAGTTCGAGGGCGATCTTGCGCGCCTCGTCGATGCTGGTCGCCGGGTAGCTGCCGATGCACTGGTACTGCTTCTTACCGTCCCGCTGGGCGCGGAACGAGAACGTCTTCTTGCCGGTGCGGGTCAGTTCCAGCTTGAGGTCGTTCACCTTGTCGTCGGTGAATTGCCGCGCCTTCTTGGCCGCGTCGAGCATCGCGGCGTCGAGAGCGTTCAGGGTGCGGGGGGTGAAGTTGAAGGTCGAGGGCGTAACGCCTGCTGCTTGCTTGGCCATGATTGTTCCTTGCGTCTGGTAGGTAGGGGCCGTCGCGCAATGGGGCGACGACCGGCGACCCGACCGGCAGGCCGAAATCGCTAATGGGCTGTTCTTGTCTCCTAACGAAAAATGGAAACGGCCAACGGAGTCCGGAAAAAGCCCGGATGTACGGGCTTTTCGGGGCATGGCGTGGCGGTCGTCTCTGTAGTCCGTCGCTCGCCGACGCGCCGGCGGACAGGGGGTGTCCATCGCGTTCTGCGGCAACGGGTGCGATGCGGGCGGGAGAAACGGGGGAGTCGGGAGGCTGCGAAGTGGCCGGGGGATCGCCGGTCACTGCCGGCGGTCAGCCGCCGGGATGGGCTAGCGTTTGGGGCAGAGCAGTACCAGCACGTCGAGCAGCGCCTCGATCTCGGCGTCACGCTTGCTGTAGCCCGCGTCGTGCTGGCGGATGGCAGCGCGTTCTTCCCAGGCCTCGGCGAGGTCAGGCGGTAACGAAGAGACGAGCAGAGCGACCCGTGGATCGTCGGCGTCAGGTGGCGTGGGGGAGTTGGGGGTAAGCATGAGGGGTCTCCAGAAACGACAAAGCCGCCGGCTTCGGGAGAAACCGACGGCGATGTGAGGTAGAACGGGGGATTCGGGGGAAGCGGGAAAGTGTCTAGGTCAAGGGTGGTTGCTGGCTGACGTAGGCGGCGCACAGCTCGAGCAGATTGGCGTCGATGCCCGGCGCTTTCGGTGTCACCAGACTGATGCCGCAACCATCGTCCGAGAAACAGACGTAGGTTTCGAAGCACGGCCCCCAGTCGGTGGTCCACTCGCCGAGCGCCAGGCAGCCATGCCCTGGCTGACTCGATGGCACACGGCTTCGATGCTGTCACCGGGTTCAACCAGCAGCAGGAACTCGCCCTCCGGGTCGTACGGGACGTTCGATGTTCGCCAGCGTTCGAGGCAGGCGGCAAGGGCATCCCGTAGCGGTGGAGGAAGGTCGACCAGTTCCGCTTCAGTGTGCAGGGCACGCATCGTCGGCCTCGTCGTGGCGGGTGCGACCCCGGCCCCGGCGTGGCAAGCCGGGTGCCGGTGTGTCCAAGGGAAGGATGTCGGCGAGCAGGGTGCCGGGAAGCTCGGCTGGTTCGCCGGGTTGGCGAAGCATGTCGGCTGCCCACGCAGGCCAATCGCCGGTGACGTGGTGCTGGTACAGCTTGCCCTCGACAGGGCCAAGCAGCCCTTCGGCCCGCAGCAGACAGCAGAGAAAGCCTTGGTTGTTCTGCGAGCGCCCCCGGTAACAGGAACGGAACACGCGAGAGGGTACGGGCGAACCCGGTGGCAGGGCGTCGGCCACTGCTTGGACGCGGCTGAACGGGATCGCCTCGGGGCTGAAGTTGCCCCCGCTTTCGTTCCGCGTCAGTCGCAGCAGCAAGACTTGACGAGCGGTGTCGGCCAGCACTTCGTAGTGGATCGAGCCGCCGGCATTCTGGCCGAGCTTGGGGGCGGTGGCTGCCTTCAGGCGGAGGAGCGAGATGGTCGGCTCCGGGTTGGTGTTTGCGATGGTGTTGGTCATGATGTCCTCGAAAGACAAAAGCCCCAAGGCGTTGGCCTTGGGGCTGCTGAAGTGGGAAGGGATGGGCTACTTGGTGCGGCCTGACGGCTGGCTGGTCAGTTCGCGGACGACGGCGCTGACGACGAGGCAGGCAAGGGTCTCGATGGTGGGGGCAAGGACAAGGGGGATCATGGTTTCTCCAGGTTGGGTTCAGAAACCCAGCGTGCGAGTGCCGTCGCTGGGCTTGAGCGGTCGGTGACCAAGAGAATGACATCTGGTTGACGGCCGGGGCTGTCGCGGCAGTCGAGAAACGGAAGCGGGGGATATGGGCGAAACGGGAGAGAGATGCTGCGGCCGCCCGATTCCCCCGTTTCTCCCGTGTCGAAAACGGAAGTTGCTGGGTGTCGAGGGGGGCGGAACAGCGACCGACGGACCGGGGATCGACCGGACGACGGACTAGAAAAGCAAAAAGCCCGCAAGGATGCGGGCTAAGTGCTTGAATTCTCTGGTGGGGCGCGACAGATTCGAACTGTCGACCTACGGATTAAGAGTCCGCTGCTCTACCAACTGAGCTAGCGCCCCACATGCTCAAAAAGGCTGGTGGGTCGGCCGAGATTCGAACTCGGGACCAACGGATTAAAAGTCCGCTGCTCTACCGACTGAGCTACCGACCCGCCTTAGGGAGGCCGAATTATACACAGACTTCGTGTTTGTGCCTACCTTTTGCGCTTGCTGCAGTTTGGGAATGTTTCCCGAATCAATTGCACCGATGTATTTTCAGGGAAAACATGTTCACTGTAGAGAAAAATCGACCCAATGCCCAATACGTTGGCAGGCGCTAGCCGTTGCCTGCTGCCGGGTTGCTACGAATGAAGATGAGCGCGCCATGGTCCGACTCTATCGCGCTTTGGTTCGCGTTGGCCGGAGTCAGGTGAAAGTCGCCAGCGCAAACCAGGAGGTCACCAAAGAAGGCGTCTCCGTCAATCATCATGCATTCTTTATTGCCTGCTATCAGGTTGGGGGGCAGGCTGGCTCCGGGTTGTAGCCGGATGAATTTCGACACTGCTTCTCCGTCGTGGCAAAGCGTTTTGCTCTCCACACCATCGGCCAGTATCTCCCAAGTGCCATCGTGCGTGGTTACGGTAACTGCCGGCGCACCGCTGCCGGGGAGCAGCGCGCCAACCAGCTCACCGAGCATGGCGGCTGTGTGCCCAAGTGCTGTGCCGCGCAGATAGGCCACCACGCCTTGTCGGGATGTAATTCGACCGTGCCGGCTTCCCTCCGGTGACATATGGTAGTCGCCGGGTCCTAGCTCCATGCCGTCTATCTGGAAACCACCGGATAGGACAATGCCTTCCTCCAGTGATGAATGGCGATGCGTCGGCAGGGCTGCGCCAGCCTGCAACTCGATCAGGACCGAATTGCTGTTTGGCCCATTCCAGAGAGTTTTAACCCGCACTCCCGATTTCACGTTGCGCCACGCACCATCACGTGCCCGGACGGTAATTGTCCCGGCTTCGGCCAAGTGACTTTTTGCTGCCCGTGAAAGCAGGCGACTGCGCAGATTTTGCCGGTTGGATGTCGGCATGTCGCCACTGGTCAGTGCCTCGCAAATCAACTGATTGAGTTCCGTATCAGTGTTGTTTTGGTGGTTGAGGGGTGTTTTCATGGCATCACCATCGTCATGCCCGGGATCAGGGTTTCTCGCAACCGGCCCAGGGCTCGCCGGATGTGCGATTTGACAGTTCCCAGCGGCAAGCCGGTATGAACTGCAATCTCTTCGTGGCTTAATCCACGGAAAAATGCCAGTGCAACAAGCTGACGTGGCAAGGGATCAAGCCCGGCGAGTGCTGAATGCAATTGGTTGCCGATTTCAGTCGCAGCCAGCAAGTCTTCGGGGCCATCTGCCAAATCAGGTTCGCTTTCGCCCGCATCGTCAGTGCATTGTGCAGGATCACGTCGCCGGAGCGCATCGAGTGCGCGACTTCGGGCGATGGTCAACATCCAGGCTACGGCAGTGCCGCGAGCCGGATCGAAACGGGGTGCCTGGCGCCAGATTTGCCAAAAGGTATCCTCGGCTACCTCTTCGGCGGTCTGGGCATTTCGAGTAATGCGCAAGGCTAGTCCGTAAACGCGCCCGATCATGACTTCATAGAGGTTACCTAAAGCGGCTTCATCACGATTGACGATCAGGGCAATCCAGGCGCACAAGGCAGGCTCGTTCGCACGGTTGGCGGCGTAGGCAGCATTGCCGGTCGACGAACTGGTGGGGGGCACCGAGGTTTCATCGTTATCGCAAATATCGTCCATGCCGTGCTGCCAGGGATCGGGCAGGGTGTCGCTGTCATCGTGTTCAGCCAGTGAGTTCATCTTTGCTTGCCAGTATCCGAGCCGATTCCAATGGGGGTGAGTTGCCGCAAATAGGCAATGATGTCTGTCCTGTCTCTGGCATCCGCGACTGAATATCCCATTCGCTGGCCTGGGATCAAACTTTCCGGGTTGCTGAGCCAAGCATCCAGTGTCTCGCTGTTCCATATAATTGTGGCACGTTGCAGTGCTGGAGAGTAGAGAAAGCCCGGGACGCTCCCGGCTCGGCGGCCAAGTACGCCGCGGTGGTGCGGCCCGGTCCGATCAGCGTCCAGACCATGACAGGCGCTGCAACGCTGTTCGTAGAGGAGCTCACCGCGCCCGGCATCCTGTGCTGCTGCGGGCGCAGCCGCAGTCAGCGCCAGATATGCCGGGATCAGGTAGCGCGCCGCCCCCAGTCGCACATCAGGCACCAAAACTTAATGCGGCCACTGGCACAGGCTTGCCGAGTGCGTTGGATAGCAGCGTCCAGTGCATGGTTTCATCCGCTGCCAGTCGAGCAGCAATCTTGGCCAGGTCATGCGATGCGAAGGCGGGTATGACGCCAATGTAGGCATTGGCCGCACCCATCTCCAGTCGGGCGGCGAGCGTCAGCACATCGGCCTGGTTTTTCAGTCCGCCAGCACCGAGAGCCGTCGCATAGTCAGCGTTCGATTTTGTGGCGACTGGCTTGCCACCCATCTTCTCGATCGTTGCCGCCAGTGCGTCGCGATGGCCTTTGTGGTGGCTCTGGAAGAGCACGGCCGTTTCCAGCACAGGCTTTTGCAACAGGCCACTTTCGGCGCCCAATTGATAGGCGGCGATGGCTTCATGCTCCAATCCGAGGGCGACATTCAGGATGCCGACATCGGAGCTCATGTCGCCGCCCGCGGCAAGGGCTAGGCGCGAGTTGCCGGCCAGCATGGCGACCGCTGCCCCTGACAGCATCAGGCCGGAGCTGCGGCCCATAAAGGTGCGGCGCGAGCTGTCTTGAAGTTCATTGACACGAATCAACATGATCATTCCTTTCGTTTGTTGAGGTAGCAATCTTTCGCTGTGGGGCGTCGTTATCCGTCTGTTGGTACGATTCAGGCGACTCCTGAGCTTTACTACGCAGCCTCAATGCATCCGGATGCAGATTTTCGTGGGTTACGAAAATTATTCGGTGGCGACCCACTTCGGTTTTGCTCGCAACGGATATGCGATTAGAATTATGCGGAACACAAAATCGCCTGATCGCCGGCGCCGCAGTGAATTTTTCAAGGGGAGCACGATGACCGAACACGATATTTCACGATACCAGGATATTTTGATCACGACGGCGACTGACGTCGGCTTGAAGATGCTCGCTGCCATTGCCTTCTGGGTGATTGGTCGCTGGCTGATTGGTATGGCGCTCCGCATGTTGCGTTCCACGCTGGAAAAGCAAAAAGTGGATCCGACCCTGTTGCGCTACATTGGGTCGATTGTGACCGTCACCTTGAACGTCCTCTTGGTGATCGGCATCCTCGGCTATTTCGGCATTCAGACCACGACGTTTGCCGCGTTGATTGCGGCGGGTGGTGTTGCTATCGGCATGGCTTGGTCAGGCTTGCTGGCGCACTTTGCGGCGGGCGCTTTCATGGTGGTGCTGCGCCCGATGAAGGTCGGCGATTTTGTCTCGGTGGCCGGGGTGACGGGGACAGTGGTGGAACTCGGATTGTTTACGACCACGATCAATACGCCGGACAACGTGCAGACCATCATTGGTAACAACAAGGTGTTCAGCGAAACAATCCAGAATTTCACGGTCAATCCGTTTCGCCGAGTGGATCTGAAGTGCCAGTTGTCAGGGGCTGCCGATCATCAGGCGGCCATGGTTTTGCTGCGCGAGAAAATTGCGGCGATTCCGAATGTGCTGCCCGAGCCGAAGGTTGACGTGGAGATTCTCGATTTCACGCTGGTTGGCCCGGTACTGGCCGTGCGGCCGTATTGCCACAACGACAATTACTGGCAGGTCTATTTCGACACCAACAAGGTGTTGCGTGAAGCGCTGGCGGCAGCCGGGTTCCCGTCACCCATGCCGGCGCAGAATGTGATCATTACGCAAGCCGCCTGATACTTTCCCACGGTCAACGGCAAAAAACCGCGAAATTCGGAATTTCGCGGTTTTTTGCCGTTGACCGTGGAGGTTTGAATTAACCCAGGCGTCGGCAGATCTCGGTGGTCAGCGCTGACTGATTCATCGAATAAAAATGCAGGCCGGGGGCGCCGCCCTTGATCAGGCGTTCGCACAGTTCAGTGACCACATCGAGGCCGAAGGCGCGGATGGCGTCGGTGTCATCGCCGAAGCTCTCGAATTTCTTGCGCATCCAACGTGGGATTTCGGCACCGCAGGCGTCCGAGAAGCGGGCCAGCTTGGTGAAACCGGCGATCGGCATGATGCCGGGAATGATCGGTATGTCGACACCTCGTGCCCTGGCTTCATCAACGAAGTAGAAGTAGGCATCAGGATTGTAGAAGTATTGCGTGATGGCCGAATTGGCACCGGCCTTGACCTTGCGGACGAAGGCATCCATGTCGTCTTTCGGGCTCCGCGCCTGCGGGTGCCATTCCGGATAGGCGGCCACTTCGATGCTGAACCAGTCACCGGTTTCGGCGCGGATGAATTCGACCAGTTCGTTGGCATAGCGGAACTCGCCGGTTTCAGCCATGTCGGAGGGCAGGTCGCCACGCAGCGCAACGGTGCGCTTGATGCCGGCGGCCTTGTATTCGCCGAGAATTTCGCGAATGCTGTCGCGGCTGGAGCCGATGCAGGAGAGGTGGGGGGCGGCGTCGAAGCCTTCGGCTGCAATTTCTTTGACCACGCTGAAGGTGCGCTCACGCGTCGAGCCGCCGGCACCGTAGGTAACCGAGAAGAACTCGGGTTTCAGTTTGGCCAGTTCGGCGCGGACGGTGCGCAGCTTTTCGACGCCTTCAGGCGTTTGCGGCGGGAAGAATTCGATGGAGATTTCTGTATTCATTTGTTTAGCCAGATAAAAAATTCGCGGTTGCCATCACCGCCGGTAATTGGACTGTCGAACCAGTCTCTTACGGTCAACCCGAAATTTCGGGCAAATTCAAAATATTTTGCTTCAAGCTCACGATAGCAGGCCGGGTTGCGCACAATGCCGCCTTTGCCGATATTGGCCGCACCAACCTCGAACTGCGGTTTGATCAGCAGCAGCAGATCGCCATGCTCGACCAGCAGCGCCGGCAGCTGCGGCAAAATCAGGGTCATCGAGATGAAGGAAACGTCGCCGACGATCAGGTCGAACCCAGCGGCTGGCAGTGCCGTGCCCAGATCTGCGGCGGTCAGCGCCCGGCAGTTGATGCCTTCCAGCGCAATGACACGCGGATCGGCCTTGAGCTTGGTGGCCAGCTGGCCATGGCCGACATCGACACCGATGACCTGTTGCGCACCTGCTTGCAGTAGGCAGTCGGTAAAGCCGCCGGTGGATTGGCCGACATCGAGACAAATTTTTCCGGTCACGACAAGGCCTGTTTTTGCCAGTGCCCCCCCGAGCTTGAGCCCGCCGCGCGAAGCAAAGCGGTCATCGTCATCAGGCTCGATATGCAATGGGCTGTCCGGTGCCAGTTCGTGGGCCGGCTTGAGCAGAGGGGCACCGTTCAACGAGACGCGACCGGCGGCGATCATGCGCTGGGCGGCCGTGCGTGAGGGCGCCAGGCCCCGGCTGACGAGCAGACTGTCGAGCCGGGACATTCCGTGGCGTTCTATGATGGCGCGTTCCGGCGTGGGGTCAGGTGGCGTGGCCGGGCGGCTGCTGCGCCGGTGGAAGGAGTTCATCGACAAAGGTGAAACGACCTATTTTTTTGTGACCTTGATGCACTCGACCGGGTGCTCGTAAACATCTTTGCGCTTGTCGTAGAGCGGAATGGTGGTGCCGCTCAGGCGATTGCTTTCGAGGTCTTTCAGATCGACGTCGGCGACGACAATCTGTTCGAGATTGAGCGTACCTTCGGCCGCGATGCCGTCGCGGGCAAAGGGGAAATCGGATGGCGTAATGATGCTCGCCTGCCCGTAGTGCATGCCGAGGCCCTCAACCGGCAGATTGCCGACGGTGCTGGTCATGGCGACGAACACCTGGTTTTCGATGGCGCGGGCGTGACAGCAGTAGCGCACGCGCAGGAAGCCCTGGCGGTCGTCCGTGCATGAGGGAACAAAGAGGATGTCGGCGCCGGCTTCACAGACCATGCGCGCCAACTCGGGGAATTCGATGTCGTAGCAGATGAGGATGGCAATTTTGCCAAACGGGGTGTCGAAGAGGCGCAGCTGGTCGCCGGCGTCGGTATTCCATTTTTCGCGCTCCCAGCGCGTGCGGTGGATTTTGTCCTGCTCGAATATTTCGCCGCCAGGGGTGAAGTAATAAGCCGTGTTGAGGAGCCGGCCATCTTCCTTGACCGTGGGGTGGGTGCCGCCGATGAGATGGACGTTCCATTGCGCGGCCAGTTCCTGCATCAGGTCCTTGTAGCGCTTGGTGTAGTCATTCATGTTGCGGACTGAGGCGCGAACATCGCTGGTGTCCATGAACGACAGCAACTGGGTAGTCAGGATTTCTGGCAGCAGGACAAACTGAGGCTTGTAGTCGCCAGCTGCCTTCATGATGAAGCGAACCTGATTTTCAAAGCCCGACCAGTCATGGATGGGACGGAGCAGGTATTGAACAGCGGCTATTCGAACGATCATGGGATGATTTTCCTTGGGATGATGGTTGGAAATTTCAGGTTGTAGTCCGGATTGAGCCAGACAATCAGGGCGGCATTGCCACAGGATTCGTTATCCTCGGGAATGTAGTTTTCCATGATCCGGCAATAGCTGAAGCCTTCCTTGATTTGAAAGCTCAGGACGGGATCGGTGAGATCCCCCCAGACGACTTTCTGCGCATAAAACTCGGCGCTGATTTCATCCACATAATGGTGGTAGCCGGGTAGCCGGCCACAAGCGATGATGCGCTTTAGATTCATGGCACGGCACAGCGCCCGTCGTCCTTCGTAAAGCAAATGCCCGATGCCCTCGCCACGCAGTGTCGGATCGACGAATATTTCCGCCCCATAGAGCGTTCGCCCGTGCGGGTTGTGATTGGCGAAGGTGCCGGCGCCGGTGATCTCTTTCCAGTTGTGCGATTCTGACCAGTCGTCCCAGAGGACAATCAGTGAGCTGGCGCATCCGACCAGGCCATTTTCGTTTTCGGCGACGATCTGGCCTTGGGGAAATACAGAAAGTTGCTCCTGAAGTTTGTGTGAACTCCAGGGTGGGATGTCGGGATAGACGCGCGCCTGCAAGGCGATGAGTTTCGGCAGGTCATCCGGTTGCGTATGGCGTATCTGGATGTTACTCATGCAGAATCTCCTGTTGTTCGCTTTAAACCGGCAAGCCGAAAGTGGCTTGCCGGGCGGAGCATGTGCCTGATCAGTAGCGGTAGTGTTCAGTCTTGTACGGGCCTTCCTTCGGTACGCTGATATAGGCGGCCTGCTCGTCAGTCAGCTCTGACAACTGGGCATTCAGTGTCTTCAACTGCAGGCGGGCGACCTTTTCGTCCAGGTGCTTGGGCAGGGTGTAGACGCCGACCGGGTACTTGTTCGAACCCTTGACCGCTTCCGTCCACAGTTCGATCTGGGCGATCGTCTGGTTGGCGAACGACGAAGACATGACGTAGGACGGGTGGCCGGTACCGCAGCCGAGGTTCACCAGGCGACCCTTGGCGAGCAGGATGATGCGCTTGCCGTCCGGGAAGATCACGTGGTCGACCTGCGGCTTGATTTCTTCCCACTGGTACTTCTCGATCGAAGCGACGTCGATTTCGTTGTCGAAGTGACCGATGTTGCAGACGATGGCGTTGTTCTTCATCGCGGCCATGTGGTCATGGGTGATGACGTGGAAGTTGCCGGTCGTGGTGACGAAGATGTCGGCCTTGTCGGCGGCGAATTCCGTGGTGACGACGCGGTAGCCTTCCATGGCGGCTTGCAAGGCACAGATCGGATCAATTTCAGTGACCCAGACTTGGGCAGACAGCGCGCGCATGGCTTGGGCGCAGCCCTTGCCCACGTCGCCGTAACCGATGATGACGGCGACCTTGCCCGCGATCATCACGTCGGTGGCGCGCTTGATGCCGTCGACCAGCGATTCGCGGCAACCATAGAGGTTGTCGAACTTGGACTTGGTCACCGAGTCATTGACGTTGATGCCCGGGAACTTGAGTTCGCCACGCTGATGCATCTGGTACAGGCGATGCACGCCGGTGGTGGTTTCTTCGGTGACGCCCTTGATGGCGGCCAGACGCACGGAGTACCAGGTCGGATCAATGGCCAGCTTGGCCTTGATGGCGGCGAAGAGGATCGTTTCTTCTTCGGAACCTGGCTTGGCAACAACCGAGATGTCCTTTTCGGCACGGGCGCCGAGGTGCAGCAACAGGGTGGCATCGCCGCCGTCGTCGAGGATCATGTTCGAATAGCCACCGTCGGCCCATTCGAAGATGCGGTGGGTGTAATCCCAGTAATCGACCAGGGTTTCGCCCTTGATCGCGAAGACCGGGATGTTCTGCGCGGCGATGGCGGCGGCAGCGTGATCCTGCGTCGAGAAGATATTGCACGAAGCCCAGCGGACTTCGGCGCCGAGCGCGGTTAGCGTCTCGATCAGTACGGCGGTCTGGATGGTCATGTGCAGCGAACCGGTGATGCGGGCGCCCTTGAGCGGTTGGGTCTTCGCGAATTCTTCGCGAATGGCCATCAGGCCCGGCATCTCGGTTTCAGCAATGAGAATTTCCTTGCGACCCCAGTCGGCAAGGTTGATGTCGGCGATAACGCAGTCTTTGAATTCAGCCACAGTAAGCTCCTGATGAACTGTGGCCGGGAGGGATGCTCACCCGGCATCCCGTGCCCGGCACGGATTAAATGGGTGAGCGCAGTTTCAAACCGAGCCTGAGGGAGTGGTTTCAAAAACCAAGCCCCTGCAGCGCCCCTCGGTAGGTTAAGGATTATAAACCGATTTCATGCCTTGTCGCCGGCCCAGTAGCGGTCTACATCCTTGATTCCCCATTTGGCGGCATCGTCGCGCCCCGCGATTTTCTCGGGGCTGCGTGCCAGGTCAATGGTTTCTGGCTTGATGTAGGCATTCGACTTGGTTGAGAAAAACACCTTCACCTTGGGCTTTAGTAGGGATTGATCGCCTTGTTCGATCACCACGCCCAGTTTGCCGGACTCAAGACGAACGAACGAACCGATCGGGTAAATACCCAAACTTTTGACGAAAGCCTGGAAGACAGTCGGATCAAAATGCCCCTTCCATTCCGCCATCCGCTTGATCGATTCGGCAGGGTCCCAGCCGGCTTTATAGGGTCGGTTCGAGGTCACTGCGTCATAGACGTCGCATACCGCGCCCATCTTGGCGTAGAGGCTCATCGTCTCGCCATTCAGACCCTTCGGATAGCCGCTGCCATCAATCTTTTCGTGATGGTGCAGGCAAACGTCCTTGGTCATCTCGCTGATGCCTTTGCCTTCTAGCAGGAGTTTGTAACCTTCTTCCGGATGCGTCTTGACCAGCGCAAACTCCTCGTCGGTCAGCTTGCCCGGCTTGTTCAATATTTCAATCGGAATCATCGCCTTGCCGAGGTCGTGCAGCAGGCCAGCCATCCCGGCGTCGCGGGTTTGCTGCTCGTCCAGGCCGAGTTGCCGGGAGAGCGCGATCATCAGTGCGCAAACCGCCACGGAGTGCATATAGGTGTAGTCGTCAGCAACTTTCAAGCGAGCCAGGCTGATCAACGCACCCGGATTACGCATGACGGAATTGGATATCTCTTCGACCAGCGGTGCCGCCGCTTCGGCCTCAATGGCCTTGCCCATGCGCGCTTCCTGAAACATGGAGACAACGGCTTCCTTGCCCTTGGCGCAGATTTTCGCGGCGCGTCTGATCTCATCGTTGAAGCCGGTTTTTTCCTGGACTGCAGGCGGCGCATACGGTACTGATTCAGCGGTGACGATTTCGATCGCGGTGTCTGTTGCGAGGGCGGCTGTTTCAGTATCCAGCCCCTTGGCAATGTTTATCCAGACTTCCTTGATCGGGCTTTCAAGAATCAGCGCAATATCCTTGGCGTTATTCAGTACGAACTTGTTTCGCCAGAACGGATGCTCGAGCCAAGCACCGCAGAAGGCCTCCAAGTGCATGCCCAAGCGTATTTGCTCGACAGGGATTTTTTTAAGCATATTTGGAAATTTTACCAAAAAAAGGGAGCCGGCTGGCTCCCTTTTTGTGGCGATTTCCGTGCCTTACAGGCCAGCGTCAGATTTCAAGAGGTTGGCGCGATCGGTCGCTTCCCAGCTGAATTCCGGCTCGTCGCGGCCAAAATGGCCGTACGCGGCAGTTTTCTGATAAATCGGACGAAGCAGGTCGAGCATATTGACGATGCCCTTAGGGCGCAGGTCGAAGTGCTTGCGAACCAGCGCGGTGAGGGTTTCGTTGCTCACCTTGCCGGTGCCGTAGGTCTCGACCATGATCGACGTCGGTTCTGCAACGCCGATCGCATAGGATACCTGGACCAGGCAGCGTGAGGCCAGACCGGCGGCGACAATGTTCTTTGCAACGTAACGGGTGGCGTAGGCGGCAGAGCGGTCGACCTTGGACGGATCCTTGCCGGAGAAGGCGCCTCCACCGTGTGGGGCGGCACCGCCGTAGGTGTCAACAATGATCTTGCGGCCGGTCAGGCCGCAGTCGCCTTGCGGACCGCCGACGACAAAACGGCCGGTCGGATTGACCAAGTACTTGATGTCGCCCTTGATCAGCTCCTTCGGCAGCACGGGTTTGATGATTTGCTCGATGGTGGCTTCGCGCAGGTCTTCCAGACTGATGTCCGGCGAGTGCTGGGTCGAAAGGACGACGGTGTCGATCGAGTCAGGTTTGCCATCTACGTAGCGGATGGTGACTTGGGACTTGGCGTCCGGGCGTGCCCACGGCAGACGGCCGTCTTTGCGCAGCATGGCCTGACGTTCGACCAGGCGGTGCGACAGGTAGATCGGCAGCGGCATCAGCGATGGGGTTTCGTCGCAGGCGTAGCCAAACATCAGTCCCTGATCGCCGGCGCCCTGACCAAGGTTGTCGTCGTAGGCAGCATTGACGCCCTGGGCGATGTCCGGGCTCTGCTTGTCGTAGGCGACGAGCACGGCGCAACCCTTGTAGTCGATGCCGTAGTCGGTGTTGTCGTAGCCGATGCGCTTGATGGTGTCACGGGCAACTTGAATGTAATCAACGTTGGCGTTGGTGGTGATTTCACCAGCCAGCACGACGAGACCGGTGTTACAGAGGGTTTCGGCAGCAACGCGGGAGTGCTTGTCCTGCGCCAGAATGGCGTCGAGGATAGCGTCGGAAATCTGGTCGGCAACCTTGTCCGGATGGCCTTCGCCGACTGATTCGGATGTGAAGAAATATTCGCTCATGCGAAGCTCCAATGGTCCTTTGTCCGGCGTTACCGGCTTCGGACCACGAGCAGGTGACGCTTTAGCAGAATTTATTAGTCGCCCCGCAAGTTGTCTGTTTAACTCGGCGAACGGATAATATTAAACTTTTCTCAGGGGGATTCAACCCCCGGGGCCTCATGGTTTTCATTTTTCGCCTTCTTTCCTTCTTGCCTCTGAGTATTCTGCATCTGTTGGGTGCAGGACTTGGGCGCCTGACTTATTGGTTGTCGCCGACTTATCGTCGTCACTTGCGGGAAAATCTCGCCCAGGCCGGGTTGGCACCTGCCTTGCGCGGCAAGGTGGCGGCTGAAACCGGCAAGCAGATGCTGGAACTGGCTCGCATCTGGATGCGTCCGCTGGAAGAGGCTGTTCCGCTGGTGGTCGACGTAGTGGGTTGGGCGCATGTCGAGGCAGCGCAGCAAGCCGGCAAGGGGATCGTTTTCCTGACGCCGCATTTGGGCTGCTTTGAAATTACCGCTCAATACCTTTCTTCATTTGGCGACATCACGGTGTTGTACCGTGCACCCAAATCGGCCGTGGCGCAGGAGCTGATTCTGACTGGACGCAAACGGGCGCACTTGCATCTGGCACCTGCCGACTTGTCCGGTGTGCGTTCATTGATCAAGGCGCTCAAAAGGGGCGAGATGGTGGGCATGCTGCCGGATCAGGCGCCGAAGACCGGTGAAGGAGCATGGCTCAAATTTTTCGGACGTTATGCCTATACGATGACGCTGGCGGCTCGCCTGACAGAAACCGGAGCGGCGTCGTTGTTGACGTGGGGCGAACGCCTGCCTGGCGGGCGGGGATACCGCGTGCATTTCCAGCCACCCCAGAATCCGTTGGCGGGTTCCACGGTCGACCGGGCGCAGCAGATAAATTCGGAAATTGAGCTGCTTATTCAGCAATGCCCGACGCAATATCTATGGGGCTATAACCGATACAAACGACCCGGTGGCGCCGAGCTGCCGCCCGCGGAGTGATTGGCTGGTGAAGCAATTTTTGACATACATTCTGGTTGGTTTTTTATGGCTCCTTCATTGGTTGCCGTTGCCAGTCTTGCGCGCCCTGGGTTGGGGGCTGGGGCGTTTGCTCCACAAATTCGGGCGCGAGCGTCGGAATGTGGCGCTGACTAACCTGCGGCTGTGTTTTCCCAACAAAACAGAGGCTGAGCGGGAAGCGTTGGCGCGTCAGCATTTTGTGGCGTTCGCCCGAGCAGTTTTGGATCGTACTCTGGGCTGGTGGGCTTCGAAGGAACGGTTGGAACGCATCATCCGGATCCATGGTGTCGAAAACCTGACCGATCCCGACGGCCGTCCCATCATTCTGCTTTCACCGCATTTTGTTGGGCTGGATGCCGGTGCGACGCGAATCTCGATGTACGTTGTGGGCTGCAGCGTGTTCTCGAACCAGAAAAATCCGGTCCTCAACAAGTTGCTTTATGATGGGCGTATGCGTTTTAACGAGGCGGTATTGCTGTCCCGCCAGGATGGCATGCGGAAAATCGTCAAAGCCATGAAGGACGGACATCCTTTTTATTACCTTCCCGATATGGATTTTGGTCCCAAAGAGTCAATCTTCGTGCCTTTCTTTGGCGTTCAGGCGGCAACCATACCTGCCCTGTCGCGCCTGGTCCGTTTGACCGGCGCCCGGGTTGTTGCCTGCATCACGCGGCAGGTGCCCGACGGCTACGAGGTGGAGGTGATGCCACCCTGGGAAAACTTCCCGGGCGAAAGCGTCGAGGCAGATACCGAATTCATGAACCAATTTATCGAAACCCAGGTGCTGCGCATGCCGGAGCAGTACTTCTGGTTGCACAAGCGCTTCAAAACCCGGCCATCCGGAGAACAGAGGTTTTACAAATGAACACCCTGAATATTGAAATCCGTCCCGTGACGCCGCCCGATGTGCCGGCGATTTCAAGCCTGGCCCGCGAAATCTGGCAGGCTTCCTACCCAGGCATCATCACTCAGGAGCAGATCGATTTCATGCTGGAGCAGCGCTATGGTCATGAGCGCCTCTACGACGATCTTGAGGATCTGCACAAATGGCTTGATCAGGCCTTTTTGGGTGATCGCCGGGTTGGCTTTGCCTTCAGCGAAATTTACAAGGGCGAGTTCAAGCTGGACAAGCTGTATATCCATCCTGACGTACAGCGCCAAGGGGTCGGCGGCCAACTGATCGCTCACGTTGCCGAACGTGCGAAGCGCGAGGGTTACCCTTGCGTGATTCTGGCGGTCAACAAGCGCAACGAGAAGGCCATCGGTTCGTACAAGAAATACGGCTTTGTGGTTCGTGAGGCCATTGTCGACGATATTGGTCGCGGTTACGTGATGGACGATTTCGTGATGGAGAAGAAGCTTTAAGATTTTGAGGCAACTATCTGTCTCTGCTATCCTTTTCATATTCATCCAGTGGAGCGGTGCGTGAAACTCAAATTCTCGAAGATGCATGGTCTGGGCAACGATTTTGTCGTTCTCGACGGTATCGGCCAGCAGATTTCTTTGACACCGGAACAGCTGTGTTATCTGGCAGATCGCCACTTCGGTGTTGGCTGTGACCAGATTTTGCTGGTCGAGAAAGCGACGCAGGAAGGCATCGATTTCCGCTACCGTATTTTCAACGCCGACGGCGGTGAGGTGGAGCAGTGCGGCAATGGCGCACGCTGCTTTGTGCGCTTTGTCCACGACCAAGGGCTGACCGACAAGCGTGAGATTCGCGTCGAAACGATGAAGGGCATCATCGCGCCCCGCCTTGAAGGCGATGGCAATATCACCGTCGACATGGGCATTCCCCGGTTTTTGCCGGCCGAAATTCCTTTTGTTGCAGACGATGATGTCATCGTACACATGCTTGACGTGGCTGACGAAACGCTGGAAACCAGTGTTGTTTCGATGGGAAATCCGCATGCCGTGCAGGTGGTCGATAGCGTCGATACGGCGCCGGTCGGCGAGCAAGGGCCGTTGATCGAAAAGCACCCGCGCTTCCCGCAGCGTGTCAATGCGGGGTTCATGCAGATTGTTGATCGGCACGCCATCAAATTACGTGTTTACGAACGCGGTTCGGGTGAAACGATGGCTTGCGGCACTGGCGCTTGCGCGGCGGTCGTGGCCGGCATTCGGCGCGGCCTACTTGATTCGCCGGTGCGCGTGACGACACGCGGCGGCGATCTGAATATTACCTGGAGTGGCCCGGCGCGACCGGTTTTGATGACCGGCCCGGCAGTCACGGTATTTACTGGAGAAATTGAATTATGAGCGCCATGTTTCCCGATGAGATCGCGGATTACCTGAAGAACAATCCGGGTTTCTTCGAAAAGTACGCTGATTTGATGGCGACGATTTTCGTGCCGCATCCGCATGGTGGCCATACTGTTTCGCTGGCCGAGCGGCAGATGCTGACGCTGCGCGACAAGAACCGGGCGACCGAAAGCAAGCTGGCCGAGTTGATCGCGTTTGGCGAGGAAAACGACCAGATTAGCGAGAAAGTGCATCGTCTGGCGGTGGCATTGGTCGCTGCTGAAACTTTCCAGGCGGTGATTCACTTACTCAATTTTCATCTGCGCGATGATTTCTCCGTGCCGCATGTTGCCTTGCGCCTGTGGGACAAGCCGGAAGGTATCGAGGATCTGCCGGAATTCGCTGCGGTCAGCGAAGAATTGCAGGTTTTCGCCGAAACCCTGGCCCGGCCGTATTGTGGGTCGACGGCCGGCTTCGGCACCAATTCGTGGTTCGGTGAGCATGCTTCGCACATTCGATCACAGGCTCTGATTGCCTTGCGCAATGGCGGTGGCACCATCGGCATGATTGCGCTGGGTAGTGAGGAAGCGCAGCGTTTTTACGCCGACATGGGTACGCTGTATCTCGAGCGCCTCGGTGAAATGGTGTCTGCGGCGTTGGCGAGAGTGACCAAGAGCGTATTGTGACCACGCAAGCGACGCTGGACGCGAATTTGGCTGCTTATCTGGCCGAACTTGCCGATCAGCGTCGGGTTTCACCGCACACCGTTTCAAACTACCGCCGTGATCTGCAAAAACTGCTGACGGTGATGGGCGAAATCCCGCTTAACGGTTTGCAGGTCCATCACATTCGTCGATTTGTCGCCCAAATGCACGGGCAGGGCTTGTCCGGCCGTTCGCTGGCCCGCCTGCTGTCGGCCTGGCGTGGCTTCTTTGGCTGGCTCGGCGAACGCGGATTGGTCAAGGCCAATCCTTGCGATGGCATCAAGGCGCCAAAATCGCCCCGCTTGTTGCCGAAAGCGCTGTCGGTAGACGAAACCGCCCGTTTGCTGGCGCTGGTCGACGATGATGACTTGGTGCAGACTGCGCGTGATCTCGCCATGTTCGAGCTGTTTTATTCCTCGGGTTTGCGTTTGGCTGAACTGGTGGCGCTCGATTGTGACGCGCTCGACAGCATTGCCCACGAGGGCGAAGTCCGTGTGCTCGGCAAGCGCAGCAAGCTACGAGTGGTGCCGGTGGGCAGCAAGGCGCGGGAGGCTATTGCTGCCTGGGCTGTCGTGCGTGGCGAGTTGGCCAAGCTGGAAGAGCAGGCTTTGTTCGTCGGCCACCGCGGGGCGCGCATCAGTCCGCGCATGGTTGAGGCTCGACTGACTCGGCGGGCGGTGTTGCTGGGTTTGCCGACCCACGTTCATCCACACATGCTGCGCCATTCATTCGCTTCGCATGTCTTGCAGTCCTCCGGTGATCTGCGCGCGGTGCAGGAAATGCTCGGTCACGCCAGTATTGCCTCGACGCAGGTCTACACCCATCTCGACTTCCAGCATCTGGCCAAGGTCTATGATTCGGCCCATCCGCGGGCCAAGCGCTGAGCGATTTCCACGGTCAACCGGAAAAAACAGCCAAAATCCAAGGCTTTAATTGACGAGCTGTTTGCCAGGGCCTATGATTCACGGTTTGAAAAATCGCCGGAATCAAGGAGTTAGTCATGGCCATCAACCGTAACCGCCGTTCTTCCCTGGAACGCCGCTGTATTTCCAAGTCTACCAAGCGTCTGTTCAAGGGCACGGGCAAGACCATGTTCAAGGTCATGTACGCCGCCGAGTGCCATCAGCGTAACCGCAAGGCTCTGGGCGCTTAAGTTTTCACCAGTATTTCGAGCCCCGGTTGCCGCAAGGTGACCGGGGCTTCTTGCTTTATAGTTCAGGAAAAACATGGCTCAGCTGATTCTGCTTCCGGGTAAGGAACGTTCCGCTTTCAAGCATCACCCTTGGTTGTTCGCCGGCTCGGTCGGGCGTCTGGAGGGCAGGGCGCGGCCGGGCGATACGGTCGAGGTGCTGGCCGACAACCTGCGCCCGCTCGGGCGGGCGGCCTATAGCCCCAAGTCGCAGATTCGGGCGCGCTTCTGGACTTTCGATGCTGAAGAGTCCATTGACGACGCTTTTTTCAAGCGCCGCATCGCTGCGGCCGTGGCGCTGCGTCAGGCTTTGCCGGAACTGCGCGGTCAGCAGGGCTTGCGGCTGATCCATGCCGAATCCGACGGCCTCCCCGGCGTTATTGCCGATCAGTATGGCGACACCGTGGTAGTTCAACTGACGTCGGCCGGTGCCGACAAATGGCGTAACGCGATTATTGCCGGGCTGGTCAAGGCGACTGGTTGCGCCCGAGTTTATGAGCGTTCGGATTCCGACGTGCGCGGCCTCGAAGGCCTCGGTCCGATGACTGGCTGGCTGCATGGCGAAGCGCCGACGACACCGCTGTCCATTGATGAAAATGGCGTGCGGCTGGCGATTGACATCGCCGGTGGCCACAAGACCGGGTTCTATCTCGACCAGCGCGAGAACCGTGCCTTGCTGGGTCAGTTGTCGGCAGGCAAGGATGTGCTGAATTGCTTCTGCTACACCGCCGGGTTTTCGCTGCAGGCGCTGGCGGGCGGTGCGGCGAGCGTTTTGTCTATCGACTCCTCCGGGCCGGCTCTGGCGCAAGGTCAGGCCAATCTGGCGCTGAATCCGCAACTGCCATCCGATCGCGCGCAGTGGCAGGAGGCGGATGTCTTCCAGGCCTTGCGCGATTTCCGCAAGGCGGGGCGGACGTTCGACCTGATCGTTCTCGATCCGCCCAAGTTTGCACCGTCGGCGGCGCATGCCGAGCGTGCGGCGAAGGCTTACAAGGACATCAATATTCTCGGCTTCCGTCTGCTCAGACCGAGTGGCTTCTTGATGACCTATTCGTGTTCCGGTGGCGTCGGGCTGGAAATGTTCCAGAAAATCATCGCCGATTCGGCGCTCGATGCCGGGCGCAATGCGCGCATCGTTCGTCGCTTGTCCGGGGCGGCCGATCATCCGGTGGCGTTGAATTTCCCGGAAGGCGAGTATTTGAAGGGTTTGCTGGTCCAGGCTGACTGAGCGCAACTTTGCCATCCAAGCGTAATGCTGCCCTGCTAAACTGACCCGATGCTTCAGGTGCGCCGCCTCCTTCTCGTTGCCGTCCTCTTCTTCGCACAACTGGCGGCGGGGGCGCACGCCGTCGAGCATGCGGCGGGCAACGAGAATGGCTTGCCAACCCACGCCTGCCAGCTTTGTCTGGCGGCACATGATCTCGGTACGGCCTTGCCGTCGCTGGTGGCCTTGCCACCGGTGCAGGCTGTTCAGTTGGTGCCGGAAAACTTGTCGGTCCATGACCGCGCCGCCTTTCCAGCGCCGGCCGCGACACAGCGGGGCCCGCCCAGCTTCTGAAAATTGTCTTTTTTTCCGGTCGACCGCAGCAGTTCTGTGGACGGCCGAATTCGACGTATTTTCAGGAGAAATCCATGCAAAAGTCATTTGCCGTGGCGGCGCTGCTGGCCGCCTCATGCGGTGCGCAGGCCGCTAGCGATGCCGATCTTGCGGCCATCCGCAGCCAGATCGACGAGATGAAGAAAACCTACGAGCAGCGCATTGCCGCGCTCGAACAGAAATTGGCGCAGGCCGAAACCCGGGCCAGTGCTGAAAAGCCGGAGCCTGCACCGGTGCAGGTCGAAAGCCGCCAGTCGGTGGCAGCTGCCAATGCCTTCAACCCCGAGGTTTCGCTGATACTTCAGGGGCAGTATCGAAACGCGAAGGACGTACCGGGGCGAGCCATCAGCGGCTTTGTGCCCGGTGGTGAAAGTCTGAATACCCGCGGTTTTTCGGCCGATGAAACCGAGCTGGTGCTGGCCGCCAACATTGACCCCTATTGGCGCGGACAGGCCATTGTGGCGATGGCTGATGGTCAGGCGAATATCGAGGAGGCCTGGTTCCAGTCGCTGGCAATCGGCGAGGGCATTGGTCTGAAAGCGGGCCGGTTCCGTTCGGGCATCGGCTATCTCAACGAGCAACACCCGCATGCCCGCGATTTTTCCGATGCGCCGTTGATGTATCAGGCCATGTTTGGCGACAGCTATGCCCAGGATGGTGTGCAGTTGAAATGGCTGGCACCGACGCCGTTGTTCGTTGAACTAGGCGCCGAAGTCGGCCGCGGGGCCAATTTCCCCGGCACTGATCGCAACCGGAATGGCGTCGGTGGCGGTGCGCTGTATGTCCATGTCGGTGACGATGTTGGCATTTCCAATAGCTGGCGGGCCGGCGCCTCCTGGTTGAAAACGCGGGCCGCCGAACGGACTGCGGATTTTGTCGACATCAACGGCGTTGCGGCGCAAGGGGCTTTTTCCGGCGACTCGACCACCTGGCTGGCTGATTTTGTCTGGAAATGGGCGCCGAACGGCAATTCGGCACATCAGAATTTCAAATTCCAGAGCGAGTATTTTGTTCGTGAGGAGAAAGGTGGTCTGACTTGTTCATCGGCTGATGTGCTGAGCGCCTGTGCGACCCCTGTCGACAGCGGCTACAAGACCAGGCAGAGCGGCTGGTATGCCCAAGGTGTTTATCAATTTGCGCCGGAATGGCGGGCGGGCCTGCGTTACGAGCAACTCGACAGCGGCAGCCGCCATTTTGGCGGCAATGCGGCCAATCTGGTGGTTGATAGCTACCGGCCAAAGAAAGTCTCGGCGATGGTCGATTACAGCTGGAGTGAATTCTCTCGCCTCCGCCTGCAGATCGCGCAGGACAAGTCGATGCAGGGCATTACCGACAATCAGCTCACGCTGCAGTACGTCATGAGTCTTGGCGCCCACGGCGCCCACAAGTTCTAGGAGCCACTATGAAAAATTTCATTTTTGCCTGTTTTTTCGGGTTGACCGCAGCAGTCGCTCACGCCGACCTCAAGGTCTTCGCCACCGTGCCGGAATGGGGTGCGCTGGCCAAGGAAATCGGTGGCGACAAGGTCAAGGTCTACACGGCGACCAACGCTTTCCAGGACCCGCATCGCATCGAAGCCCGGCCATCTTTGCTGGCACAGGCACGGCAGGCCAATCTGGTGGTGGCGGCCGGCGCCGATCTGGAAATCGGCTGGTTGCCGCTGGTCCTGCGTGATTCGGGAAACTCGGCCATTCAGCCGGGCAAGCCGGGGTATTTCGAGGCCGCAGCGCAGGTGAATCGCCTTGAAGTACCTACCAAGCTGGATCGGGCCAACGGCGACGTGCATGCCGCCGGCAATCCGCATACCCACCTCGATCCGCGCAATGTGCTCAAGGTCGGTGAGGCGCTGACTGCGCGCATGGTCGAGCTGGATGCTCCCAATGCGACCGCCTATCAGGCTGGCTATCAGGCCTTTGCCGGTAAATGGCAGGTGGCAATGACGCGCTGGCAGAATGAAGCGGCGCCGCTCAGAGGGGCGCAAGTGCTGGTCCATCACGCCTCCTTCGTCTATTTGCTGAACTGGCTGGGCATGAAGGAAGTCGGCACGCTGGAACCGAAACCGGGTATTGAACCAAGCAGTGGACACCTGACCGACTTGCTTGCCCGCCAGCAGATTGTGCCGGCCAAAATGGTATTGCGTGCTGCGTATCAGCAGGAGGGGCCGAGTCAATGGATTGCCGGCAAGACCGGCATCGCGGCGGTCATGCTGCCGTACACGGTCGGTGGCACGCCGGAGGCGAAAGACTTGTTCGGTCTGTTTGAGGACAGCATCCAGCGTTTGCTGAAAGGCCTGCGGTGAACGTCCTGCTACGCGCTGACAAGCTGGTCGCCGGCTGGCAGAAGCCGGCGACGCAGCCGCTTGATCTGAGCATTGCGGCCGGCGAAATCGTCGGCCTGACCGGGCCGAACGGCGTGGGCAAAAGTACCGTACTCGCTGCCTTTGCCGGACGGGCCAAGGTGTTTTCCGGGCGCATCGAGCAGTCTGCTGGCGTTCGACTGGCCCTGCAGACGCAGGAGGTGCCCCCGGTTGTTGGCATGCCGCTGTCTGGTCGCGAGCTGCTGGCGCTGACCGGCGCCAGTCCGAAGGGCTTGCCTGCCTGGTTGACCGACCGCCTCGATAGCCGGCTAGACCGGCTGTCCGGCGGCCAGCGTCACTACCTGACGCTGTGGGCGATCCTGCAGGCGCCGGCCGATCTGGTGCTGCTCGACGAACCGACCAACAACCTCGACGTTGCCGGCGTCGCCCACCTGACCGAGCACCTGCGTGATCGGGCGGCGGCGGGGGCGGGTATGCTGGTGGTTAGCCACGATACGGCTTTTGTCGAAGCGGTGTGTGACCGGGTGATCGTGCTGGGAGTCCGTGATGTCGAGTGAAATCTTCCTGATTCCCTTCCTGACCGGCCTGGGTTTTGCCATTTTGCTCCCCGTGCTGGGCAGTTATCTGCGCCTGCGCGATGAATGGCTTGCTGCGCTGGCCTATTCCCACGTTGCGGCAGCGGGCGCCTTGCTGGCGCTGGTTGCCGGCTTTGCACCGGTGCTCGGCGGCTTGGTGGCGGCGGGGTTGGCCGGCGCCGGGCGGCGCCTGTTTGCCAAACGATTGACCGGCGGCGCCGGCGATGCGCTGCTACTGCTGGCTGGCTGGGGGGGCTCGGTGTTGATCACGGCCAATCAGCCGATGGCCGAACGCCTTGGTCATGCCTTGTTCGATGGCCAACTCTATTTCGCCAGCAGTGAGCAATTATGGCTGGTCGCCGCTGGCGGTGCACTTGCCTTGCTCGTATTGCGTGCACTCTCGGCGAAATTGCTCCTGGCTCGGGTCTATCCGGACATTTTCCGTCTGCGCGGCCTGCCATCCTGGCCGATCCAGATGGGCTTCGACCTGCTGGCGGCACTCTGCCTCGCCCTGGCAACCATGAGTCTCGGCGTCATGGGGGCATTTGCGCTGGTATTCATTCCCCCTTGGCTGGCCTTTCGCCGCGCTGCCAACTGGCGTGCCGGGCTATGGTGGGCGTTGGGGATCGGCGTTACGGCTTATTGCGCGGCATTCGGGTTGGCGCTAAGCCTTGATCAACCCTTCGGTCCTGTCCTGGCTATCCTGCTGGTGCTTGTCGGCTTGCTCGTTGCATGAAGTCGAGCACCGTGCTAAAACTACTATCCCGCATGCGGAGTGGTCATGGTTTTTTCCTTTTTCAAGAAGCAGGACAAGAAGATGCCCGAGCGGCCGGCAGCTCGCCCGCGCGCGCCTGATCTGCTGCCCGAGGCAAAAGCTCCCCAACCCACCGCCGAGACTCAGCCCGCGCCGCTGCCTGAGCCCTTGCCGGACCTCGAATTTACGGCCAGCGTCTGGGCCAAGGCCGGACCGGTGTCGACCTCGGACGAGCTTCTTCCGGCACAGGTCATGGTGCATCCGCCACTGAAACCGAAGGCGGCGACGGTGGATACGCCGGAGTTCAGCATCGATGATTTTGATCGTGACGACTTTACCGAGTCGACCGTCATGGGCATTGACGTTGATCACGACCTTGATCCACTTCAAGCCTGCGTCGAGCAGGTGGTCGTGCTCTATGCCAACGGCCAGGATGCTGCTGCTCGTTCTCTGCTCGAAACCTTTGTTCGCTCGTACCGTGGCCCTGAAGGGAAACGCTTCTGGTTGTTGCTGTTCGATCTGCTGCAGATGACCGGTGATCGGGCCGGCTTTGACAAACTGTGCGTGGATTACGCCGAGGCCTGCGAAATGTCACCGCCGACCTGGTCATCGGGGCTGTCCGCGGTGCAGCCGGCATCCGCTTCGCCGGGGCCGAGCAAGATTTTTCTGCAAGGGGTATTGACCTCGGAAGGCGCCTTGCCGGTGACCGAGCTGGGCAAGCTGATCGGCCAGAAGACACCGGTGACTGTCGATTGCAGCAAACTCATCGGTTGCGACGACGAGGTCGCCGGGCAACTGGCGGATCTGCTGTGCAAGGCCCGCAAGACTCGTCTGTCGGTCACGCTCGGTGGTACCGATGGGGTAATCGATCGTCTGAATACTCGTCTGCAGGTTGGCCAGGTGGCCCATGAGCCAGCCTGGCGCCTGCTGCTTGAACTGCTGCAGCGTCACGGTACGCAAGAGCAGTTCGAGGAGCGCGCCGTCGATTTTGCGGTGACCTTCGAGTTGTCGCCACCGTCCTGGGAAGCACGGCCGGTGGCGGCCAAGCCGGCCGTTTCCCCCGCAACCAGTCGTCCGGCAGATGAAGCGCATTATTTGTCTGGCGAGCTCAAAGGCTGTCGCTTTGATGATCTGAGCGCCTTCCTTGAATCACGCGAGCAGCCGATCCTCGACTTTTCCGGCGTACGTCGTCTCGATTTCGTCTCGGCCGGGCAGCTGGTCAATCGCCTTGCGCCGTATAAGGCAGCGGGTCGCGAGATCATCATCCGCAGTCCGAATCACCTTGTCGCCGAATTGATGGCCGTGGTTGGCCTCAACAAGCAGGCGCGCATTCTCGTTCCCAAGTCTTAAGGGTAAAAAATGGAGCAATATCACGGCACCACGATCCTGTCGGTGCGCCGGGGCAACGTCGTTGCCATGGGCGGCGACGGACAGGTCACGCTGGGCAATATCGTTATCAAGGCAACCGCCAAAAAAGTTCGCCGCCTGTATCAGGGTCGCATTCTTGCTGGCTTTGCCGGCGGTACGGCCGATGCCTTCACGCTGTTTGAGCGCTTCGAGGCCAAGCTGGACAAGCATCAGGGCAATTTGCTGCGTTCGGCCGTAGAACTGGCCAAGGACTGGCGTTCAGACCGTGCCTTGCGCCGTCTTGAAGCCATGCTGTCGGTGGCGGATCGCGATGTTTCGTTGATTATCACCGGCAACGGCGATGTGCTGGAGCCGGAGCAGGGTATTGTCGCCATCGGTTCCGGCGGTTCCTACGCACAAAGTGCGGCGCGGGCCTTGCTGGAAAACACGGATTTGTCGCCGCGTGACATCGTCACCAAGTCGCTGGAAATCGCAGGCGACATCTGCATCTACACCAACCGTAATTTCACGATCGAGGCCCTCGAATGACCGCGATGACGCCGCAGGAAATCGTTTCCGAACTCGATAAACATATCGTCGGCCAGAAGAACGCCAAGAAGGCGGTCGCCATTGCCTTGCGCAATCGCTGGCGACGGGCGCAGGTGGCCGAGCCATTGCGTCAGGAAATTACGCCAAAAAATATTCTGATGATCGGACCGACCGGCGTTGGCAAGACCGAAATCGCGCGTCGTCTGGCCCGACTGGCCAATGCGCCCTTCATCAAGATCGAGGCGACCAAATTTACTGAAGTCGGCTACGTCGGTCGCGATGTCGAGACGATCATTCGTGATCTGGTCGAAATGGCTATCAAGACGCATCGTGAGCGAGCCATGAAGACCATGCGCGCCCGTGCCGAAGACGCCGCCGAAGAGCGCGTTCTCGACGTGCTGCTACCGACCGCGCGTGGTCCCAACTTTTTTGCTGAAAATTCCGAGTCGACTGCAACCGAGAACACGACTCGCCAGAAATTCCGCAAAAAGCTGCGCGAAGGTGAGTTGGACGACAAGGAAATCGATATCGAAGTCGCCGCACCGGGCATGCAGGCCGAAATTTTCGCGCCGCCGGGTATGGAGGAGCTGACGCAGCAGATTCAGGGCATGTTCCAGAATATCGGCGGTGGCAAGAAGAAATCACGGAAGTTGCCGATCAAGGAAGCGCTGAAACTGCTGGCCGACGAAGAGGCGGCCAAGCTGGTCAATGACGAGGACGTCAAGCTGGAGGCGGTGAAGGCCGTCGAGCAGAACGGCATTGTCTTCCTCGACGAACTGGACAAGATCGCCAGCCGTTCCGAAATGCAGGGCGCCGATGTCTCGCGGCAGGGTGTTCAACGTGATCTGCTGCCGCTGGTTGAGGGCACCACGGTGTCCACCAAGTACGGCATGATCAAGACTGATCACATTCTGTTCATCGCTTCGGGCGCTTTCCACCTCTCCAAGCCGTCGGATCTGATCCCGGAGCTGCAGGGTCGTTTCCCGATTCGCGTCGAACTGGACTCGCTCTCGGTGGCTGATTTCGAGTGCATTCTGACCCAGACCGATGCCTGTCTGACACGGCAGTATCAGGCCTTGCTGGAAACGGAAGGTGTGCAGATCGAGTTTACCGACGATGGAATCCGGCGCATGGCGGAAATCGCTTTTCAGGTGAATGAACGGACCGAGAACATTGGCGCCCGTCGCCTGCATACGGTCATGGAAAAATTGCTCGAAGAAGTGTCGTTCGATGCCGGCAAGGTGGGCTTGGAGAAGGTCCTGGTGCACGCTGCCTACGTCAACGAGAAGCTAGGCGAAGTGGCCGCCGACGAGGATTTGTCCCGCTACGTCCTCTGACGCTTAGGGGTAATCCCGGCTGTGCGGGCGCGCCCGACGTCCGCACAATCCAACCTGTTGCCAATTCTCATTTGAGGCCTTCCGCGTGGACGAGCAAAGCCTGAGTTTCCGTCTGCTGGCTATTCTGTTCCCCATTTTCGGGATCGTGGCTGCCGGCTATTTTTATGGCCGCAAGCACAAACCGGAAATGGCCGTGGCCAATCGGCTGAACATGGATGTCTTCGTGCCGGCGCTGGTTTTTGCAGCGATGGCCGGCAAGTCATTCGACCTGACGGTCTATGCGCCGCTGGCACTCGGTGGCTTTCTGGTGCTTGGGACCTGCGGCTTGCTGGCCTGGCCAATCGCCCGGATGATCGGCATCCAGCCGAAAACGCTGGTGCCCCCGATGTTGTTCAACAACTCCGGCAATATCGGCCTACCGCTGGCGGTGCTGGCATGGGGCGAAAATGCGTTGCCGGCAGCGGTAATTTTGTTCATGGTGGAAAATACGCTGCACTTTTCCTTCGGTGCCCGCTTGCTTGATCCGAATACCCGATTCCTGATGCTGTGGCGAATACCTGTGGTTTTTGCCGCCATTGTCGGGTTGACCGTAGCGATCGTCAAAATCCCGATCTGGACGCCTTTGATCATTGGTATCAAGATGCTGGGCGATGTTTCCGTGCCGCTGCTGCTGTTCTCGCTGGGCGTGCGGATGACTGACGTAAATTTCAGCGAATGGAAGGTGGCGGTTGGCAGTGCCGTGTTGCGGCCGCTGGCCGGCATGTTGATTGCGGCCGGTGCCATCCAGTTGCTTGGGCTGCAGGGGCGTGACGCGGCAATGCTGTTCGTCTTTGGTGCCCTGCCGCCAGCCGTGCTCAACTTCCTGTTCGCGGAGCGTTACAAGCAGGAGCCACAACGCGTCGCATCAATTGTGCTGATCGGCAATCTGGCGGCCCTGCTGTTTCTGCCGCTGGCGCTGGCCTACGTTTTGTGATTTTGGCTGTTTTTTCCGGTTGACCGCAGGCGTCGCGCTTTATCGGCCGTAACGGTCCATCTGGCGCCGATCGCGCTTGGTGGGCCGGCCATGGATGTCGGCGGCCGGGTCCTGAACAAACTGTCGGCTGTCACGGGCTGCTTCGCGGGCGCTGACGCTTTCCTGGGTTTCTTCGTAGAGCAGACGGGCTTCCGGCGCCGGGCCGCGTTTGTCTGACAAGGCCTTGACGGTCACTTCCCAGCGCGTTTCGCTGTTGGCGATCTCCAGCCGGGCATTGATTTTAAGGTCACGAGCCGGCTTGATTGTGGCGCCATTGACCTTCACTTTTCTACCACTGACGGCATCGCTGGCCAGCGAGCGCGTCTTGAAAAAACGCGCTGCCCACAGCCATTTATCGACGCGCAGGCCGCTCACTTGGGCAGTGTGGACTCGCCAGCATAGAGCTGTTCAACGGTTTCGCGCTGGCGAATGACGTGGACCTTGTCGCCATCGACCATTACTTCAACGGCGCGTGGCCGGGTGTTGTAGTTGGAAGCCATGGCCATGCCGTAGGCGCCGGCTGACATTACGGCCAGCAGGTCGCCGGCTTCAACCGCCAGCAGACGGTCCTGGCCGAGGAAGTCGCCGGTTTCGCAAACCGGCCCCACAACATCGTACGCCGTGGTGGTGCCGGCGCGGGGCGCCACCGGATTGATGTCGTGCCAGGCTTCATAAAGCGCCGGGCGCATCAGGTCGTTCATGGCGGCGTCGATGATGGCGAAATTCTTGGCTTCGCCCTGCTTGAGGTATTCGATGCGGGTGAGCAGCAAGCCGGCATTGCCGACCAGCCGGCGACCCGGTTCGAGCACGACCTGCAGGCCGCGACCGGCCAGCTTGTTGAGCAGCGGCGTCAGATAGGAAGCGACAGTCGGTTGCACCTGTTCGGCACTGTATTTGATGCCGAGGCCACCACCGAGGTCGAGGTGGTGAATGTGGATGCCTTCTGCTTTCAACTGGTCAACGAGGACCAGAATGCGGTCGAGTGCTTCGACAAAGGGGGAGGGGTCGAGCAGTTGCGAGCCGATGTGGCAGTCGATGCCGGCCACTTCGATATTGGGCAGGGCAGCGGCGCGGCGATAGAGCGCCAGTGCGGTGTCATAGGCGACGCCGAATTTTGCGCCCTTGAGTCCGGTGGAAATGTAGGGGTGCGTCTTCGGATCAACGTTCGGATTGACGCGCAGGCTGATCGGCGCCTTTTTGCCGCACTGACCGGCGACATCGTTCAAGCGCTCCAGTTCGGGGGCGGATTCGACATTGAAGCAGAAGATGCCGACTTCCAGCGCCAGCTTCATTTCCTCGGCCGTCTTGCCAACGCCGGAGAAGACGACTTTCTGCGGATCGGCGCCGGCTGCAAGCACTCGCTGCAGTTCGCCGCCGGACACGATGTCGAACCCCGCGCCGAGGCGGGCAAAGACGTTCAGGATGGCGAGGTTGGAGTTTGCCTTGACGGCATAGCAAACCAGCGCACCCTTGCCGGCGGGATGCTCGCCGAGGACATCGTGAAATTCGCGTAGCGATGCTTCCAGCGCAGCACGGGAATAAACATAGGCCGGCGTGCCAAATTGTTCGGCAATGGCCGGCAAGGAAACGGATTCGGCGTGCAGGGCGCCGTTCTTCAGAGCAAAGTGGGTCATGGGGCTTTGGGGCTGGTGGTCGTGCTAACATCCTTGGCGGCTGGCTTGGCATTGCCAAGCAGCGGTTCCGGCATCGGGCCAGTGGGCCGTTCAAGCGGCCCCTTCATGCCGCAGGCGGCAAGGCTCAGGATGATCAGTAGGGCAGCGATTCTGGACATTTTCGGGGCGCTGTCAGCGAAGCACAGGATGGTAACACGATGGATGACAAGGAATTCAATACGATCGCCGATGCGACGCTGGCAAGAATTGATGCGGCACTGGAAGCCTGCGATGCCGATATCGATAGCCAGCTGGCGGCAGGCGGTGTGCTGGAAATTGAATTTGACGACGGCAGCAAGATCATTGTCAATCGCCACGGTGTGGCCAAGGAAATCTGGGTGGCGGCCCGCGCCGGCGGTTTTCACTTCCGCTGGGATGGTACTGCCTGGCGCGATACCCGTGATAGCTGCGAATTGATGGAAAAGCTTTCAACGCTCGCCAGCCAGCAGGCTGGCGAGACTATCGTTTTACGCTGATCAGTCGCTGGGGGGTACGCTGAGGTCAGGTTTGGGTAGCGGCTCGGCTTCCTGTTGCTCCTCTTCCGGCGGCTTTTCCTTGGCGGCGTTCTCTGCGTAGATATAGCTACGATCCCTGCCTTCGCCTCGAGCCACCAAGCCCTCTGGGGCCTGCGGCAGCATTGCGGGGACCTCCTTGAGCGCACGGTTCATGTAACCGATCCAGATCGGCAGTGCGGCGGCGCCGCCCGTTTCCCTGTCGCCCAACTTGCGTGGTTGGTCGAAGCCCATCCAGGCGCAGGCGGCGACCGTCATTTGATATCCGCAGAACCATGCATCGTTGTACTCGTTGGTGGTGCCTGTTTTGCCGGCTAGATCATGGCGCTTCAGTGCGACAGAAGCCTTGGCAGCGGTTCCATAGATCGTGACGTCGCGCAGCATGGCATCCATCATGAAGGCATTGCGCGGGTCGATCACCCGGATGCCTTCTTCGCCGGCCTCGAGTTGTGCTGACTGGGCCACGATCTGATTTGTGCCATCCCGTATTTCGCGAACGACAAACGGGTTGACCTTGTATCCACCGTTGGCAAATACGGAGTAAGCAGTCACCATCTGCCATGAGGTTACGGAGCCGGCGCCGAGCGCCATGGTCAGGTACGGCGGGTGTTTTGCCGGGTCAAAGCCGAAACGGCCGGCGTAATCCTGAGCGTAGCGTGTGCCGATCGATTGCAGGATGCGGATCGATACCATGTTCTTCGATTTGGCCAGCGCCGTGCGCATCTTCATTGGGCCTTCATACCTGCCGTCGTAGTTGTGTGGCTGCCATGCGGCGGTACCTGTCTGGCTGGCTGGAATGATTATCGGCTCATCGGCGATGATGCTATTCGGGCTGTAGCCTTTTTCCAGTGAGGCGGAGTAGATGAACGGCTTGAAGCTGGAACCCGGTTGCCGCCAGGCTTGGGTGACATGATTGAATTTGTTTCGATTGAAGTCGAAACCGCCGACCAATGCCCGAATGGCGCCATTTTTCGGGTCCACCGCGACGAACGCGGATTCGACTTCCGGAAGCTGGCTGATTTGCCATCCGTTTTTGTCGTCCTTTTGCAGGCGAACGATAGCGCCGCGCTTCAGGCGTTTATTGGGCGGTGCCTTGTCGTCGATCATTCTGGCGGCAAATTTCATGGCATCGCCGTTGAGCGTGAGCACTTCGCCGCCCTTGCGGTAAACCTTGATCTGCCTAGTGTCAGCGGATAAAACCAGCGCAGGAATGAGGTCGCCGGCATCAGGAATATCCTGCAGTGCTTCGTCAATCGCTTCGTCCTGGTCGGACTTGATATCCTTCATGTCGAGATAGGATTCTGCGCCTCGATAGCCATGTCGGTGGTCATAATCCATGACCCCCTTGCGCAGACTGACATAAGCAGCTTCCTGCTCGGCCTTGATCAGGGTGGTATATACCTTCATGCCGCGGGAATAGACCTCCTCTGGGAATCTCTCTGCAGTGATCTGGCGTGCCATTTCCGCGATGTATTCGGCGTGAACTGCATACTCGGCCAGCTCGCGCTTGACGACCAAAGGTTCCTTGAGCGCGGCTTCGTGTTGCGATGGGGAGATGTATCCCAATTCATGCATGCGGCGCAGTACATATTGCTGGCGAAGTCGGGCACGGTTGGGGTTTACGACCGGATTGTAGGCGGAAGGGGCTTTCGGTAAACCCGCCAGCATTGCAGCTTCGGCAATGGAAATATCCTTGAGCGGTTTGCCAAAGTAGATCTGGGCGGCTGCAGCAAATCCGTAAGCCCGCTGGCCGAGGAATATCTGGTTGATATACAACTCGAAGATTTGATCTTTCGAAAGGCTGCTCTCTATCTTGAACGACAGCAGTGCCTCATACAGTTTGCGGGTGTAAGTTTTCTCCCCGGTCAGAAAGAAATTACGGGCTACTTGCTGGGTAATAGTCGATGCCCCTTGGCGTTTGCCTCCGCCTAGAAGGTTGGCACCTGCGGCGCGCACAATGCCGGTGTAGTCGATCCCGCCATGCTGATAGAAACGGTCGTCCTCTGCAGCAAGAATTGCCTGCTTCATGACAGAGGGGACATCCTGGATGGCAACAACTGCACGCCGTTCTTCTCCATATTCGCCTATCAGGAAGCCGTCGGCGGTAAAAATCCGCAAAGGAATCTTCGGACGATAATCTGTCAAAACCTCAAGCGATGGCAGATTTGGGTAGGTAAGGAGAAGGATGATCAATCCCATTGCTACGCCAATTATGACGAGCCCAACGAGGAATATGACAGGGTAAAGCACGACGCGCAGGGCCGGAGGCAGTGAGGGCACGGTAATCTTAGAGTTCAAAATAAACGTGGCGCCGATTATACGCTGGGCAAAATCTGCTCCGTGAAATTGCTTTACACCTCCAGATGTTATTGTTAGCATCTGAAGTGAATTATTGGTTATTTTGCTAACTTCGCATTCCGTAAGGACTTTTTGGGGGTCTGGTGGGCTTCGATATCTCGGCGTTGTTAAATCCCAAGGCGCGTTCCTTGTTCGGGTTGGATATAAGTTCGTCAGCCGTCAAGATGGTTGAGCTGAGCGCCAACGGGAAAGACGGTTATCGTGTTGAGCGCTACACCATAGAGGTGTTGCCCAAGGACGCGGTATCTGATGGCAATATCGCCAATCTGGAGGGGGTTGTTGACTGCGTCAAGCGTGCCTGGAAGCGAATGGGTACCTCTACACGCAGTGTTGCAATGGCTCTGCCAGGTTCAGCGGTGATTACCAAAAAAATCATCGTTCCCGCTGGGTTACGGGATGAAGAGCTTGAGGCTCAGGTCGAGACGGAGGCCAATCAATACATTCCCTTCTCGATTGATGAGGTCAATCTGGACTATCAAGTGATCGGTCCTGCACCTGCTGTTCCGGATGAGTTGGAAGTCTTGATAGCGGCATCAAAAAAAGAACGCGTCGAGGATCGTGTGGCCGTTGCAGATGCTGCAGGTTTGAAAGCATCTGTGGTGGACGTTGAGTCGTTCGCCGCCTTGGCTGCATTTGAGTTGATCGAACGCCAGTTGCCGGAAGCGGGAAAAAACCAGGTTGTTGCCTTGATTGATGCTGGTGCAAACGTGATGAATTTGACGGTTTTGCGCAACGGCCAGCAAGTTTATGCTCGAGAGCAGGCTTTCGGTGGTGGGCAGCTGACTCAGGATATCGCGCGCCACTACGGTATGAATTTCGAGGACGCCGAGGCTGCAAAGCGCGCGGGAAATTTGCCTGAAGGTTATGAAATTGAATTGTTGAACCCGTTTATGGAAAATTTGGCGCTTGAGGTTTCTCGTGCGCTGCAGTTCTTCTTTACATCGACTCAATACAACCAGGTGGACCACATTGTTTTGGCCGGCGGGTGTGCTGTGATACCGGGTATTGATGAGGTGGTGGCTACGCGCACTCAGGTCAATACGTTAATAGCGAATCCGTTTGCCAATATGGTGTTATCAGATCGTGTTCGGGCAAAAAGCCTGCTTGCTGATGCCTCTTCGTTAATGGTTGCCTGTGGTTTGGCGCTGAGGAGGTTCGATCCATCATGATTCGTATCAACCTACTTCCTCATCGCGAAGAGGCAAAAAAAGCACGGCGTGAGCAATTTTTTGTATTAGGTGGCTTGGTCTCGGTGTTGGGGGCATTGATTGTATTTGCTGTATATACATTGATCGGTAGTGCGATCAGCAATCAGGATGGCTCGAATAATTTTCTCAAGAAGGAAATCGCCGTTCTTGACAAGCAGCTAGATGAAATCAAGCGCTTGAAGGAGCAGACACAGGCATTGCTGGCGCGCAAACAGGTTATCGAGAACCTGCAACGTGATCGTGGTGAAACAGTTTATTTGCTCAGCGAATTGGTTAAGCAGGTTCCAGACGGCATTTACCTGAAATCACTGAAACAGGATGGGCTGAAGGTAAATGTTACCGGACATGCGCAATCGAACGCACGTATTTCTGCCTTGATGCGCAATTTGGAAGCGTCGCCATGGCTGGAGGCGCCGCAGCTGATTGAAAGTAAGGCTGTTGTGGTTAACGGGCGTCGCATCAATGAGTTCGGGATGAATTTCATTCTGACTCGAGTCAAGCAGGAAGACGGAAAGGAGAAGAAATGATGGCTAAAAAAATCTCCCTTCCAAATATCGATTTCCGTTCGATAGCCGATGATTTTCGGTTGATGAACCCGAATGAACCGGGGACGTGGCCATTAATACCTAAAATTACAATCTTGTTTGGTTTGTTCGCGGCCATCCTCCTCGCGGGGTGGTGGTTTGTCTGGAACGATCAGTTCACTGAGCTTGATACAAAGCAGCGAGAAGAGGGAACGCTCAAGCAGCAGTATCTCGACAAGAAACGTCAGGCGGTTAACCTGGATTTGTATGTTCAGCAACTGGCCGAAATTGATCGATCATTTGGTGCGTTGCTCAAACAATTGCCTGACAAATCAGAAATTGAGGCGCTGCTGATTGAGGTTAATCAGGCTGGCTTGGGTCGTGGCTTGCAATTCGAGTTGTTCAAACCAGGGCAAGAGCAGATCAAGGATTTCTACGCGGAGTTGCCTATAACCGTGAAAATAAATGGCAGTTATCACGACTTTGGGGCGTTCGCTGCCGATATCGCCAAACTGCCACGCATTGTGACCTTGAACAATATTTCGATTGCTCCGGTTAAGGATGGTGGCGTCCTTTCGCTCGATGCTACGACAAAAACCTTCCGCTATCTGGATGAGGAAGAAATCGCCAAGCAGAAAAAGGCTGAGCAAGCGAAAAAAGCCGCGCAAGGAGCGAAGAAGTGAAACGGATATTGCTCATGGCCGTGTGTGCTTTCCTTGGTGCTTGTTCGGGAGGCGATCACGAAGAATTGAAACAATGGATGGCTGAAAGTACCTCAGGTATGCGCGGGAATATTCCCAAGTTGCCAGAGGTCAAGCCCTATGAGCCTGTGCCCTACGATATTGATGGTGCGGTAGATCCATTCAAGCCAAGCAAAATTGAGCCGGAGTCCAAATACAAGCAGGCGGCTGGCAAGGGGGGAGCATTTCAGCCCGATTTCGAGGCGAGAGAAGTTCGGAACAGCCTGCTTGAAAAATACCCACTCGAGTCCCTAAAGATGATCGGGTATATGAATGTCAATAAGCGCCCGATGGCGGTGCTTCAAGTCGAAGACAAGGTCAAGCAGGTCAAGGTCGGGGATTACATCGGGCTGGATTTCGGTATGGTGACGCAGATTTCGGACACTGAGGTCCAACTGCGGGAATTGATTCAAGATTCTGCCGGTGACTGGACTGAGCGCAAGAGCTCGCTTTACCTGCAGAGCAAGGAGGGAAGTAAGAAATGAAATTGATCAATTACGCGATGGCCGCAGCATTGGCCTGCCTTGCGCTATCACCACTGGCTCAAGCAGAGCCTTTGCCGTCAAATTCGATTGACGCGGTTAACGTCGCCCAACAAGGGAATGAGGTCGCGCTAAGAATTGATTTGAAGGAGCCGCTGTCTTCACCTCCTCCGGGATTCAGTGTTGCTAACCCAGCAAAAATTGCACTTGATTTCCAGTCAACGGCAAACGGATTAGGGCGCAATAGCCAAATTTTCAATCAAGGTGATTTGCGTAGCATGAACGTTGTTCAGGTTGGAGACCGCACCCGAGTCGTTCTTAACCTAGTTCAGAATATGAACTATAAAACTCGACTGGACGGCAAATCCTTATATGTGACGCTTTCGCCAATTGGCCGGCTCACCGACTCTGCCGCACAACATAGCACCCGCTTTGCCGAGGAAAGTCTGGTTGGTCGTCGCCATGCTGTAAGTGACGTGATGTTTCGACGCGGCAAGGATGGAGAAGGGCGGATTATTGTAGATTTAAGTGACGCGGGGACGGGTATCGATATCCGTCAGCAGGGACATAATCTGGTAGTGGATTTCATGAAAACCACGGTGCCTGATCGTCTGCGTCGAAAACTGGATGTCACGGATTTCGCAACTCCGGTTACCGCAATTGAAACAAGGACGTTCGGTGATAATGTTCGGATGATTATCACGCCGAAAGGTGTGTGGGAGCACAACGCTTATCAGAGCGACAATCAGTTTATTGTCGAAGTGAAACAGATCGTTGAGGATCCCAACAAGCTTGTGCAAGGCTCCAAGGTCGGTTACCAAGGACCACGAGTGAGTATCAACTACCAGAATGGCGACGTACGTGCCTTGCTGCGCTTGATGGCAGAAGAGTTGAACCTCAATGCGGTGATCAGCGAAACGGTGACGGGGACGACAACGCTAGTGTTGAAGGATGTGCCGGCAGATCAGGTGATAGATATCATCTTCCAGCAAAAAGGGCTGGATATGCGCAAAAAAGGCAATATCATCATGATCGCCCCGCGAGATGAAATCGCCACCCGCGAAAAACTTGATTTCGAATCAAAACAGCAAATTAGCGAACTCGAACCGCTAAAGCTGGAACAGTTTCAGTTGAACTATCAGAAGTCCGTGGATGTGGCGAAGTTGCTGGCAGGTGTGGTAACTGGCGGCGGTGGAGTGAGCGGGCCAGCACAGCGCATTCTCAGTAAGAGAGGGAGCGCAGTTGCAGACTCTCAGTCCAATATTATTTTTATAAACGATATTCCATCCAAGCTGGATGAAATTCGTACGTTTATTAAGGCTATAGATGTCGGTGCTCGCCAAGTGCTGATTGAGGCGCGCGTCGTAGAGGCTACCGATAGTTTTAATCGTAGTATTGGTGCGAAGTTGGGCTTGATAAATTCGAAGTCACTGAATTTGGGGGGAGGGGTAAATGTGGTTGGTGGCTCTTATGCTCCTGCTACCGGCACCTCTACTATTACCGACGGAGTTTTAAAGTCGACAATAACCCCAGGTATTCTGACTCAAACTCCGGTAGTGGGTGTCAATTTGCCATCGTTTTCATCAACCGGGGGGACAATGGCATTTTCATTGTTTAATTCAGCTTTGACGCGGATTCTAAATGTCGAAATTGCTGCGTTGGAATCAGACGGACTTGGCAAGGTGATTTCAAGCCCCCGAGTCATTACTGCAAATAATGTGAAAGCTAAGATCGAGGATGGTACGGAAGTGCCTTATGTGGTTTGTACGGATAGTGCGACTGGTCGAACCTGTACCGTAAGCTTCAAGCCAGCGAAGCTATCCTTGGAAGCTACACCGCAAATTACTCCTGAAGGAACGGTGCGGATGGCTCTTGTGGTAAAGAAAGAAGAGCCGGACTGGACTAAGGCAATCCAAGGTAACCCGCCAATCAAGAGTTCAATTGTTGAAACCAATGTGGTCGTTGAAAATGGTGGTACGGTGGTGATTGGCGGAGTCTTTATCACCGACAGCCAGGATATTATTGAAAAGGTGCCGCTTCTCGGAGATATTCCGTATCTTGGATGGCTCTTCAAATACAAAAATGACACGGGGAAACGTCGTGAATTACTGGTTTTCATCACGCCGCGTGTAATTTCGGACAAGATGCGATTTGACTGATTTTCCTCAAATCTGAATCTAAAGGGCCGGCATTGCCGGCCCTTACTTTTTGTACTGAGCCGTTAGTCGGCTAAAATCCGATCGTGGAAAACTGTCGCAATATATATCTCGTCGGCCTTATGGGAGCCGGTAAAACGACTGTCGGGCGCCAACTCGCCAAGCGATTGGCTCGTCCATTTTTCGATTCTGATCATGAAATCGTTAATCGGACTGGCGTCCCTATTCCTACCATCTTTGAAATCGAAGGCGAGGACGGGTTTCGGCGTCGGGAGATGCAGACCATTCAAGAACTCACCGATATGGGGGGAATCGTGTTGGCGACAGGAGGGGGCGTCGTGATCAAGCCTGAAAATCGTCAAAGGCTTCACGATACCGGATGGGTGGTCTATCTAAACGTATCGCCAGCCTTGCTGCATGAACGCACCAGACATGATCGGAATCGTCCCTTGTTGCATGTCGCCGACCCGTTGGCTCAACTGGAAGCGCTTTATGCAGTGCGTGATCCCCTCTATCGGGAGGCGGCGCATATCGTCATCGATGGTGGACATCTGGCTGCCTCCTGTGTCGTGTCTCAACTGTTACGGGAATTTAACCGCCTATGCAAGTCATGAACAAGATGCTCAACGTTGAGCTGGCTGAGCGATCCTACCCCATCCATATTGGCGTTGGGGTATTGACGCAAGCCGAGTTGATCTTGCCTTACATCAAGCAAAAAAAAGTCGTTGTGGTGACCAACACGACGGTGGCGCCGCTGTATCTTGAATTGCTACGGTCAACGCTGAAAAAAGGCCAAATTTCAATTCTGCCCGTGATATTGCCGGACGGTGAGCAATTCAAAACTTGGGAGACGCTGAATCTGGTTTTCGATGCCATGCTTGAAGCTCGCTGTGAGCGCGGCACCACACTCATCGCCCTTGGTGGCGGCGTTATCGGTGATATGGGTGGATTTGCGGCCGCATGCTACCAGCGCGGAATGCCATTTGTTCAGGTGCCCACCACCCTTCTATCTCAGGTCGACTCTTCGGTGGGCGGCAAGACTGCTATCAATCATCCGCTCGGAAAGAACATGATCGGCGCTTTTTATCAGCCAAAATTGGTGCTTGCTGATCTGGCTACGCTCGATACTTTGCCGGATCGAGAGCTCAAAGCTGGATTGGCTGAGGTTATCAAATATGGTCTGATTCGTGATTCTGACTTTTTCCTCTGGCTTGAGGAAAATATTGAAAAAATATTGAGCCGTGATAAATCGGCCTTGTCTTATGCGGTGCATAGGTCTTGTTCTAACAAGGCTGAAGTGGTTGCCGCGGACGAAAGAGAAAGTGGAGAGCGAGCACTGCTCAATTTGGGACATACTTTTGGCCATGCGATTGAAACCGGCATGGGCTATGGTGAATGGCTGCATGGCGAAGCAATTGCGGCCGGCACACTAATTGCATCTGAATTGTCGTGCAACTTGGGTTGGCTGGACCAAAAAGCGGTGGAGAGAATCGAAAGAATCTATGTTCGCGCTGGCTTGCCGGTGTCCGCCCCTCGCCTTGGTGTATCCAGGTATCTTGAATTGATGAGTCACGATAAAAAGGTGCAGGATGGGAAGCTACGATTGGTTCTCCTCAAAAATATCGGAACAGCGGTCGTGTCTGAGCAGGCGACCGTTGAACAGATTGGTGCGGCAATTGAGGCTAGATGCACCTGAATGGGGAATTTATGCCGCAGGCAGGCGCTGTTGGTGCGTTGCAGCATCTTGAATTGACAGAAGTTTGCCAGTATATTCGATGGTTGCCTCTAATTTTCCTACTGATCGAAGCAGGCAATATGATGCTCGGTTATTTTTATCATTGGCCTGTATTCACTGGCCAAGTTATTTGAAGGAATGCGTGTGATGGAACAGGAAGTACCTGATCGGCAGGGTTTGTATGATCCCGCCAACGAGCACGACGCTTGCGGCGTAGGTTTTGTGGCCCATTTCAAAGGGCAAAAAAGTCACAGCATCGTCGAGCAGGGCTTGTTGATCCTGAAAAATCTGGATCACCGAGGTGCCGTTGGCGCTGATCCGTTGCAGGGTGACGGTGCTGGTATCCTTATCCAGATTCCGGACCAGTTTTATCGAGAAGAAATGGCCAAGCAGGGCGTGACCCTTCCACCTCTTGGTGAGTATGGCGTTGGCATGGTGTTTCTGCCACAAGAAGCTGCTTCGCGTCATGCCTGTGTAGAGGAAATTGAGCGCTCGGTGACGGCAGAGGGGCAGGTGATGCTAGGTTGGCGTGACGTGCCGGTCAAAGCCGATATGCCAATGTCGCCAACGGTCAAAGCGACGGAACCTGTGATCCGCCAGGTTTTTGTCGGCCGAGGGCCTGATGTCTTCGTGACAGATGCCTTGGAGCGCAAACTGTACATCATTAGACGTCGTGCGGCCAATGCCATCAAGTCGCTCAAGCTGAAGCACGGACAAGAGTTTTATGTGCCCTCATTCTCGGCGCGAACAGTTAATTACAAGGGCTTGCTGCTGGCCAATCAGGTGGGGGTCTATTATCAGGATCTCCAGGACAAGCGCACTGTTTCGGCACTGGCCTTGGTTCATCAACGCTTCTCTACCAACACCTTCCCGACTTGGGATCTTGCCCACCCGTTCCGTTATATTGCCCATAACGGCGAAATCAATACGGTGCGCGGTAATGTGAATTGGTTCAAGGCCCGTGAGCAGGCAATTTCCTCGCCGATCCTTGGCAATGACCTGCAAAAAGTGTGGCCGCTGCATTATCCCGGTCAGTCTGACTCGGCATCCTTTGATAATGCGCTAGAACTGCTTGTCATGGGTGGTGGCTATTCACTGGCTCAGGCTGTGATGCTGATGATCCCAGAGGCATGGGAAAAACACACAACGATGGACGAAAACCGTCGTGCCTTCTATGAATATCATGCTGCGATGATGGAGCCGTGGGACGGTCCTGCCGCCGTTGCCTTTACCGATGGTCGTCAGATTGGCGCTACGCTTGATCGTAATGGTCTGCGTCCGGCCCGCTATCTGGTGACTGACGATGACCTCGTGGTCATGGCTTCAGAATCAGGTGTGCTGCCGATTCCGGAAAAGAAAATCGTCAAGAAATGGCGTTTGCAGCCGGGCAAGATGTTCCTGATTGATATGGAGCAGGGCCGAATTATTGACGACCTGGAGCTCAAGGACTCGCTGGCCAAGGCAAAACCTTACCGCGAGTGGATCGAAAAGATCCGTATCAAGCTTGACGAAGTTGAAGCGCCGGCTGAGGCCTGCGATACGGCGTCTGCTTCCCTTATCGATCGCCAGCAGGCTTTTGGCTACACCCAGGAAGATATCAAGGTCATTCTGGAGCCGATGGTCCAGAATGGGGAAGAGGCGACCGGTTCCATGGGGACTGACTCCGCCTTGCCGGTTCTGTCGAGAAAAAACAAGACGCTGTATAGCTATTTCAAGCAGCTATTCGCTCAGGTAACGAATCCGCCGATTGATCCAATTCGCGAAGAGTTGGTTATGTCGCTCGTTTCGTTTGTCGGTCCGAAGCCGAACCTGTTGAATACTGCCGACATCAATCCGCCGATCCGTCTTGAGGTCTCTCAGCCGGTATTGACCAAGGCTGACATTGAAAAGCTACGCCATATCGGCAAGTACACATCGGGCAAATTCAGTTCGTTTGAGCTGGATATATGCTACCCCCTTGCATGGGGTAAGGCCGGGGTTGAGGCACGCTTGGCATCGCTGGCAGCTGATGCAGAAGATGCTGTACGGTCGGGTGCGAATATCCTGATTGTTTCCGACCGCAAGATTGATGCGAATAACGTAGCTATCCCGGCGTTGCTGGCGACTTCTGCAATTCATCAGCACCTGGTCATCAAGGGTTTGCGCACAAGTACGGGTCTAGTCGTGGAGACAGGTTCAGCGCGCGAAACGCATCATTTTGCGCTCCTTGGAGGGTATGGTGCCGAGGCAGTTCATCCCTACCTGGCGCTTGAGACGATTGAGGGTTTTGCCAAGGGTGATGCCGAGAAGGCAGATAAGTTTGTCAAGAACTTCGTCAAGGCAATTGGCAAGGGCTTGAACAAGGTCATGTCCAAGATGGGTATTTCGACCTACATGTCCTATACCGGCGCGCAAATATTTGAAGCGATCGGTCTACAGAAGGATTTCATCGAAAAATATTTCACTGGTACGCCTTCGAACATTGAAGGTATCGGTGTTTTCGAGGTTGCAGAAGAGGCCATCCGTCTTCATGAAGAGGCGTTTTCGACCGATCCTGTATTGACCAACATGCTGGATGCCGGCGGCGAATACGCCTTCCGCATCCGCGGAGAGGATCATACCTGGACACCGGACTCGATTGCCAAACTGCAGCATGCGACGCGCTCTGGGAAGACAGAGACCTACAAAGAATACGCCGCGCTGATTAATGATCAGACCAAGCGTCACCTGACTTTGCGTGGATTGTTCGAGTTCAAGCCCCAAGGTGCAGCAATTCCTCTTGAAGAGGTCGAGTCGTCCAAGGAAATCGTCAAGCGTTTTGCTACCGGTGCCATGTCACTCGGTTCCATTTCCACGGAAGCCCACACCACACTTGCAATCGCGATGAACCGAATTGGTGGCAAGTCCAATACCGGTGAAGGTGGCGAAGATGCCCGACGTTTTGCGCCAGTCAAAGGCGGTGCCAAGCTATCCGAGATTATTGGTGCTGGCCGCATCGAGCGCGACATCGTACTGAAGGATGGCGATTCCCTGCGTTCAGCCATCAAACAGGTTGCTTCCGGTCGCTTTGGTGTCACGGCCGAGTATCTTGTCAACGCCGACCAGATCCAGATAAAGATGGCGCAAGGAGCCAAGCCGGGCGAAGGCGGTCAGTTGCCGGGGCACAAGGTTTCCGAATACATCGGCTTCCTGCGTCACTCCGTGCCGGGCGTCGGCCTGATTTCGCCGCCGCCGCACCACGATATCTACTCCATCGAAGATTTGGCGCAATTGATTCACGATCTGAAGAACGCCAATGACCGTGCCTCCATCTCCGTCAAACTCGTATCGGAAGTAGGTGTTGGTACGGTAGCTGCCGGTGTGGCCAAGGCCAAAGCCGATCACGTGGTGATTGCCGGGTTTGACGGTGGTACGGGCGCTTCACCGCAGTCCTCCATCAAGCACGCCGGTACGCCGTGGGAACTCGGTTTGGCCGAAACACAGCAAACGCTGGTATTGAACCGCCTGCGTTCGCGCATTCGTGTTCAGGTGGATGGCCAACTGAAAACTGGCCGCGACGTTGTAATCGGTGCCTTGCTGGGTGCTGACGAATTCGGCTTTGCAACTGCTCCGCTTGTGGTTGAAGGCTGCATCATGATGCGCAAGTGCCATCTGAATACCTGCCCGGTCGGTGTGGCTACTCAGGATCCGGAATTGCGCAAGCGCTTTACCGGTCAGCCGGAACATGTCGTGAACTACTTCTTCTTCATTGCCGATGAAGTTCGTGAAATCATGGCCCAGCTGGGTATTCGCAAGTTTGATGATCTGGTTGGTCGTGCTGACCTTCTCGACATGCGTACAGGTATTGAACACTGGAAGGCCAAGGGCCTGGATTTCTCCAAGGTTTTCTACTTGCCGAACGTTCCTGCTGATGTGCCCCGTCGCCAGACCGAGACACAGGACCACGGTCTTGACAGGGCGCTGGATCACAAACTGATCGAGCAAGCACGGCCTGCCTTGGAAAATGGGCAGAAGGTGCAGATCGAGACGTCAATTATCAACGTCAACCGGACTTGCGGCACCATGCTATCGGGTCAGGTAGCCCGCCGCTATGGTAACGCCGGCTTGCCGGACGATACCATTCACGTCAAGCTGACCGGCACCGCTGGACAGGCTTTCAGTGCCTTCCTGGCCAAGGGTGTCACGATGGAACTGACTGGCGAAGGCAACGACTACGTTGGCAAGGGATTGTCGGGTGGCCGCATTATCATCAAGCCGAGCCCTGATTTCCGGGGCGACACCCAGGAAAATATCATTGTTGGCAATACCGTCTTGTACGGGGCAACCGATGGTGAGGCTTTCCTTGCTGGTGTTGGTGGTGAGCGTTTCGCTGTTCGCAATTCAGGTGGAACAGCTGTTGTCGAGGGTGTGGGCGACCACGGTTGCGAATACATGACCGGTGGCACTGTCGTGGTGCTCGGGATGACCGGGCGCAACTTCGCGGCCGGTATGTCGGGCGGCATCGCCTATGTGCTGGACGAAGATGGCACCTTCAAGCAACGCGCCAATCTGGCGCAGGTAGCCTTGGAGAAAGTCTTGCCAGCAAATCGTCATGCTGCAGGCGAGCCGCTGCACCTCGGATTAGCCGATGAGACCCTGCTGAAGGATCTGATCACGCGCCACGTCGAATATACCAGCAGCGAAACTGCCAAGCGGATTCTTGCCAATTGGGATGTCTATCGCGAGAAGTTCGTCAAGGTTTATCCGCATGAGTACAAGCGCGCCCTTACGGAAATGGCCGCTGCACAGAAGGAGGCCGCATAATGGGCAAGCCGACTGGATTTATGGAATTCGAACGCCTGAACGAGGCTTACGATCCGGTTGAACAACGTCTGACGCATTACAAGGAGTTCGTGCATGCACTGAACGACGACGATGCGAAGATTCAGGGCGCACGTTGCATGGACTGCGGCATTCCGTTCTGCAATAGCGGTTGCCCGGTCAACAACATCATTCCGGACTGGAATGATCTGGTGTATCGCGGTAACTGGAAGCAGGCGCTTGAGGTGCTGCATTCCACCAACAATTTCCCTGACTTTACCGGCCGCATTTGTCCGGCACCTTGCGAAGCCGCCTGTACGCTGGGCATCAATGCTGCGCCGGTGGGCATCAAGTCGATTGAGCATTTCATCATCGACAAGGGTTGGGAGTCTGGTTGGGTAGTACCTCTGCCGCCGAAGGCCAAGACCGGGAAGAGAGTTGCCATCATCGGCTCAGGCCCGGCTGGCTTGGCCGCAGCCCAGCAACTGGCTCGAGTTGGTCATGAAGTTACCGTGTTCGAGAAGAGCGACCGCATTGGTGGCCTGCTTGGTTACGGTATTCCTGACTTCAAGATGGAAAAGACGGTGATTGATCGCCGTGTGGCCCAGATGGAAGCGGAAGGCGTCACCTTCAAGACGAAGGTTCTTGTTGGCGACAAGAGTCTGCCGGACGGCATCAACAACGATGCCAAGGATTTTGTTGCTGCCGATTCGCTGATGAAGGATTTCGACGCGGTAATTCTGGCAGCCGGCGCTGAAGTGCCGCGTGAATTGCCGGTACCCGGCCGTCAGTTGAAAGGCATCTATGCTGCGCTGGAGTTCCTGATTCCGCAGAACAAGGAAAATCAGCAGGGCAAGACCAACCCGATCAGCGTCAAGGGCAAGCACGTCATCGTCATCGGTGGCGGCGACACCGGTTCTGACTGTGTCGGTACCTCAAATCGTCACGGTGCCGCTTCGGTGACCCAGTTCGAACTGATGCCGATGCCACCGGAGGAAGAAAACAAGGCGCTGACCTGGCCTTACTGGCCGTACAAGCTACGCACATCTTCCTCTCACGATGAAGGTTGCAGCCGCGATTTCGCGGTGGCCACCAAGTCATTTATCGACGATGGCAATGGCAACGTCAAAGCGCTGCAAGCCGTTCGCGTCGAATGGAAGGACGGCAAGATGGTCGAAGTGGCTGGTTCGGAATTCGAACTGCCCTGCGATAACGCTTTCCTGGCCATGGGCTTCACCAATCCGGTGGGCAGTCTGCTTGATGCCTTTGGCGTCGATAAGGATGCGCGTCAGAATGCCAAGGCAACAACCGATGGCGAGGGCTGCTACAAAACCAACGTTGACAAGGTTTACGCGGCCGGTGACGTCCGTCGTGGTCAGTCACTGGTTGTTTGGGCAATTCGCGAAGGGCGTCAGGCTGCCCGTGAAGTGGATCAGTTCCTGATGGGTTCGACGACACTGCCACGATAATTCTGTTTTTTGCCAAAAAACCCCGTTGACCGTAAGGTCGACGGGGTTTTTGTTTTTCGTGCCCTTTTTTGCGCTGGATCAAACGGCTATCGCAGCAAACGCGCTGCCGGCTTCGACAGTCATGGCCGATCATGTGAAAATGAGGGTTGCCTAACCCGATAAGATTCTGTCCAACATGAATATCGTTATTCTCGCTGCCGGCCAAGGCAAGCGCATGCACTCCAATCTACCCAAGGTGCTGCACCCGATCGCCGGCAAGGCGCTGGCACAGCATGTTATCGACACCGCTCGCCTGCTATCACCGGAAAAATTGATTGTGGTTTACGGGCACGGCGGCGAGGTGGTGCGCTCGACGCTTGCTGCCAGCGATATTCTGTGGGCTGAACAAGCACAACAACTGGGTACGGGCCATGCCGTTGCCCAAGCCATATCGCAGCTTGGCGCCGCAGCCCAGACGCTGGTGCTCTATGGCGATGTGCCGCTGACTTCGCTAGGGACCTTGAAGCGCCTGTTGCAGGCCGGGAAGGATGGCCTGTCCATTCTCACCGTTGACCTTGCCAACCCGGCCGGCTACGGTCGTATCGTGCGGGATGCTGCCGGTAACGTTTCAAGCATTGTCGAAGAAAAGGATGCAATACCGGAACAGAAGGCGATCGGCGAAGTAAATACCGGCATCATGGTCATGCCGACGGCGCGACTGGCCGAATGGCTGGGCAATCTGAAAAACAACAACGCCCAGGGCGAGTACTACCTGACCGACATCGTTGCCTTGGCCGTGGCTGAAGGCATGCCAGTGCGTACGGCACAGCCCGAGGGTGAATGGGAAGTGCTCGGGGTGAACAGCAAGGTGCAGCTCGCTGAACTTGAACGCCAGCACCAGCGCAACCTCGCTGATCAACTGCTGGTTTCCGGTGTCAGACTGGCGGATCCGGCCCGCATCGATATTCGCGGTAAGTTGGCGCATGGTCGTGATGTGGCCATCGATGTTGGCTGCGTCTTCGAAGGGGATGTGGAACTGGCCGATGCGGTCGAGGTTGGCCCGTACTGTGTACTGAAGAACGTCAAGGTTGGGGCTGGTACGCGCATTGCCGCGTTTTGCCATTTTGAGGATGCGGTTATCGGTCCCGATGGCGTGCTTGGCCCCTACGCGCGCTTGCGGCCGGGGACAGAACTAGGCCCGGAAGTCCATATCGGCAATTTTGTCGAAGTAAAAAATACGAAAATCGCCGCACAGTCCAAGGCCAATCATCTGGCCTACATTGGTGACGCCGAAATCGGTCAGCGGGTGAATGTTGGCGCCGGTACGATCACCTGCAACTATGATGGCGCAAACAAGCACAAGACCATCATCGAGGACGATGTATTCATCGGCTCGGATACGCAATTGATTGCGCCGGTGACCGTTGGTCGTGGCGCAACACTGGGGGCTGGAACCACGCTCACCAAAAATGCACCGCCGGATGCGCTTACCGTATCGCGAGCCAAACAGATGACGCTGCCCGGTTGGGAACGTCCGCAAAAGGTCAAGAAATAATGGACTGGGGCTTCACTGCGTTCGCCGTTGGTTCGACCTTGTCGCTGGCGGGTGGCGGATTGCTATTGCTCATTGGCTACATTGGAACCCTGCCGGCCGCTTTCAGCTTTGGCTGGAAGACTGGCTTGCCGGTATTGCTGTTTCCAGTTGTCGGCCCCGTATGGTTCGCGCTGAAGCGTGGTCCGGAATTTAGGCGTCCAGCGATCCAGTTGATTGTCGGCTTCGTGCTGGTTGCTATCGCCAGTGGCCTGATCATAGGGTTGGGCCCCCAGTTCGCCAACAAGATCGTTGCTGAAATGATCGAGGCAGAAAAGGCCCGTTGATTCACCGCTAATTTATTGCTCAGGGAGAATAAGATGTCAAAGTACACCACCGAGGCGCTTCGTTCCGTTGCACTGGTCGGCCATGGTGCGGTCGGCAAGACCAGCCTTGCCGAAGCGCTGCTTTTTGCGACCGGCACGATTTCAGCGAAGGGTAGCGTTGAGAAGGGCAATACGGTTGCCGATTTCGACGCTCAGGAAAAGGAGGCGGGGCATTCTCTGACTTCCGCGGTGATGAATTTTGCTTATGACGACACCCGCGTTCACCTGATCGACACCCCGGGTTATCCGGACTTTTCCGGGCAAGCCATAGCGGCGCTGGCCGGTGTGGATACTGCGCTGATTGTCGTTAATGCGCAGACCGGCGTTGAGCTGATGACTGAGCGCATGATGCGCTATGCTGCCGAACGCAAACTGTGCCGGATGATCGTGATTAACAAGATTGATGCCGACAACCTTGATCTACCCGGTTTGGTCGCCGACATTCGCGAACGTTTTGGCAAGCAGTGCATGCTGCTTGACCTGCCGGTGCATGGCGCGGCAGAGGTGGTCGAAGTGCTTGAGCACGCTGCCGGTGACGCTGATTTTGAGTCCGTGGCCGAGGCCCATCGCGCGCTGATTGATCAGATCGTCGAAGAAGACGAAGATTTGCTCGCACAGTATCTTGAAGACGGTGCCGATCCGAGCGCTTTCGCTCTCCATGCACCGTTCGAGAAGGCGTTGCGCGAAGGTCACCTGATTCCCATCCTGTTTACCTCGGCTAAAACCGGTGCCGGCATCAAGGAACTGCTGCATGTGCTCGCCTCGTTGGCGCCGAATCCGGCGGAAGGCAATCCTCCGCCCTTCTACAAGGGCGAGCCGGGTGATGTGACCGAGCCTTTCCAGGCGCTGCCGGATGCGGACAAGCATGTGCTGGCCCACGTGTTCAAGGTGGTTGCCGATCCCTACATGGGCAAGATTGGTGTTTTCCGCGTTCATCAGGGCACCATGAAGAAGGACATGCAGCTCTTTGTCGGCGATAGCAAGCGCCCGGTAAAAGTCGGGCATCTCTACCTTCTGCAGGGCAAGGACAGTGTTGAGGTGGACGAGCTGCTGCCGGGAGATATCGGTGCCATCGCCAAGGTCGATGACATCGATTTTGACTGCGTATTGCACGACTCACATGACGAAGATCACATTCATCTCGTTCCCCTCGAATTCCCGAAGCCGATGGCCGGCTTGGCTGTCGAAACGAAGAAGAAAGGCGACGAGCAGCGTCTGTTCGACATTCTTGGCAAGCTGGCGATGGAAGACCCGACCTTTATCGTCGAGCGTCACCCGACCAGCAACGAAACTGTCGTGCGCGGCCTGGGTGAAATTCACCTGAAGGCCAAGCTGGCGCGCATGGCCGGGCAGTACAAGCTGGAAGTAGACACCCAGCCGCCGCGCATTCCTTATTGCGAAACGATCACCGGCTCAGCCGAGGCCATGTATCGCCACAAGAAGCAGTCGGGCGGGGCCGGGCAGTTCGGCGAAGTCCATTTGCGCATTGAGCCGAAAGGCCGTGGTGAAGGCTTCGAGTTTGTCGATGCCGTCAAGGGCGGCGTCATTCCCGGGGTATTCATGGCGGCCGTGGAAAAGGGCATTCGTCAGGGCTTGGAAGGTGGCGTGGTCGCAGGTTACGCTGTTGACGACCTGAAAGTCACCGTATTCGATGGCAAGACTCACGCTGTGGACGGCAAGGAAGTGGCCTTCACGACCGCCGGCCGCAAGGCGGTGATAGAAGCGATTCGTGGCGCCAAGCCCATCGTGCTGGAACCGATCGTCAGCATCGAGATCGTGGTGCCGGAAACCGCGATTGGTGATCTGACCGGCGACCTCTCCGGACGGCGCGGTCATATTACCGGCACCGATGGTCGTGGGCGCGGCATGGCGGCGATCACCGGCGAAGTACCGCTGGCTGAACTGAATGACTACCAGTCGCGGCTCAAGTCGTTGACCGGTGGCCAGGGCAGCTACACCATCGAGTTTGCGCGCTACGCTGCTGTACCGGGCAATATTCAGCAGCAACTGGCCAGCAAATTCCAGCTGCACGACGAAGACGAGTGATTTTCAGGCCGCGGAAGGCACTTCCGCGGTCAACCGGAAAAAAGGGCTGATTTTCAAAAGCCCTTTTTCAAGCGAATGCTTGCCGGTGGGGTTTGTTAATGAATCCTGGCGTTGCCAAACGCCAGTTGGATGCCGGCAAGTACCCGTTCCAGTTCTTCATCAAAACGATCAAGGCAGTCTGCAACATCAGAGCTATTCGCTCGAATCGCCTGCTCAAGTGCTGCCGCCCGAACGGCCAGTTCCTTGGCGCTGACCATGCCCCCGGTACCCTTGATGCTGTGGGCGCGACGCGTCGCCCCGTCGGTGTCGCCGGTGGCCAGTGCCTCGCGGATGCGTTCTGTCTCACCTACAAACCGAGATTCGAAATCGAGCAGAATTTTTTCGAAAAGAGGCTTCCGGTTGAGCATGCGGCGGAGCCCATCGTCGACATCGATGCCCGGGATATCGGGGAACTTCGCACTTGTGGCGATCTCTATGGGCTCCGGTTTGGACGCTCTGGTAATTGGCGTTTTCGGCCGCCAACGCTGGATGGCGGCGAGCAATAACTGAGGATCGATCGGTTTCGTCAGGAAATCATTCATTCCCGCAGCAATCGCTCGTTGTCGCTCTTCTTCGAGGGCGTGAGCCGTCAGGGCGATGATCGGAATGTCATTGCGGATCTGGCCATTCCGGATGCGACGGGTTGCTTCCAGGCCATCCATGGTCGGCATCTGGATATCCATGAGGATGAGATCGATTTTTTGGCCAGTTTCGGCAAGCTGTTGAATGGCCTTGGCACCATCGCCCGCCATGACGACTGATGCACCGAGGGATTCAAGCAAATCACGCATGATCAGTTGATTGGTTGGAACATCCTCCGCCACAAGGATATGTAGCCCATCCAATGCTGTTGTCGTTCCCGTCGGCAAAACATTGCTCAATGCGACCTTGCCTTGCAATTCCCCAAGGACATCAGTCAGGCGGGCTGCCGTCACTGGCTTCTCGATCACTTGGTCAAAGTCTTCCAGAGCATCGCGATAGCACGCTGCATGCACATCGGCGCCGGTGACCATGACCAGCTTTGTGGTTTGGTGCCATTCAGCGCGAATTCGGCGGGCTAGTGCCAGTCCGTCCATATTTGGCATGTTCAGATCTATCATGATGCAATCAAAAGGCATGATCGTTGCCCCGTGCAACTCGATTAGCGCTGCCTCGCCTGAGTCAGCAGTACGGACGGCACAGCCGTTGTTGATCAGCAATTGCTCAAGTACTTTTCTCGCCAAAGCATTGTCATCAACGACTAAAACGCGATAGCCGGGTTTGGTTAGCAATTTGGTTGGAGAATTGTCGACGCCGACCCAGACCGTAAAGCCAAATGTCGAGCCGCCTTCCGGCTGGCTATAAGCGGTAATCGTTCCGCCCATCATCTCGATCAGTCGCTTGCAGATCACCAACCCCAAGCCAGTGCCACCAAATTTTCGGGTGACTGAACTGTCCGCTTGCGAAAATGCCCGGAAAAGATTGCTCAATTGCTCCTTGGAGATGCCGATTCCAGTGTCAACAATCCGGATGGACAGCTTGAAGCGTTCACCAGTCGGCGGCTCTGCGTCGACGTGGACGGTAATTGATCCTTCGGCGGTAAACTTGATCGCATTACCGACCAGGTTGATCAGGATTTGCGACAGGCGCAAGGCGTCTCCGCGGAGCGTCTGAGGGGTGTTGGCTGCGACGACGTATTGGAGGACAAGGCCTTTTTCCTGGACCCGATTGCGGAGCAGATTTGATAGATTATCGAGAACGTCATCGAGTCGAAATGGTGCCTCCTCAAGCAGCATCCGACCTGCATCAATCTTTGAAAAATCAAGAATGTCGTTGACGATTGCCAGTAATAACTTGCCTGCACTATCGATGCGTTGGACATACTCGGTCTCACGGTGCCCGAGCGTACTTTGTTGCAATAGATAAGCGAGACCGATCACGGCATTCAGCGGTGTCCGGATTTCATGGCTCATGTTGGCGAGGAATTCGGCGCGAGCACGCGATAGACTCTCCGCTTCATGACGCGCATGCTCTCGCAAGACAGCCAGTGTGCGCTCACGCTCGCTTTCGAAAGCCAGTCGGTTGCGCAGGGATTCCAGTCCCTGAAAAACCTGCGAAATTTCATCGCTGCCGCGTATGTCCAAAGGTGTATTGAAGCGTCCGTCTGCCATGGCCTGAAAAGTCGGCAACACCGCCGTGTTCAGAGGTTTCAGCACCAGCTTCCTGAGCAATATCAAGGTGATGAGGAAAATCGCCATAGCCATTGCGATGCCTCCTGCAACCGCCAATGCGACGATTCGATGCGGTAGCGCCGTGAACTCGTCAATCGGGACGCTTCCGGCGATGATCCATCGGGGATCTTCGAGCGATTCGAAAATTACCAATTTCATGCGCTCAACCGTTTCACCGGCTTCAGCATTTTTCCAGGCGTAGTAAATTTCTCCGTTGTGCAGACTCGCCATCTCGGCAATAAGGCCACGTCCGCCACGTTCCTGCGCATCGGATAAAATCTGGCCTTCGCGATAAGGGTGCAGGATCATCCTTCCGAAATTCGGGCCAGGTGTGCCATCAGCAATGTAGTAATAACCGGTTTCGCCAATTTTCATCGTGCGGATTTGTGTTTTCAGTGTCGCCAGTTGATCGGCCATGTCGATGCCTATGACGCTGATTCCGATCACCGCGCCCGATGCAGAGAATATCGGTGTGTAACTGGTCTGGTATTGGCGGTCGAAAACGCGTGCCGGGCCGACATAGCTTTTTCCGGCGAGTAATTGGGCGTGAGCCGGATGATCCAGGGCGAGCATTGTCCCGATGGCTGAACCGCCGCTTTCATTGACTGCCGTCGTCAAGATTCGCTTGAACCCGTTCGGTGTCAGCACAAAGATGGTAGCAGCACCATGTAAGTCGCGCATAAAGGGGTCGATGGAATTATGCCGGTTGCTGACATCCTGTCCGCTCAGTGCATTGAGCGCCGCCAGGCTCGCCGTTTTCTCACCGCCCATGGCTTCATACACCCGTTTAGACAGGGTTTTTGAATACTCGACCGCTTCGATGTTGGCACTCTCGACACGCGCAGCTACAGCTGCGCGCAACAGGCTGACGTCATGGCGAAGTTGCTGGTGGGCACTGGCATTCAGTGCCTGGGTAACATGCTCTGCCAGAAAGTAGGCGGCGGCACCCAGCACAACGATGGCGGCAATGAGTGAGGAGAAGATGATCTTGGTGGTCAGTCCTGCATTTCTGTATTTTTGCCGCAACTTGTCGGCCAGATTGTTCGAAGTCAGGACACCATGCTTGAACGAAAGTGCGAGCGAGGGGGCGGCGCGCATTGCCGCATAGGATTGCTCAGCCTGCTGAATTTGGGCTCGACTGGCCTTCCGTCGCATCGACATATAACCTGCGATGACGCCGTTTTCAAAAATTGGTGAAACATGGGCCTCAACCCAGTAGGAATCGCCGTTTTTACAGCGGTTCTTGATCACACCAACCCAAGGTCGGCCGCCCTTGAGGTCCCGCCACAAATCGGTAAAGACGGCGCTGGGCATGTCCGGATGACGGACTATGTTGTGCGGATGCCCGAGTAACTCGTCCTCGGAGAAGCCACTGATGGCGGTAAATTGATCATTGACGAAAACGATTCGGCCTTGAACGTCGCTCCGGGAGATGATGATTTGGTCATCACGGATTTCGATTTCATGGCCGTTTGTAAAACCGTTATCGCGCATTGTCCCTGTGCCTGAGAATTCGATCGGCTGACGTCGTATCGCTCGCAGGCAGATTACGTAGTCGTTGGGGTGGGCTTGGCGCAATCCCGGGGACGCCAAGTATCACTTAAGACATAATATCACCATATATATCAAATATTAAAAATCCGTGCTTTTTTCAAAGCCATCCAGAGTTTTTCGATGTTCGATATCGGTCCTGTCAGACCAGTTTACTGTAGCCAGAAAAAGGTAGCCGGCACCATACACGGTCTTGATAAAAGCCGGGCTTTGCGGATCGGGTTCCAGCTTGCGGCGCAGGCGTGAGATGCGGACATCGATGGCGCGGTCATTCGGGGCAAGGTCACGGGTACCCATCAGTTTTTCACGCTGAAGGATACGGTTCGGGTTACTGACGAATACTTTCAGCAGCTCGGTTTCGGCCATGCTCAGTGCGTGCTCGGCGCCGTTCGGGGAGGTGAGGGTGTTGTTGCCCAGATTGAATTGCCAGCCTGCAAACTCCGCGATCTGGCGATTCGGTGCTTCGTTGCCCTCGCGCCGGCGCAGGATGCTTCGGACGCGGGCAACCAGTTCGCGTGGCTCGAAAGGCTTCAGTACGTAATCGTCAGCCCCAAGCTCTAGGCCCATGACGCGGTCGCTGACATGGGCACGTCCGGTCAGGATGAGAATACCGCAACTGGATTGGGCGCGAACACGTTGCATGGCTTCAAGGCCATCCATGTCGGGCAACCCGAGATCGATGATGCAGAGATCGGGGGCCAGTGTACGAAGGCGGCGCAGCAGGTCGGTGCCGCTACGGCACCAGACCGTACGAAATCCGAAATCAGCCAGGACCTGTTCAATGATTTTGGCGACATCAGGATCATCTTCGACGATGGCGACCAGGTGTGCGGGTTCAATATCTCTCATGAATTGCCTTTGTGTGCGCGTTGCAGGGCGCGGGCCAGATCCTGGCGGACGAATGGTTTTGCCAGTACCGGCAACACGTGGGTGCTTTCTGCTTCGGTTTCATCGGCGTAGCCGCTCATCAAGACGAAGCGCATCTCTGGCCGCTCGGCCAGCACGCGGTCGGCCAACTGCCGCCCATTGATGCTGCCGGGCATTATGACGTCGCTGACGACGATGGCGATATCTGCAATGTACTCGATCATTTCCAGTGCCTGCATCCCGTTCTCCGCCTCAATCACCGGGTAGCCGAGATCGATCAGTTGCTGGCGGACGACGCGGCGCACATTCGGCTCATCTTCGACCAGCAATACGAGTTCGCTACGATGGGGCAGGACCGCTTCTTCGCCGGGCTCGTCGGCTTCCGGCTCCGGTGCAGCCAGCGGCAGGACCATCAGAACCGTGGTGCCCTGATCCAGTTGGCTCTGGATCGAGATGCCGCCGCCCGATTGTTTGGCAAAGCCGTAGGCCATGGCTAGCCCCAGACCGCTGCCCAGACCCAGCCGTTTGGTCGTAAAAAAAGGTTCGCAGGCTCGGGAGAGGGTGTCGGCGTTCATGCCTGTACCGTTGTCGGCGACTTCAATCAGGGCGTAAAACCCGGGAGAAACGTCGAAAGCGGCGGCGTCGGCTGACAGTTCAACGGGACGTGCCGCGATGTGCAGGCGGCCGCCTTGCGGCATGGCATCGCGCGCATTCAGTGCGAAGTTGAGCAGGGCACTTTCGAGCTGCCCGGGGTCGACCAGCGCATGCACCGAAGCGCCGGCCAGATCGGTCGATACCGCAATTGACTCGGGCAGCGAGCGGCGTACGAGTTTGGTCAGACTGCCGATCAATTGGCCGATATCGACCGCTTGTGGCTCCAGCGGCTGTTGGCGCGAAAAGGTAAGCAGTCGCTTGATCAGTTGCACGCCGCGTCGCGCTGATTGCAGGGCGGGGTCTACGAATTCGTTGACCCCGGGATCGTCCGGGCGGTGATCCTGCAAGGCGGCAAGGTTTCCGATAATGACGGTCAGCAAGTTGTTAAAATCGTGGGCCAGGCCACCGGTCAGCTGCCCGATAGCCTCCATTTTCTGAGCCTGGATCAGTGCTGCCTGCATTCTTTTTTGCTCGGTGATCTCGTACGAAAACACGAAAAATCCAAGAACGTTCCCATCTGCCGTCACTTCCGGTACCAGCGTGCTGCGGGCGAACAAGGTCTGTCCCTGACGTTCCATCTGGTACTCATAGGTGACTTGCTGACCGCCCAGGGCTCGACGCACCGGGTCGCGTACCTGGCTATAGACATGCGGGCCGATGACGTCGCGTACTGCCCGCCCAGTGACAGCGTCTTCCGGGTGGCCATACCAGTCGGAGTAGCCTTTGTTGGCGTATTGGTAGACTTCGTTCTGGTCCACGTAGCCGATCAGGATGGGAATGGTGTTATTGATCAGGCGCAGGCGTTCTTCACTGCGCCGCAGGGCGCCGGCGATGCGTTCATTTTCCTCGCTGGCCAGCCGCAGGTTGGCATTGGCATTTTCGAGCTGAGCGGTTCGACGGCGCACGCGCTCTTCGAGCTGGATATTCTGGTGCTCGGTCAGGTGCTCGATGTAACGTTGTTCAGTGACATCGCTGTACAGCGTGACGAAGCCCTTGTGCGGCAGCGGTTCGCCGCGCAGGAGCAAAACCCGGCCGTTCGGCCGTTGCCGTTCCGTGACGTGGGGCGCAAAGTTTTTAGCCGCTGCGACACGCTCGGCAACCTGCATTTCGACGTCACCCGGGCCGTATTCGCCGCGCATCGCGTTATGGCGAATGAAGCTGGCAAACGGGGCGCCGATGTAGGCCAGTTCTTCGGGAAACTCGAGCAATACGAGGAACGTCCTGTTCCACGCCACCAATCGTAATTCGGCATCGAAGACGGTAATTCCCTGGTCGAGCAAATCCAGTCCGGCCTGCAACATTTCCGGGCGCGGCATGAGATCGGACGAGGAATTGATCTGAAGCATGCGCCGATTCTAGTGCAGGCTTCAACGGGCAATCTACAATGTAACGATTCGTTACATTCTGCCAATACTTGCGCAAGAGTGTTTTGCGATTCTAGCAACAAATAAAAAACCTTGCCCCAACGAGAACAGCACTCGGCAAGAAAACATGAGGAGATAAACTGTGGTGAACCCGTATTCCGTCGGGCTGGAACAAAATCCGGCCAACTTTGTTTCGTTGTCCCCGCTCAGCTTTCTTGAGCGTTCGGCCTTCGTTTACCCGAAACGTATTTCGGTGATTCAGGGCTCGCGCCAGTATAACCTGGAAGGAAAGCTACGACCGTAGCCGCCAACTCGCCTCCGCCCTGAAAAATCGCGGCATCACCAAGGGCGACACCGTTGCCGTCATGCTGCCCAATACGGCATCAATGTTCGAGTGCCATTTCGGTGTGCCGATGATCGGCGCCGTACTCAATACGCTGAACACCCGCCTCGACGCTGAAGCCATTGCCTTCATGCTGGCCCATGGCGAAGCCAAGGTGCTGATTACCGATCCCGAGTTTACCAAGGTGGTCAAGGCCGCGCTGGCGCTGCTCGAAGGGCCGAAGCCGCTGGTGATCGACAGCCTTGATCCGGATTACACCGAAGGCGAAGCGCTCGGTGAGAAGGATTACGAAGCATTCCTGAATGAAGGCGAACCGGACTTTGCCTGGCAACTGCCCGAAAACGAGTGGGATGCCATCGCGCTGAACTATACGTCCGGCACCACCGGCAATCCGAAGGGCGTTGCTACCACCATCGTGGCGCCTACCTGAATTCGTCCTCCAATATTATTTCCTGGGGCATGCAGCCGCATTCGGTCTACCTCTGGACACTGCCGATGTTCCATTGCAATGGCTGGTGTTTCCCGTGGACGCTGGCCGCCAATACCGGCACCAGCGTGTGCCTGCGCAAAGTTGACCCGGCGCTGATCTTCGGTTTGATCAAGGAGCACAAGGTCAGCCATATGTGCGGCGCGCCGATTGTGTACGGCATGATGATCAATGCCCCGGCCGCCCTTAAGGAAGGTATCGAGCATCAGGTAAACGGCCTGATTGCCGGTGCCGCACCACCCGCCGCCATCATCGAAGGTTGCGAGACCATGGGTTTCAATATCACCCACGTCTATGGCCTGACCGAAACCTACGGCCCGGCGTCCGTTTGTGCCAAGCACCCGGAATGGGACAAGTTGCCGATTGACCTGCGCGCTGCCCGCAACGGTCGCCAGGGCGTCCGTTACCACATGCAGGAAGCGATTGCCGTGCTCGATCCGGTCTCCATGGATCCGGTGCCATGGGATGGCGAGACGATGGGTGAAATCATGTTCCGCGGCAATCTCGTCATGAAGGGCTACCTGAAAAACGAGAAGGCGACTGAAGAGGCATTCGCTGGTGGTTGGTTCCATACCGGCGACCTGGCAGTCGTGCATAGCGATGGTTACGTCAAGATCAAGGATCGCTCCAAGGACGTCATTATCTCCGGTGGCGAAAATATTTCTTCGCTGGAAGTCGAAGACGTGCTTTATCGCCATCCGGCAGTCATTGCTGCTGCGGTTGTGGCCAAGCCCGACGAGAAGTGGGGCGAGGTGCCGGCAGCTTTCATCGAGCTCAAGGTCGATGCCAAGTGCACCGAAGCCGAGATCATCGAGCATTGCCGTGCGCATCTGGCACGTTTCAAGGTGCCGAAAACCGTGGTATTTGGTGAGTTGCCGAAGACATCAACCGGCAAGATCCAGAAATACGTTCTGCGCCAGCACGCCAACTCGGCGCTAGCTATCGAGTAATCCGTGCCCCCTGTCACCTGATGCCGGTCGACAGGGGCTTTTTGTCCGGAAAAGGAATATCCCATGAAGATTCTTGTCCCAGTAAAACGGGTAGTAGATTACAACGTCAAGGTGCGAGTGAAGGCAGACGGCACGGGCGTTGACCTGGCCAACGTCAAGATGAGCATGAACCCCTTTGACGAAATTGCCATTGAAGAAGCCGTGCGGCTCAAAGAAGCCGGCATCGCCACCGAAGTCATTGCCGTCAGCTGCGGCGTTGCTGCCTGCCAGGAAACCCTGCGCACCGCCATGGCCATTGGTGCCGACCGCGGCATCCTCGTCGAAACCGACGTCGACCTCCAGCCGCTCGCTGTTGCCAAGCTCCTCAAAGCCCTCTGCGCCAAGGAACAACCCCAACTCGTCATCTGCGGCAAACAAGCCATCGACGACGACGCCAACCAGACCGGCCAGATGCTCGCCGCCCTGCAAAACTGGCCGCAAGCCACCTTCGCCTCCAAAGTCGTCATCGCCAACGGCAAAGCAGCCGTCACCCGCGAAATCGACGGCGGCCTCGAAACCCTCGAGATCAGTCTGCCGGCTGTCGTCTCCACCGACCTGCGCCTCAACGAGCCGCGCTACGCCACGCTCCCCAACATCATGAAAGCCAAGAAAAAGCCGCTCGACACCGTCAAGCCGGCCGACCTTGGTGTTGACGTCACCCCGCGCCTGACCACCCTCAAAGTTGCCGAACCCGCCAAGCGCAGTGCCGGCATCCGCGTGGCCGACGTCGCCGAACTCGTCAACAAACTCAAGAACGAAGCCAAGGTGATCTGATCATGACTATTCTTGTAATCGCCGAACACGACCACCAGTCCCTCAAGGCCGCCACCCTCAACACCGTCGCCGCGGCTCAAAAGATCGGTGGCGAAGTGCATGTCCTCGTCGCCGGCAGCAACTGCAGCGCCGCCGCCCAGGATGCCGCCACCCTCAATGGGGTCAGCCTCGTCAAAGTTGCCGACGCTGCCCACTACCAAAGCCAGACCGCCGAGAACCTGACCGCCCTGGTCATTGCCAACGCCGTCGGCTACAGCCACATCCTCGCCCCGGCTACCACCTTCGGCAAGAATCTGCTGCCGCGCGTCGCCGCCTTGCTCGATGTCGCCCAGATCTCCGAAATCACCGGCGTCGACAGCCCGGACACCTTCGTCCGTCCGATCTACGCCGGCAATGCCCTGGCCACCGTGCAGAGCGCCGACAAAGTCAAAGTTATCACCGTCCGCACCACCGCCTTTGATGCGGTCAACCGGGAAAATGCCGCAAAAATCGAAAGCATCAGCCCAGCCAACGACACCGCCCAAAGCACCCTGACCAACCGCGAACTGACCAAGTCCGAACGTCCCGAACTCGGGGCCGCCAAGATCATCGTCTCCGGTGGCCGTGGTCTGGGCAGTGGCGAGAACTACCACACCCTGCTCGAACCGCTCGCCGACAAGCTTGGTGCTGCGCTCGGTGCCAGCCGTGCCGCCGTCGATGCCGGCTTCGTCCCGAACGATTACCAGGTCGGCCAGACCGGCAAGATCGTTGCCCCGCAGCTTTACATCGCGGTCGGTATCTCGGGCGCCATCCAGCATCTGGCTGGCATGAAGGAGTCGAAGGTCATCGTCGCCATCAACAAGGATCCGGATGCACCGATCTTTCAGGTGGCGGATTACGGGCTCGTGGCTGATCTGTTTGAAACCATTCCGGCCCTCGTTGCAGCCGTCTAAACAAACAATTCGCAAGAAACACGGAGAGAAACCCATGAGCACCTATATCGCCCCGATTCGCGACATGCAGTTCGTCCTCAACGAAGTGGCCGGCCTCGAAGAAATCTGCGCCCTGCCCGGTAACGAGGAATGTTCCGTCGATCTCGTCGAGTCCATTCTTGACGAAGCCAGCAAGTTCGCCACCGGCGTCCTTGACCCGATCAACAAGGTGGGCGACCAGATCGGTCACGTCTGCAAGGACGGCGTTGTCACGACGGCGCCCGGCTTCAAGGAAGCCTACAAGCTGTTCGCCGAAACCGGCTGGAACTCCATGCCTTTCGATCCGGAATATGGTGGTCAGGGTTTGCCGGCGGTCGTTTCGATGGCCGTCAATGAAATGTGGAAGGGCGCCAACATGGCCTTCGGCCTGTGCCCGATGCTGACCGGCGGCGCTATCGAAGCTATTGCCCACCACGCTTCCGACGAACTCAAGCAGATCTACCTGCCGAAGATGATCGAAGGCACGTGGACTGGCACCATGAACCTGACCGAGCCGAATGCCGGCTCCGATCTGGCCGCCATTTCCTCCAAGGCCAAAGCGGTCGGCGACGGCAGCTATCTGGTCAGCGGCACCAAGATCTTCATCACCTGGGGCGAACATGACGTCGCCGAGAACATCATTCACCTCGTGCTGGCCCGTCTGCCGGATGCGCCGCCGGGACTGAAGGGCATTTCACTCTTCCTGGTGCCGAAATTCCTGGTCAATGCCGATGGTTCGCTCGGCAAGCGCAACGACCTGATCTGCGCCTCGATCGAACACAAGCTCGGCATCCACGGCAGCCCGACCGCCGTCATGTCCTACGGCGAGAACGAAGGGGCCGTTGGCTACCTGATCGGCGACGAGAACAAGGGCATCGGCTACATGTTCACGATGATGAACCACGCCCGCGTCAATGTCGGCCTCGAAGGCGTCGGCATCGCCGAGCGCGCTTACCAGCACGCGCTGTGGTACGCCCGCGAACGCGTTCAGGGCAAGATCATCGGTGACAACTCAGGCGAAAAGAAGACCATCCTGCATCACCCCGATGTCCGCCGCATGCTGATGGACGTCAAGTCGCGCACCGAAGCCATGCGTACGTTGGCTTACTACTCTGCCGCCAACATCGACCGTGCCCATGCCGGCGATGCGGCTGCCCAATCCCGCGTCGATCTGCTGACGCCGGTCGTCAAGGGCTGGAGTACGGAGCAGGGCGTCGAGCTGTCGTCGACTGCGCTGCAGGTTTTCGGTGGCGTCGGCTTCGTCGAAGAAACGGGTGCCGCCCAGTATTACCGCGATTCGCGCATCACGACCATTTATGAAGGGACGACGGCGATTCAGGCCAACGATCTGGTCGGTCGCAAGCTGGCTCGCGAAAAGGTGCCGGGCGCTGCGATGAAGACGCTGATTGCCGAAATGAGCGCAACGGCTGAAGAAATTGCCGGCGACGCGCAACTGGCAACGATTGCGGTCAACCTGAAAAATGGCATCAATTCCTTGTCGACCGCAGCAGACTGGATTTTGGCCAACTACGACAGCGCCCCGGCTGCCGTTCATGCTGGTTCCGTGCCTTTCCTCAAGCTGACCGGTATCGTCGTTGGCGGCTGGTTGATGGCCAAGTCTGCAGCGATTGCCGTCAAGCACCTTGCCGAAGGAACGACCGACGACTTTTACAAGGCCAAGCTGGCGACAGCGACTTACTTCGCTGCCCACCAGATTCCGTTCGCCGCTGCCTATGCCGCTGAAATCATCGGCGGTAGCGACTCGGTCTTCGCCCTACCTGAAAACCTGTTCTGATCATGACCATGCGCACCGATCGCGATGCGATGGAATACGATGTCGTGATCATCGGCGGCGGCCCGTCCGGGCTGTCGTCGGCGATCCGCATCAAGCAACTGGCTGAAGCCGCCGGCAAGGAAATTTCCGTCTGTCTGTTGGAAAAGGGCTCGGAAATTGGTGCCCATATTTTGTCCGGCGCCGTGCTTGAACCGCACGCACTGGCTGAGCTTTTCCCTGACTGGCAGGAACGCGGCGCGCCGCTCAACACGCCGGCGGGTGAAGATCGCCTGCTGTTCCTGACCGAGAGCGGCTCCTGGAAACTGCCGACGCCGCCGCAAATGGGCAATCACGGCAACTACATCATCAGCCTGGGCAATCTGGCCCGCTGGCTGGGTGAACAGGCTGAAGCCCTGGGTGTTGAGATTTACCCTGGTTTTGCTGCGGCCGAAGTTCTCTATCACGAGGACGGTTCGGTCAAAGGCGTGGCGACTGGCGATCTTGGCATTGGCAAGGAGGGGCAGCAAACCCACAACTTCCAGCCGGGCATGGAGTTGCATGCCAAACAGACGATTTTCGCCGAAGGCTGTCGAGGTTCGCTGACCAAGCAGTTGTTTGCCAAGTTTGACCTGCGTGATGGCGTCGATCCGCAAACCTACGGCATCGGCATCAAGGAGCTGTGGGAAATCGATCCGGCCAAGCACCAGCCGGGGCTGATCGTACACACCGTGGGCTGGCCACTGACTTCCGATACCTACGGTGGCTCCTTCCTTTATCACCTGGAAAACAACCTCGTCGCCATCGGCATGGTCGTCGGTCTGGATTACAAGAATCCCTGGCTGTCGCCCTACGAGGAATTTCAGCGCTACAAGACGCATCCGGCGATCTGCGGTTTCTTTGAAGGTGGCCGCCGCATTTCCTACGGCGCCCGTGCGCTGTCAGAAGGCGGCTATCAGTCCATCCCCAAGCTGACCTTCCCTGGTGGCCTGCTGATCGGTGATACCGCCGGCTTCCTCAACGTGCCGAAGATCAAGGGCACGCATATGGCGATGAAGTCAGGCATGGTTGCCGCCGAAGCGGTTTTCGAACATCTCGGCAAGGAAAACGCCGGCAGCGAAGCAACTGAGTACGCCGAGCAAATCAAGAAAAGCTGGCTGTGGGATGAGTTGTATCAGGTGCGCAACATTCGCCCGGCTTTCAAGTGGGGCTTGTTTGGTGCATTGGCCTATGGCGCCATCGATACCTACGTTTTCAAGGGCAAAGCGCCGTGGACCATGCATCACCACGACGACCACAGCCAGCTTGGGGACAAGAACGACTACGCGAAGATCGCCTATCCGAAAGCAGATGGAAAGATTACTTTCGACCGCCTCTCTTCCGTCTTCCTCTCGGCCACGAACCACGAGGAAAACCAGCGCTGCCATCTGCAATTGAAGGATGAAAGCGTTGCGATCAGCGTCAATTACGCCAAGTACGGTTCGCCAGAAACCCGTTATTGCCCGGCTGGTGTTTATGAAATTCTTGGTGAGGAAGAGGGCAAGCCGCGACTGCAGATCAATGGGCAGAACTGCCTGCATTGCAAAACCTGCGACATCAAGGATCCGACCCAGAACATTAACTGGACGGTTCCGGAAGGTGGCGGTGGACCTAACTATCCAAACATGTAGTTGAAATCGAGTCGATCGGGGTCTTCCCACGGTCGACCGGAAAAAATGCAAAAAACGAGAACAGCACAACCGTATTAACCACGCACGTATCAGGAGGGGTCATGTCACTACCCAGTATTCAGGAAAAAATTCGGGCCAACCCGAAATTTGCCGAATTGGTCGGCAAGCGTACGCGCTTTGCGATCATTCTTTCGCTCGTCGTTCTGGTGCCTTACTACAGCTTCATGCTGCTGGTTTCGCAACAGCCGCAACTTTTCGCCGCCAAGATCAGTGAAGGCAGCGTCATCACCATCGGCTGGCCGATTGCTGCGCTGATCGTTATCGGCAGCTGGCTGCTGACAGGTGTTTACATCAGTCGCGCCAATGGCGAATTCGACCGCCTTACCGAAGAAATGCTCAAGGAGGCTCGTAAATGAAGCGCTCGATCACTGCACTAATTGCTGGCAGCCTGCTCGCTATCTCGTTTGCTGTCTTTGCCGCTGGTGGCGCCATCGAAGGCGTCGAGAAGCAGCCGGTCAACGTCAGCGCCATCGCCATGTTCATGGTTTTCGTGCTTGCTACCCTGGGCATCACCAAGTGGGCGGCTGGCAAGAACAAGTCTACTGCTGACTTCTACACGGCTGGCGGCGGCATTACCGGCTTCCAGAACGGCCTGGCCATCGCTGGCGACTACATGTCGGCTGCGACCCTGCTCGGTCTGACCTCGATGGTCTACTTCAAGGGCTACGACGGTTTCATCTACGCCGTGTGCTTCTTCATCGGCTGGCCGATCATCATGTTCATGATGGCCGAACGCCTGCGCAACCTCGGCAAGTTTACATTTGCCGACATCGCCTCCTATCGTCTCGACCAGAACCGCATCCGCACCTTCGCGGCCATCGGTTCGCTGACCGTGGTCTGCTTCTACCTGATCGTTCAGATGGTTGGTGCCGGCCAGTTGATCCAGCTGCTGTTCGGGCTGGAATACAACACGGCTGTGATCGTCGTCGGCCTCCTGATGATGGTTTACGTGACCTTCGGCGGCATGACCGCAACGACTTGGGTGCAGATCATCAAGGCCTGCCTGCTGCTTGGCGGTGGTATTACCCTGATGCTGCTGACCCTGGCGCAGTTTGACTGGTCGCTGGAAAACCTGTTTACCAAGGCAATCCAGAATCACAAGCTGGGCGAGAAACTGATGGTTCCGGGTTCGCTGATGGCTGATCCGATCTCCGCATTCTCGCTGTCGCTGGGTCTGCTCTTCGGTACTGCCGGCCTGCCGCACATCATGATGCGCTTCTTCACCGTGCCGAACGCCAAGGAAGCACGCAAGTCGGTGTTCTATGCAACCGGCTTCATCGGCCTGTTCTTCATGGTGACCATGATCCTCGGCGCCGGTGCGATCTATATCGTCGGTACCAATCCTGCCTTCTTCGAAGGCGGCCAACTCGGTGGCAAGGTCATCGGCGGCGGCAACATGCCGGTCATGCACCTGGCCAAGGCAGTCGGCGGCGACATCTTCCTCGGCTTCCTGTCGGCAGTTGCCTTCGCCACCATCCTGGCCGTGGTTTCCGGTCTGGCTCTGGCTGGCGCATCGGCCATCTCGCATGACCTGTACGCCCGCGTGATCAAGAAGGGTACGGCAACCAGCCAGCAGGAAATGAAAGTTACCCGTATCGCTTCCGTCGGTCTGGGTATCACCGCCATCCTGCTCGGCATCGCCTTCAAGGACCAGAACGTGCTGTTCCTGGTTGCGCTCGCTTTCGGCGTCGCTTCCTCGGTCAACTTCCCGATGCTGATCCTGTCCATGTACTGGAAGGGTCTGACCACCCGCGGCGCGCTGTGGGGCGGTATTGCCGGTCTGGTTTCGTCGGTCGGCCTGGTTGTCCTGTCGCCGACCGTGTGGGTCAAGATTCTCGGCAACAAGGCTGCCATCTTCCCGTACGACCACCCGGCCATCGTTTCGATGACGCTTGCCTTCTTTGTTACCTGGCTGCTGTCGGTTACCGACAAGAGCGTCCGTGCTGACAAGGAAAAGGAAGCTTTCGAAGAGCAGTACATCCGTGCCCAAACCGGCCTGGGTGCTTCGGGAGCCCACGCTCACTAAGCTCCATATGAAACTCTGCGGGTGAGATATCGGGAGAACAGCGCCCGCCGTCTCATTCTTTTCGGGGCCTTCGGGCCCCTTTTTTTGGAGGTCGTATGAATGCCGATATCGATATTCCCTTTCGTGGCATCGTCGAGCAATCCCTGGCCGGCATGTACGTCATTCAGGACGAAGTCTTTCAGTATGTGAATGCGACTTTCGCCGGGATGCTGGGCTACACGCCGGAGGAAATGACCGGCATGCATCTGCGGGAAGCGGTCATTCCGGCTTTGCAGGATGAAGCCGTTGCCAATTTTCATCGTCGCATCAGTGGTGCCGTCCCGAGTATCCGCTACACCACGGCGGGGCAGCACCGGGATGGCCACGCTGTGCAGCTTGAAGTGCACGGCTCCAACCTCTTGTATCGCGGCCGGCCGGCAGTGGTCGGTGTCGGCATCAATATCACTGAGCAGTTGCGGCAGCAGGAAGAGTTGCGCCTGTCGCGCGAACGCCTGCGCGAACTGGCCGCCTATATCAATACCGCCCGTGAAGAGCAAAGGGCGCGCATTGCCCGCGAACTGCACGATGTGGTTGGCGGCATGCTGACCTCGATGAAACTGGACATCCACCGGATCAACCGCCGCATCGATGATCCCGAGCTCAAGGAGATCACCGCCGATCTGTCGCAACTGGTGCAGGAAAGCATCGATACCGTACGAACCATCTCCGAACACCTGCGCCCCGGCGTGCTCGACCACCTTGATCTGGCCGCCGCCCTGCAAAGCGCCTTGCGCGAGTTTGCCGAACGGACCGAGATCAACTGCGAACTGGACGCCAAAGATTTTGCCGAGAGCCTCTCGCAGCCGCGCGAGACAGCCGTCTATCGGATCTGCCAGGAGGCGCTGACCAACATTGCCCGTCATGCCCACGCCAGTCGCGTGATCGTGCGCCTTAGAGCCACTGATGGCTGGTTGCATATGGACATCGAAGATAATGGCCGCGGCATGCCAAGCACGACGCCGACCGGCAAGAGCATCGGGCTGATCAGCATGGCCGAACGGGCCAGGGAGTTCGGTGGCCGGTTGTCAGTTCACCCCAGCACGGCCGGGGGCGCTTGCCTCCGGGTCGCGATACCGCTGGAGGACGCGATATGATCGAAATCCTGATGGCCGATGATCATGCCATTTTCCGAAGCGGTGTTCGCCGCCTGCTGTCGGATGAACCGGACATGCGCATCGTTGCCGAGGCGGCCAATGGCCAGGAAGCCCTCGATTGCCTGCGCCAGCGCCCATTCGGTCTGGTCTTGCTCGACGTCAACATGTGTGGCCGCAGCGGTCTGGATACGCTGCGCCGCATTCATGCAGATTGGCCCAGCCAGTCGGTCATCATGCTCTCGATGTACCCAGAGGCCCAGTACGCGTCCATCGCCCTGCAGTCCGGGGCGCACGGTTATTTGTCGAAGGACCGGGATGCGGACGAGCTGGTGGCTGCCATCCGAATTGCTGCCGGTGGGGGGTATTACCTGCCGCCCGGCATCGGCCCCGGTACGCTACTGCAAAGGGGTGACGTTACAGCAACGCCGGCCTGGAAACGTTTGACCGAGCGGGAGTGGCATATCCTGCGCCTGATCGTCAAAGGGGTCTCGCTGACCGATATCGGCGAAGAGCTCAGCCTTAGCGTCAAGACGGTCAGTACCTATCGCGGTCGCGTACTGGCCAAGCTCGGATTGCACTGCAACGCCGATCTGGTCCGCTATTGCCTGGAGCACGGCATCGCGGAATGAGTGAAATCGTCATCCAATTTCAATATCAGAAAGTTCTGACAGCAACGATGGAATTATCCGGCATGAATTGATCGGCAACCGGCCTAGGCTCCTTGTTCTAAACCAACAACAAGGAGACAAGCATGTCGTTTGAGCCAATCGCCACGACCCCCTCAGCCTATGCCTACCCGCTGCTGATCAAGCAGTTGCTACATTCGGCGCGGGCGACAGCAGGTGAGCAGGAGATCGTTTATCGCGATCAGTACCGCTGCAACTATCGCCAGTTTTTCGCGCGCATTTCCCGTCTGGCCAACGCACTTTCCGGGCTCGGCATCGGCCCGGGCAATACGGTGGCGGTGATGGACTGGGACAGCCATCGCTACCTTGAAGCCTTCTTCGCCGTACCGATGATGGGCGCTGTGCTGCAGACCGTTAACGTCCGCCTGTCGCCGGAACAGATCCTCTACACGCTGAATCACGCCAAGGCTGACATTGTTGCGGTCAACGTCGAATTCATCCCGATTTTGGCCATCATCAAGGACCAGCTCGAAACGGTGAAACAGTTCATCCTGATCACCGATGACGGCGCAACCATGAGCAGTTTCAAGGTGCCCTACGCCGGCGAGTACGAAGCCTTGCTGGCCGCCGCACCGGCCAGTTACGATTTCCCCGATTTCGACGAAAACACCCGCGCCACGACCTTCTACACCACCGGTACCACCGGTCTGCCGAAGGGCGTCTATTTCAGCCATCGCCAACTCGTGCTGCACTCGCTGGGCGTGGCGACGGCGCTGGGCACGGCAGCCGGCCAGGGGAGGGTGGATCGGAGTGACGTCTATATGCCGATCACGCCGATGTTCCATGTTCATGCCTGGGGCATGCCTTATGTCGCGACCATGCTCGGCTTGAAGCAGGTCTATCCCGGTCGCTATACGCCGGAGATGCTGTTGCAGTTGATTGCTAGCGAAGGCGTTACTTTTGCCCATTGCGTGCCGACCATCCTGCACATGCTGTTGAGCAACAAGGCCGGCGAGAGCGTTGATCTGTCGCGCTGCAAGATGATCATTGGCGGCGCGGCCTTCCCCAAGGGGCTGGCGGCGGCCGCTTTGGCCCGAGGAATGGACGTTTTCACCGGTTATGGCATGTCGGAAACCTGCCCAATCCTGACCATTGCCCATGTCCGTGGCGAATTGCCGGACGCCGATGCCCAGGCGGCCGAACGCATCAAGACCGGCTACACCATTCCGCTCGTTGACCTGCACACGGTCGACGCCGAGATGCTCGATGTCGAGCGCGATGGCAAGGCGACCGGCGAAATTGTCGTTCGCGCCCCGTGGCTGACCCAGGGCTACCTGCATAACCCGGCGGCCTCCGAAGAGCTGTGGGCCGGCGGCTACCTGCATACCGGCGACATCGGCAGCATCGACCCGCGCGGCATGTTGACCGTGACCGACCGCCTGAAGGACGTCATCAAGACCGGCGGTGAATGGGTTTCCTCGCTCGAACTGGAAAGCATCATTTCACAGCACCCGGCGGTCAATGAAGTCGCCGTCATTGGCGTCAAGGATGACAAGTGGGGCGAGCGCCCGATGGCCATGATCGTCCTCCGTGCAGAGCACACGGCCAGCATCGAGGACATCAAGCAGCACGTCCACCGCTTTGCCGAGGAAGGCCATATTTCCAAATTTGCCATCCCCGACCAGGTTCGCTTTGTCGACAGTCTGGCCCGGACCAGTGTCGGCAAGCTCAACAAGAAGGCCATGCGCGAGCAACTGGCCTGATAACGTGATTCAGGAGATTCAGCAATGAAATTAGTGGTCAATAAAGCGGCGGTACTTGGCGCCGGGGTCATGGGTGCGCAGATTGCCGCCCACCTCGCCAACGCCAACGTGCCGGTGGTGCTGTTCGACCTGCCGGCCAAAGAGGGCGACAAGAACGGCATCGTCAAAAAGGCCCTCGACAGCCTGAAGCGTCTGCAACCGTCGCCGCTGGTGACGCGTGACAAGCTGCAATACATCGACGCCGCCAACTACGAGGAACATCTGGAACTGCTCTCTGGCTGCGATCTGATCATCGAAGCCATCGCCGAACGGATGGACTGGAAGAACGATCTTTATTCGAAAATTGCCCCGTTTTTGCCGTCGACCGCAGTGATCGCCTCCAATACCTCCGGCCTGTCGATCAATGCCTTGGCAGAAGGCTTGCCCGAGGCGTTGCGCCCGAACTTCTGCGGCATCCACTTCTTCAACCCACCGCGCTACATGCCGCTGGTCGAAATCATCGCTACCCGCGGCACCGACCCGGCGACGCTCGACGGGCTCGAAACCTGGCTGACTTCGCGCCTCGGCAAGGGTGTCGTCCGGGCGCTCGATACGCCCAACTTTGTGGCCAACCGGATTGGCGTCTTCTCCATTCTGGCGGTCATGCACCACACCGCAGCCTTCGGTCTCGGTCTCGATACGGTCGACGGCCTGACCGGCCCAAAAATAGGTCGCCCGAAGAGCGCGACCTATCGCACCGGCGATGTCGTCGGCCTGGATACGCTGGCCCACGTCGTCAAGACCATGCGCGACACGCTGCCGGATGATCCCTGGCATGGCTACTTCAATGTTCCGGCCTGGTTCGATGGCCTGATCGCCAAAGGCGCGCTCGGCCAGAAAACCAGGGGTGGCATCTTCCGCAAGCAGGGCAAGGCCATTCAGGTCTTCGATCCGGCCAGCGGCGATTACCGCGACAGCGATGACGGTCTGGCGCCGGAAGTCGACGCCATGCTCAAGATGAGCGACCCGGCGGCCCGCCTGAGCGCCTTGCGCACCTCGCACCATCCGCAGGCGCAATTCCTGTGGTCCATCTTCCGTGACCTGTTCCACTACTGCGCCGTGCAGCTGGAAAACGTCGCAGACAATGCCCGCGATGTCGATTTCGCCCTGCGCTGGGGCTTCGGCTGGGCGCAGGGGCCGTTCGAATTGTGGCAAGCCGCTGGCTGGGCCGAAACGGCGCAGGCGATTGCCGCTGATATCGCCGCCGGCAAGGCCATGAGCAGCGTGCCGCTGCCGGCCTGGGTGATGACCAAGGGGCGCAGTGGCGTGCATGGCGCCGCCGGTTCCTGGTCGGCCAGCCGCCAGGCCAATGTGCCGCGCTCAACACTGCCGGTCTATGGCCGCCAGCTCTTCCCGGAAATGTTGCTGGGTGAAACCCTGGCCCAGCCGGAGAACAGCGGCAAAACCCTGTTCGAGAATGACGGAGTCCGGCTGTGGTCTCTGCCGGCGGTTGATGCCGGCATCGGCATCATTTCCTTCAAATCGAAAATGCACGCCATTGGTGACGAGGTGCTCGACGGCGTGCTGGCTGCGCTGAAACAGGCGGCAGGCAGTCTCGATGGCCTGGTCATCTGGCACGACGCACCGTTTGCCGTCGGCGCCAATCTCAAGCAGATCAGTGATGCCTACGCTGCTGGCGATTTCGAGCGGCTCGAACAGACGGTCGGCAGGTTCCAGCAGGCGACGATGGCGGTCAAGTACGCACAGTTGCCGGTCGTGGCGGCCGTGCAGGGCATGGCACTGGGTGGTGGCTGCGAATTCGCCATGCACGCCGCAAAGCGTGTAATGGCGCTGGAAAGCTACCTCGGTCTGGTCGAAGTCGGCGTCGGCCTGATCCCGGCGGGTGGCGGCTGCAAGGAGCTGGCGCTGCGCGCGGCCCGCTGGGCGGCACAGTCTGGCACTTCGGGCGAAGTGCTCGGCAACCTGTCGCCAACCTTCATGACCGTGGCCATGGGCAAGACGAGCAAGAGTGCACATGAGGCGATCGATCTTGGCTTCGCCAAGGCCGGCGACACGATTTTGTTCAATGCCCGCGAACTCCTCTTCGTCGCCCTCAAGGAGGCCCGCCTGCTGGCCGATGCCGGTTATGTCCCGCCGGTTCCGGCGCGTGGCATACCGGTCGCGGGTCGAACCGGCATTGCGACGATGGAAATGACGCTGATCAACATGCGCGAAGGCGGCATGATTTCGGTCCACGACTATCGTGTTTCCCGTGCCGTCGCGGTCGCCTTGTGTGGCGGTGAGGTTGAATACGGCAGCCTGGTCGATGAGGCCTGGCTACTGGCGGTTGAACGCCAGCAATTCCTCGAACTCCTCAAAACCCCGGAAACCCAGACGCGCATCAAGCACATGCTGGACACCGGCAAACCCCTGCGTAACTGAGACGGCGGAGAACAACCATGAGCAAACAGATTCAAGACGCCTATATCGTCGCCGTGACCCGTACGCCGGTCGCCAAACGCAAGGGCATGTATCGCAACGTACGACCGGACGACCTGCTGGCGCACGTCCTCAAAAGCGTCATGGCGCAGGCACCGGGGCTGGACCCGGCCCTGATCGGCGATGTCATCGTCGGTTGTGCCATGCCGGAGGCCGAGCAGGGCATGAACGTCGCCCGCATCGGCGTGCTGCTGGCTGGCCTGCCGAACAGTGTGCCGGGCATCACCATCAACCGCTTCTGTTCGTCCGGCCTGCAGGCCGTGGCTGATGCGGCCAACCAGATTCGCCTTGGCCAGGCCGACGTGATGATCGCCGCCGGCACCGAGTCGATGACAGTGATGACCAACATGATGGGCAACAAGGTGGTGATCAATCCGGCCGTCTTCGGTGGCGACGAGCAGCGCGGTATCGCCTTCGGCATGGGACTGACCGCCGAAAAGGTTGCCCAGCAGTGGCAGATCAGTCGCGAGGCACAGGATGCCTTTGCTGCCGAATCGCACCGCCGCGCCTGTGCGGCGATTGCCGCCGGCCATTTCAAGGCAGAAATCACGCCGTATGCGGTCAGCGAACATCTGCCCGATCTTAAAACGGGGCAGGTCAAGATTCGCCAGCGCCTGACCGAGAACGATGAAGGGGCGCGTGCCGATGTCACGGCCGAAGGCCTGGGCAAGCTGAAGCCGGTTTTCCACGCCAAGGGCACGGTGACGGCCGGGAACGCCTCGCAGATGTCGGATGGCGCTGCTGCAGTACTGCTCGTCTCCGAGAAAATTCTCAAGCAATTCAATCTGACGCCGCTCGCCCGCTTCTGCAGCTTTGCGGTGGCCGGCGTGCCGCCCGAAATCATGGGCATCGGCCCGGTGCTTGCCATTCCCAAAGCCTTGCAACAGGCCGGCATCACGCAACAGCAACTTGACTGGATTGAACTCAACGAAGCCTTCGCCGCGCAGGCCATGGCCGTCATGCATGACTTGCAGCTTGACCCGAGCAAGATCAATCCCCTCGGCGGTGCCATTGCTCTTGGCCATCCGCTCGGCGCGACCGGTGCCATCCGCACCGCCACGCTGGTCCATGGCATGCAGCGAGTCGGCGGCAAGTACGGCATGATCAGCATGTGCATCGGTACCGGCATGGGTGCCGCCGGCATCTTCGAGCGGCTGTGAGGGGGCGACCATGAGCGACTACCGCGCCCCGATTGAAGACATGCGTTTCGTCATGGACGAGCTGGCCAATCTGCCCGACATTGCCCGCCTGCCCGGTTTCGAGGAGGCAACGCCCGACATGGCCGACGCCATTCTCGAAGAAGCGGCGAAATTCACCGGTGAAGTGCTGGCCCCGCTGAATGCCGTCGGCGACCGTGAAGGATGCCGCTGGCAGGACGGCGCGGTGAGCACGCCGCCAGGCTGGAAGGAAGCCTATCGCCAGTATTGCGCAGGCGGCTGGAACGGCATTGCGTGTTCCCCGGCCTTTGGCGGGCAGGGCTTGCCCGGTGCGCTGGCCGTCGCCGTCAAGGAAATGGTCTGTTCGGCCAATCTGGCTTTCTCGGTCTGTCCGCTGCTGACGACTGGTGCTATTGAAGCCTTGATGACCTGCGCCAGCGGCGAGTTGATCGAGACCTATCTGGCCAAAATGATCAGCGGCGAATGGACGGGGACGATGAACCTGACCGAGCCGCAGGCGGGTTCCGACCTCGCGCTGCTGCGCAGTCGGGCCGAGCCGCAGGCCGATGGCACCTACCGCATCTTTGGCCAGAAGATTTTCATCAGCTACGGCGAGCACGACATGGCTGAGAACATCATCCATCTCGTGCTGGCCCGCCTGCCCGATGCGCCGGCCGGGGTGAAGGGGATTTCGCTGTTCCTGGTGCCCAAATATCTGGTCAATGCCGATGGTTCGCTCGGTGCGCAAAACGATGTGGCTTGTGCATCGATCGAGCACAAACTGGGCATCCACGGCAGCCCGACCTGCGTCATGGCCTTCGGCGAGCAGGGCGGAGCTGTTGGCCATCTGCTTGGCAAGGCCAATCGCGGTCTGGAATACATGTTCGTGATGATGAATGAAGCGCGCCACGGCGTCGGCCTGCAAGGCGTGGCGCTGGGTGAACGGGCCTATCAGCACGCGCTGGCTTATGCCGCCGAGCGCAAGCAGGGGCGTGATGCGGTGACCGGCGAGGCCCTGGTGACCATCGACCGCCATCCCGACGTCAAACGCATGTTGATGCTGATGAGAACCCGGGTCGAGGCGGCGCGGGCATTGGCCTATTACACGGCCGGCCTGCTCGATCGGGCGCATGCAGAAACCGATGCCGGCGTTCGCCAGCAGCAGTTGTTCATGGCTGAATTCCTGATTCCGCTGGTCAAAGGTGGCAGCACCGAGATGGGCATCGATGTCACCTCGCTGGGGATCCAGATTCATGGGGGCATGGGCTTCATCGAAGAAACCGGTGCGGCACAGTTCTGGCGTGATGCCCGGATCACCACGATCTACGAAGGCACCACCGGCATTCAGGCCAACGACCTGATCTTCCGCAAGCTGCTGCGTGATGGCGGGGCGACGGCACAACGTTTGTTTGTCGAAATTGATTCGACGGTCGCGGCGTTGCAGCAGGACTCGGCGCCCTCCTTGCAGCTGGTTGGCCAGCGTTTGCAGGAAGGCCTGGCGCAGTGGCGCCAGGTGACCGAACGCTTGCTGCTGGTGGTCGAAAACCAGCCCGAAGGGGTGTTGACCGCAGCGGTGCCTTATTTGAGTCTGGCTGCAACCGTCAGCAACGGCTGGATGATGGGGCGCGCAGCGCTAGCCGCTGGCAAGCGCCTGGCAGGTGGTGATAAGGCCACCGATTTCCTGAACGGCAAAACTCACAGTGCGCGCTTTTTTGCCGATCACCTGCTGCCGCAGGCCGGGGCGCTTGCCGCGACAGCCTTGGCCTGCATGGCTATGACTTGAGCATCCAAAGGAGGCTTTGAGGCTTTGGTTGCGATAGCAACCGAATCACTCAGGCTTTCTCTCCCGCAAATGTAGTCGAGCTACCGATGCCCTTGATCCGGCAACGGTCGGGCGCCTGACGCCGCAAAAATTGGTGAGCAGCAAGTTTTGAAGAAAAAGCCCGGGCAGTCATCGCTTGATGACGGCTTAAGGGCTGGCCACGGTGGCCAAATTAATTAAAAGCCTTATAAGGAGGAGTAAAAATGAAAGATGGAATTTTTCTGAGCAGTCGCCAGCGAATTTTGGTCCAGGTGCTGTCCGCAACATTTGGCTGTTTGGCCGCGATGCCGGTACTGGCCGACGCCGAGATAGAGGCGTTGAAGCGGGAGTTGGCGGAACAGAAGCAACTCATCGGGAAGCTGCTTGCGGCACAGGAGGGGCAGAAGCAGATCAACGCAAAAATGGAAGCGCAAACGGTTGCCAAAGCGCCGCCGGCCGCCGAAGCAAACACGTCAGGAATTTCGGTATACGGGGTCGCAGACGTCAATGTCTCCAGCATGAATAGTGGCGCCGGCCATAAAGCAAGTTTTGGTTCTGGCGGGCTTGCGTCTTCCCGTATCGGTGTCAAGGGCGAGCGTTCGCTTGGTGGCGATCTGAAAGTGCTTGGTTTGGCGGAGGCAGGCGTTTTGCTGGATACCGGTAATACCGGTAATGCCAGTGTGGTGCCTGGCATCAACAATTCAGCGGCTTCGTCCGGCGGGCAATTGGGCACGGGGTCACAACTGTTTTCCCGTCAGGTTTACGCTGGCTTGGCGTCGGGCCGATATGGCTCGGTAACGATTGGCCGTCAATATGCCGGTTCCTATCTTGCCGCAGCCGTGACCGGCAACGCGATGGGGGTCGGGTTTTACGGGTATTCGGGTTCCATTTTGCCGGTGGCCGGCATGCCTACCCGGGTGAATAATTCGATGGTCTACCTGACGCCGAATCTCTACGGCTTTACTGGCCATCTGACTTATACGACAGGCAGCGAAAACAATGTACTCAGCGATACGGTGGTTTCCGGGACGACCAAGACCAACGACAAGGCTGGCCAAGGTTACGATCTTGCATTGTTCTACAAGAACGGTGCATTCAACGCCGCAGTCACCGGCTGGAATATTTACAACGCGAGCTTTGAGTCGGCGGGTGAAATCGGTTTGGCCAGAAAAACGGGTTGGCAAGTCGCGGCAAACTATGACTTTGGCGTCGTGAAAGTTCACGCTACGGCAGTTGGCGGCAAGATATCCGGTGGCAACTATGAGAGCGTGACGAAGTCCTTGTCCAAATCGTCAGGCTGGAGCGTCAGTGCCTCAGTGCCCATCGGCAGCCACAAAATTTATTCGAGCTATACCAATTTCAACGATCGCTCGCCGCTCAACCGAGATGCCAAGTTGATCGGTCTGGGCTATGCCTATGACCTCTACCCGAACACCAAACTCTACGCATCGTGGGGCAAGATGCTGAACAGCCAGAATGCGAGGTACAGCCTGGCCGATGGCGGTAATTTGGTGGGTAATGTGCTCACGCCGGGGTTTGATCCGGAGGGCTATATGGCCGGTTTGAATTTCTCGTTCTAAACGACTGTTTTTCCTTGCGTCTTTGGGCCTTCGGGCCCTTTTTTTCGTGCTGCTTCGTATAATCCTTGCCGTTGGCGTAGCGGCGACTTTCTCGCTGATATTTGCAACAAACCCTGCGCGGTTAACCAGCTCAAACCTGATGGCCATATTTTCGCCTGCTGACCCACATGATCGGAACTCACGCTGGCTGACCTACGGGCTGGCCGTGTTATCCCTTGCGATCTGTTTCGTCGTGGCCTCTTTCCTCTTCGGTCGGCTGATTGGCTTTGTCGTCTGCGTGCCGATTCTGGGTGGTTTAGTGGCTCGCCTCATTCTCAACCACGGCTCGGCGGGTTATCGCGGCTTTCGCTGGCTGGCGCTGCAAGAGTTTAATGGCAGCTACCACGCGTTCAATGACCTGCAGGTGAGGGTTGAGTGGGATGTGGATCAGTGCCGGGTGATGGCCAAGGATGTCTTTAATATCATGCGCGAGCGTCCGGATGAGCAGACCCGGCGGCGCATGTGCATTGCTTATGGCGAGCACGGGTTTTTTCAGGATGAGCGCGGCGACTGGTGGTTTGGCGAGGCGGCGGTGCTGGCATGGCTGAATCATCGCGCCCACAAATTTGATGAGCGGGCGCAGCGTTTTCATCGCTGGTTCGAGAAGGATGTTTTCCCGCCCATGCATAAAAAGTCTGAAATCAGGGCGCGGGGTCAGGTGCCTGAATAATCGTCATCAGGAAATTTCAATTTTGGGCATTTTTTCCGGTTGACCGTGGAATCGGTGCTTGCCGCCTAAACAGTGGAAATTTCTGCCCGCTCGAACAGCGAGCGAATCACCACCCGCCGAATAGCCGGATTGTCCGGCACGGCGTACATCACGTCGGTCATCATCTCTTCGAAGATGCCCCGCAAGCTGCGCGCCCCGGCCTTGTATTCGATGGCCAGCTCGGCCATCTGGCGAAAGACGGTGGGGTCGATCTGAAGGTCGACGCCGTCGGCTGCCAGCATGGCGCGGAACTGGCGGTAGATGGCGTTCTTCGGCTCGGTCAGGATGCGGATCAGCATGTCCTGCGTCAGGTCGTGCAGGCGGGTGACAATGGGCAGGCGGCCGGCGAATTCGGGGATCAGGCCGAATTCGAGCAGGTCGGTCGGCTTGATGCGGGCATTCAGGCGTTCGAGGATTTTCTGATCATCGCCGCCGGTGGTCGAAATGAAGCCGAAGGTTTGTGTCTTGGTCAGGATGCGGTCAAGTTCGACGAAGGCGCCACCGCAGATAAAGAGGATGTTCGTCGTATCGATATGCCGGCCGTCCTTGAGCCGCACCGGCGCACCTTCCATGATCTTGAGCAGCGCGTGCTGCACGCTTTCGCCCGAGGTGGCGCGTGCTTCGCCGCCGACGGCCTTGAGCTTGTCGACTTCATCGACGAAGACAATGCCGCGCTGGGCGCGCTCAATCTCGCCGTTGGCACGGTCGAGCAGACGATGCAGGATGGCCTCGATCTCGTCGCCGACGAATTGCGTCTGGGCCAGTGACGTGGCGTCGGCGGTCACAAATGGAACGTTGAGTATCCGGGCCAGCGTTTCGCAGAGCAGCGTTTTGCCGGTGCCGGTCGGTCCGATGAGCAGGATGTTGCTTTTAGTCAGTTCGACGCTGTCTTCCATAGCGTTTGCCGCCATGCGCCGGAAGTGCCCGTAGATGGCGACGGCCAGCGTGCGTTTGGCCTCTTCCTGTCCGATCACATGTTCGGAGAGCAGGCGGACGATTTCACTGGGTTTGAGCTGGGCTGACATCGGGTTTTCCATGGGTTTTGGGCGGTGCGAAAGGTAAAATACTGCTTTTCCCTCGCTGCCGGAACCCATCATGCTGCAGAAGCTCACCAATTTCCAAGGAATTCAAGGCCCTGTCGTCATTATCGTGATGGACGGCTACGGCTTGCCCAAGACCGACGTCGGCAGCGCCATCGCCGCTGCGAAGAAGCCGACGCTGGATCGCCTGTTCGCCAACTACCCGAATATCCGCCTGCGCGCCCATGGCACCGCCGTCGGCATGCCGTCCGACGACGACATGGGCAATTCGGAAGTGGGGCATAACGCCATTGGGGCTGGCCAGATTTATAGCCAGGGCGCGTCGCTGGTTGCTGACGCAATTGCCTCTGGCGCGATCTGGCAGGGGGAGGCGTGGCACCAGATCATCGCTGGCGCCAAGGATGGCCGTAGCGTCATCCATTTCCTCGGCCTTTTCTCTGATGGCAATGTGCATAGTCATATCGATCATCTCAAGGCCATGGTCGTTCAGGCCAAGGCCGAAGGCATCAAGACCGTGCGCGTCCACGCCTTGCTTGACGGTCGCGATGTGCCGGAGACCAGCGCGCTTGAGTATGTAATTCCGTTCGAAGCCTTCCTCGCTGACGTCAGTACCGACGGCTTCGATGCCCGTATCGCCTCGGGTGGTGGCCGCCAGTTCATTACGATGGACCGCTACGATGCCAACTGGCCGATGGTGGAGAAGGGCTGGAAGACCCATGTGCTCGGTCAAGGTACGCAGTTCCCGAATGCGACCGCAGCCGTCAACGGCCTGCGCGAGCAGCATCCGGGCACCATCGACCAGGATCTGCCGGAATTTGTCATTGCTGATAACGGCAAGGCCATCGGCACCATCGAGGATGGCGATTCGGTGGTCTTCTTCAACTTCCGCGGCGACCGGGCCATTGAAATCACCCGCGCCTTCGAAGAGGCTAATTTCGACAAGTTCGACCGCGTCCGCGCCCCGAAAGTGACCTACGCCGGCATGCTGCAATACGACGGCGACTTGAAGCTGCCGGCCCGCTTCCTCGTTGCCCCGCCGGCGATCAAGGACACCACCGGTGAATGGTTCAGCAAATCCGGCATCGCCCAGTTCGCCTGCTCGGAAACGCAAAAATTCGGCCACGTCACCTATTTCTGGAATGGCAATCGCTCCGGCAAGTTCGAGGGCGAAACCTGGCAGGAAGTACCAAGCGACGTCGTTCCTTTCGAGCAGCGCCCGTGGATGAAGGCGGCCGAAATCGCCGATGCGATGATCGCCGCCATCCAGTCCGGCCAATACAGGACGCTACGCTGCAATTTCGCCAATGGCGACATGGTTGGCCACACCGGTAACTTCTACGCGGCGACACTGGCCGTCGAGGCGGTAGACCTGTCGCTGGCCCGCGTGCTGCAGGCCGTCGATGCGGCGGGCGGCGTGGCGCTGATCACGGCTGACCACGGCAATGCGGACGAAATGTTCGAGCTGGATAAAAAGACCAAGCAGCCAGCGCTGAACAAGGACGGATCGTTCAAGGCCAAGACGGCGCATACGCTGAACCCGGTTCCGTTGATCCTTTACGACAATGCCAGCGGCGGCAAACTGGGCCTGAAGCAGACCGACACGGCCGGCCTCTCGAACATCGCGGCAACTGTTGCCAATCTGCTCGGGCTGGAAAAGCACGCCGCTTGGGATGACAGCGTGCTGGAAATTCGCTAAGCCGTTCTGGTCAGACGCCTAAACGCTTTCATGGCGCCCGGTGTCGGCCTTGCTGCTTATGTTGGTTGCGACTTCAGTCCGGTTGCGACCCGCAGACTTGGCACTGTAAAGCGCTGCGTCGGCGCGAGCGAGGGCTTGGTCAGTTGTCGTATCGGTTGCATTGAGGGCAGCAATGCCGATGCTGACGGCGATGGCAAGTTTGCCGTTCCCCATCGAAACCGTAGTTTCGGCAATTTTTTCACGCAGGCGCTCAGCAAAAGTGGTAGCCGAGTGCAGATCGGATCCTGGAAGCAGGATGGCAAATTCATCGCCACCGATACGGGCAGCGGTATCCTCTCGGCGTAGTTCGTCGCGCAGCAGCGATGAAAACAGACAGAGCGCAGCATCACCGGTCGCATGCCCGTGCGTGTCGTTGACGTTCTTGAAGTGGTCGATGTCGAGAATCAGTACGGAGGCGATCTGCTCTGGGTCACGATGAAACCTGGACAATGCTTCGGCCATCCGCTCCATGAATTGCCGCCGGTTGGCCAGTTCCGTCAAGGAGTCCGTCGTGGCCAGTCGTCGCAATTCGGCGTGGGCAAATTGGCTCTCGGTAACTTCCTCGAAAATGGACATGTTGGCGATGCGGCCTTCCCATTCCACCGCACTGGCCCGGACACGAAATTGGATGGCGTGACCCTGTTTGTGGAGAATTCTCACGTCATATTGCGCCGTTGAGGTATCCCCTGCCATTCGCCGGCGGTGAACTTCTTTGGCAACAGGGTGGTCTGCTTCATGGATGAGTGACAGAAAGTCACGGCCGATACAGTCCTCCGGGTTATAACCGATTAAATCAGCGCCTTTGGGGTTGATGAATTTGATCTGGCCATCCTGGGTGATGGAGATGCCGAGCGGGATGTTTTCTATAAATCGCCGAAAGCGCTGTTCACTTTCCTTCAGTGCTTCGATCGCGAAATGGCGCTCGCTCACGTCACGAGCAAAGCCCATGGTGCCGGTTGACTGCCCATCGATGCTGATCGGGCTGTTGTAAATCTCGAAGCAGTGCTGTTCCCCGTCGATTTCAACGATCTTTTCCGTGTGTTGAGGTGTGCCTCCCTGCCGTACTGAACGGTCTTCATTTTGGCGGGATACCGCGTTTTCCCGGGAGGTGATGTCGAAATCAGTCTTGCCAACCAGCGCTTCGGCTGTAGAGCATTCATAATTTTTGGCAAAAGGCGTGTTGACCGCAAGAAAGGCGCTGTCCTTGTCCTTGAGCCAGACGCTGAACGGGAAATTGTCCAGCAAAGCCCGCTGGTACTGGCTGCGCTCAAGTATCGCTTTCTCGGCCGCCTTTTCCACCGAAATATCGATGATGACCATGCGGCACTCCTGCTCGGCTTCATCGTGAACCGCGTCTATCCTGACCATGGTTTCCGGGCGCTGTCCGGTGGGTAGCAACGCAATCTCGCAGCTTTCCTTGTTGCGAGAGATGAGCGCAGCAGCGAGAAATTGATTAAAGATCGGCAAGTATTCCGGTTTGATGGCGGCGGCAAAGCGCTTGCGGCCTTTTTGCGAGCGCTTGATTCCGAGCAGGATGGCGCCGGCCAGATTAACGTCGAGGATGGTGCCTTCGGGGTCGATGGTGACGTAGCTAATCGGCTCGAAGTCATAGATGTCGGCATAACGCGCACGCAAGGCATCGGCTTCGTCGTAGGCGATACGAAGTTCTTCGTTGTGCATTTCCAGTTCGATCTGATGGACCTGGAGTTCGTGCACCAGATGTTCGGTATTCCTGGGCTGTACCGCTAATTCGGCTATGTCCGTTTGCTGCAGGCGTGCTTCAGCCCGCCGCCGCAATGTTGCGGGACTGGGCCGCGCCCGGGGGGCGAGCGGCAGCGGAGGGGGGATTTCAAGAAACAGGCGGTCGAGCTCGGACTTGACGACCTTGTAGCATTCACAAACCCGTACTTCGAGGCCTGGTCGGTCGATGACGGTAATGCGTCCCCGGCGGTACTGGATCAGCTCCGCCGCCTGCAGTTTGCCGGCGGCTTCGGTGACCGCTTCGCGCCGTACGCCCAGCATGTTGGCGATCAGTTCCTGGGTCATGTTGAGCTGGTTGCCGGGCAGTCGGTCGAGGCTGAGCAGCAGCCAGCGGCACAGTTGCTGATCTACCGTATGGTGGCGGTTGCAAACGATGCTTTGCGCCATCTGCGTCATCAGTGCCTGAGTGTAGCGCAGTGCAAGTTGCCGCAAGACGCCGTCTTGATGGAGTTCCCAGCGGATGACGTCAGCCTTGATTCGATAGGCTTTGCCGGCACTTTGCACGACGCTCCGGTGATTCGTTCTTTCTCCGCCAAGCACCAGCGGAGTGCCGATCAGTCCGTCATTGCCAGCGATGGCGAGTTCGGCCGAGGCGCCGCTTGGTGGTGAATACCAGGGAAACGATGCACGTTGTCGGGAAATAGATGTACTTGAGGCTGTCGCCTGGCTCATAAAGGACATGGCCAAGTTCAAGCGCGATGAGTTCAAGATCGTCGAGCAGGCGTGCGTATTCTTCCACCGGAAGCGCCGCCAGAATGCGATTCTGCTTCGGGTGGTCTATGACTATCAGGCTGGTTTGCATATGGGCCTCCGTGTGAAACATTCGCAAGGCAAATGTCCAGAACAATATCCAGAACGTACAACTATTTAGCATAGTTCAAAATTTTGGGTGCGTATGTACGGCACCGCACATAGCGTTTTGGTGGCAAGGACAGTGTCGGATTTATCGATAAAACGAGAATGGGTGGCAATGTGCGATGGCGCACAGATGCGAGCGATACCCGGGTGGATAGTGAAATTTGGTAAATCTAGGAGCTTCTTAATGGCAAATGAAATATTGATATCAATGTCTCAATTGGTGCAGCCGTGCGCCAGTAAGGCGAGGGTCGCAGCATGATCCGCATGGAATTACGAATTGAGCTGGACTATGAGGTCGAGGCACAAGGCGCCGATTTCATCCTGAATGTCCAGGCTGCTTATACGCCAAGCCAGACGGTGATCGTCGAAAGCATGACTGTGAACCAGCCGATTGCCCAGCGAGTGCATACGGACCCGGCAAGCGGCAATCGATACTTGTATGTGCATGCCTTGCCAGGCGAATTGAAGCTGGTTTACATGGCGACCGTGGATCTGGCGCATCACTTCGCCGAACCGGCAGAGATCGCCGAGGTGCCCGTGTGTAATTTGCCACCCGAGGTGATCAGTTACATCTATCCCAGTCGCTATTGCCAATCGGACTTGCTGACCAAGCTGGCGACTGGCGAATTTGGCAACCTGCCCCAAGGTTATAGCCGCGTACTCGCTATTCAGAGCTGGGTGCGAAGCAACGTTAAGTTCACCTCGAACTGTTCGAACTCCAATACCTCGGCTATCGACACGCTGGCGCAGCACGTTGGCGTCTGCCGGGATTTCGCCCACCTGATGATCGCGCTGTGCCGTGCAGTCAATATCCCGGCGCGTTTTGCTTCCGGTACCGACTATGGGGCCGATCCAGCGCTTGGGCCATCTGATTTTCAAGCTTACGTCGAGGTCTATCTGGGCGATCGTTGGTACATCTTCGATCCCTCCGGCGAGGCCGTACCGATGGGCTTTGTGCGCTTTGGTACAGGTCGCGACGCCGCCGACGTGGCTTTCGCTACTATTTTTGGCGGGGCTAGGTCGCGTGCTCCAATCATACGCGCCGTGGCCATTGAGGATTTGGCGCGCGGCATGGTCATTCCGTATCTCACCAACCAGGCGCTGTCGACAGATGGCATACGGGAAGTGAGCTTGTCGTGAGAAATGAAGTACCGCTTGGTGAGTAGGTTTAAGCAACCCGATGTCTAGAAAAGGAAGATAGTCATGACCCGTTACCGTACTTTGTTTTCCACTGTGCTTCTCGCCTCCTGTCTGACCGGATTCGCCGTGCCGGCCATTGCCGCGCCCTATGAATGCTGGCCCAAGGGAGATCACGGCAGCTTTTACGAGCACCGTGGTGAGCGGCTGGAGCGTCATCACAACAAGGTGCTTGAGGCCCTGAAGCTGTCGCCGGATCAGGATGGTGCGTGGAAGAAATTCGTCGCCGCCGAGAGTCCCATGGTGAAGAACCGAAACGATCCGAAGTCGGAAGCCTGGGCAAAGCTGAGCTCTCCCGAGCGGGCCGACATGATGCTGGAACGGATGAAGGATAACCAGGCTCGCATGGTTGAACGTGTTGCCGCGCTCAAGGAGTTTTATGCGGTGCTGACGCCAGAACAGAAGGTGACATTCGACGAACTTTATGCCGGTTCAAGGCGCGGAATTCATCGCAAGCACGGCCATCGTACGGGCATGGATAAAGGCGCGGCCAAGTAGACCCCGCGCTGCTTTAGCATTCAGCCACGCCGAAGCGCTTGTGCTGCCTTGAAACGAAGATCTGCGCGTCAGCAGGTTTTCGTTTTTGGCACTTATTTCCGGTTGACCGTGGCGGTGGATAAATCAGGCTGACTGTTGACCGAGCAGCAGTTCGCCATGCTATAAAAGCGGCTGATTCTCGCAATGAAAATGAAGGTTTTTTAAGGTTTCAATTTTTCTGTTTTTTTCCTGTTGACCGCGGAAGATGGGCCACGAACTCAAACCGTAAAATTCAGGATCAAATAAAATTGTTGCAGTGCACAATTTTTCGAATTTGTGCGCTATACTCAGTACCGAACACACCGACAACCTTATCCAGGAGACATCCATGTCTATCAATACCGAACAATTCACCGCCGCCAACAAAGCAACCGTTGACTCCCTGCTGTCTGTTGCCAATACCGCCCTGGCTTCTGCCGAGCGCATCGCTGCACTGAATCTGAATACCGCCCGTGCCGCTCTGGAAGATACCGTTTCCGGCGTCAAGTCGGTCATGGATGCCAAGGATCCGAAGGCTGCCCTGGCTGCTCAAACCGCCCTGGCTCAGCCGGCTGTCGAGAAGGCTGTTGCTTACTCGCGTTCGGTGTACGAAATCACCGCCCAGACCCAGCAAGAACTGGCCAAGATGGTTGAAGCCCAGTTCGGCGACTTCAAGAAGTCGATGGCTGGTATGGTCGAAATGGCCACCAAGTCTGCTCCGGCTGGTTCTGAAGGTGCTGTTGCCGCGATTCAGAGCGCAATTGCTGCTGCCAATTCCGCTTTTGGCAACATGAACACCGTCGCCAAGCAATTCGCTGACGCTGCTCAAGCCAACATGGCTGCCGTGACCAAGAAGTCCAAGTAATTTTTCGGTCCTCCGAAACAAAAAGCTCCGCGTAATCCGCGGAGCTTTTTTATTTCCAGCCTATATTTGTCTAATTGATTGTTCAGGCAGTGCAGCAACGCTGCAGGTGTACTTATTAAGGATAAGGTAACAATTCGATACAAAAATATTGTTGCGGCGCACAATGTTTTTGGAGATAATTGGGCTGTCTCCTCCATCTCCTCCAGGAAGTGGATTCAAGCCCGCCTAGCGCGGGCTTTTTTTCTTGATCCAGTCAACCGCTCTTTGCTTCGATCCAGTCTCGTTCGCTGTTTGGGACGCATTGGTGGTATTAGCTGCTTAAAAAGCGGTTATGCTGATGCGATTACTGGTCAAGCTACAGAAAGGAATCCTGATGAACACTGCAAAGGTTCTCGAACACCTTAAGAAACACGGCCAACTGCTCGATTTTGATATTGCCGAGGCAACCAATATTTCGCTGGATGAAGTCCGGGTTTCCCTGTCTGAACTATCTGCGCGCGGCGATATCTCACGCTGTACGTTTACCAGTTACGTTAAAGGCAAGGCGATAGAAGGTTTTCAGTGTCGCCTCTCCGGGTATATTCCACGTCCGGCTCCAGGCCGGAAGCCTGGCGTAAAGTAAAACCAGCGGGGTCGAATCGTCGACCCGGTTGTCGCCCCCTTCTGTGGCGCGAGTAAAGGTGCCATCTTCTGATGGCACCTTTACTCGCGCCACAGAAACGGTAAAGAAGTTCGCCGACTCACATGGAGAATCGAATGTCGGAAGAAGAAATAGAGAATCCAATGTCGGAAGAGGATCTCGATGCAAAAGCCGATCAGATGCTGGATGCCGCCTTGGGCGGTCTGACGCCTCACGAGGCGCTGGTGCAGGCATCGTTGGCCGATTCAGCCAATGTTGCGGAACGTACTGCGGCCAATGAAAAAAATCGGGAGCGCGCCTTGAAGCTGCTGGCAGCCCTGGAAAAGGCGCTGGACAAATAGTTCTGCGCTTAGCTGTTTCTCAGGCGAACGATAGGCGGCACGAATTTGACGGAGAATTTCCAGCCGTCTGCCGTTGCCTTGAGAATCAGCGACTTTGACTTGGCTCCCTCTTCAAAAGCCGGTTCTTCGCCGAGAAGCTCCAGCGCGCCAATGCCTTTGATGACACAGGCGCCAGGCAGCGTGACGAAGGCCGCTTCGGATGCAACCAGGACGAACTGTCCTTCTTTTGACTCCGAGCACGCCAGTCCCCGAGGTATGCTGGACGGTGCCTCCTTCCAGCTCTGCCGCAGTTTGTCCAATGCAGCATTCAATTCGTCGGTTATTTTGACTGCCAGCGTGACTTCACGGGATTTTGCGTTGCCCATCTTTACTCCTTGGTGGAATGAATGGCCCGGTCGGGGCTTTGCAAAAAAATGCCAAGTATCGACGCCTGCCGCGTCTCTCTCAGAGCCCGGAAAAACAATACTCACCGCCCAATGCCAGCAAGAGCGGCAAGTAGGGCAGCGTGACGGTCGGGCGGCAAGCGCTGCCGGCATAGCCGGCCAATAGTCGCAGCAATCCCGGGCGCTTGAGCAACCATGCCGAGTGAAGTTGCATGGCTTCCATGTCTTGTGGCGCTTGCCTGAGCAGAGTCTCAATGCGTAGCAGGCGCTCGCCCAGTCTGGCTTGATAGGTCTTGAAGACGCCTTCCTGCAGCCAGCACAGTGCGATGCCGAACGCTATCCATCGCAGCGGGAGGCCGAATACCAGACCGCTCAGACACAAAACGATGCTGGTCAATTTGATGACTAGCGCGAACTTTTCGTACTGCTCATGGTTATTCTGCAGGGTCTGCCATTCCTGTCCAAGTTGTGTGTGCTGGTCCATGTTTGATGTCTGTTTAACGGGAAGTGTATCGGTGATGGAAGGTGGTTCGTCCACGGCAGTTCGACGCTGCGGGCGTTGAATGGGCAGCCTTGAACAATGTTCCCGTCAATACTGCACGCTTTTTCCGCCACCATACCCTGAAAGTCAGTCACGGATATTCGTTCACCTGATTTTGGCGTGAATTATTGGCAATCTGCCTTCGTTTATTCGAGCGGCTAGTCGCTTCGAGCTGGCCATGACGAAGTGCAGTCTGATCGTGCCCCAAATGACCCTTCGGCTTTTTCGAAGTGATGCTTATGGCGAATCGGTGGCGCTACATTCCCTTGCTTTCTACAATGGGCGCCTGATCATTTATCGCTCTTCCTCCCATGCTCGAGTTCCTGCTCTCGCCCGAAATCTGGATCGCTTTCTTCACGCTGACTGCGCTGGAGCTGGTGCTTGGTATCGACAACATTATTTTCATTTCCATCCTGGTCGACAAGTTGCCCAGGGAGAAGCAGGAGATGGCGCGCCGGATCGGCCTTTTTCTCGCGATGTTCATGCGGATCGGCTTGCTGTTGGTGCTGTCATGGATCGTTGGCTTGACCGAGCCGGTGCTGACCCTGTTTGACTATGGCATTTCGGGCCGTGACATGATTTTGATTGCTGGCGGTCTCTTCCTGATCTGGAAGAGTACCGGAGAGGTTCACCAGTTGCTCGAAGGCGAGGAGGGCGAGGCTTCCAGCAAGGTGGCATCAAGTTTCGTTGGCGTCATAGCCCAGATCATTGTCATCGATCTGGTTTTTTCACTGGACTCCATTATCACTGCCATCGGTATGGTCAGTCAGGTTGGCGTGATGATTGCCGCCGTCGTCGCTTCGGTTGGCTTGATGATGCTGTTCGCACGATCAATTGGCGAATTCGTCTCGAATCACCCGACGATCAAGATGCTTGCCTTGTCATTCCTCGTCGTCGTCGGCGTGGTGTTGATTGCCGATGGTTTCGGCCACCATGTGCCGAAAGGTTACATCTACTTTGCCATGGCTTTCTCGGTAGGCGTCGAGATGCTGAACATTCGCATGCGCAAGAAGAGTATCAAGCCGGTTGATTTGCGCGAGCCCTACGCCCGCGAATTTGGATCGGACTGATTTCTTCAGACGGGCGACAGGATGGCGGCAACGCGGCCCGGTTCGATGCGGATCGAGCGGAGGAGCCAGCGGGCCGCCTGTTCCTGGGCGGTGCCATTTTCGCGCAGAACATAGACAGGCTTGGCGCGAAAGTACGAAGTCATCAATTGGGTGATGGCTTGCCGGGCCATCGGTTCGGTTTCCCGCGAAATGGCTTGTGACTGCACCGAGTGGGCGACTGGATTGTCCAGAAAGAAGGCCTTCGTATGGTCGTCGTAGCGCAACCCCGATGTGCCTTCGACTAATACCGGCACCGGCGGATTGCCGAGCAGCGAAATATTGATGTGAGCGGATAGTGCCGCCCGCCCTTCCGGGGTACCCAGCGTGATCCTGGGGGGCTCGATGAAGGAGACAATTACCAGGCCGTTGCCGTAGCTTTTCTGCATAGTGCCGCTTTTCTCGACCTGCGTTTGAATATCCGCTTCCGAGAAATAGATTTCACGCTCAAGAAAACCGGCGCTCCAGGCGAGGCTGCTTAGCAACAAAGATAGCGCTAAAAATGCAGATTTAAGTTTCATCGTCGATATCCTTCAATTCGATCAGGCAGATTTTCCTGCCCATTTTTGTCGATAGTGTAGCGGTGCCATGCCTGTCCAATCTACAAAGGCCCGATAAAAGGCCGAGGTGTCGGCGTAGCCGAGGTCGGCAGCGACTTTGGCGATGGAATCCTTGGTCTTGGTGAGGCGGGATAGTGCCATGTCGCGGCGCAGGGCGTCCTTGATGCCGCGGAAACTGGAGCCTTCTTCTTCCAGTCGGCGGTGGATGGTGCGCGGGGAAAGATGGATGCGGCCGGCTATGTCATCGAGACTGAGCGTGTCGGGCAATGCGGCCCGTAGCAAATCACGGACACGAATGACCATTTCCCGGTCGCGCCGGTAAAGCGTGGTGATCTTGCCGGGAGCGCCTTCGAGGAAAGCGGCGAGGGCGGCTTCATCGCGCCGTATGGGCAAGTCGAGCAGATTTGCGTTGAAGCTGGCAATCAGCGTCCCGGTACCGTTGGCAACTGTCGGCGCGAAGCGCGAGTCCTCGGTGAAGATCAGCGGGTAGTCGGCAAAGTGAAGGGGCTTTGGATAGGGGAAAATGACGCTGTCCAAGCCGATGCCGCGTCCGGCCAGCCAGCTTGAAAGACCGTGCAGCAGGCGAAGTAGCCATTCGAAGGCGAAGACACGCCCAAGGTCGTCAGGCTTGTCGGCAAGTTTGCGCGTTTCGGCGATGACTAGTTCGGCGCGACCTTGCGAACGGCGGACGCTGACGGCTAGATCGGGCAGAACAATACGCAAAAATCGGCTGGCGCGCATCAATGCGTCAGCCAGTGTGGGCGCGCTCAGGCAGCCTCGGCACATGAACTCAAAACTGCCAACGCGCATGGGCTGGGCGAAAAGACCGAAGCCTTCGTCGTCCAGTTCGTGGTTGAGCCGGTTGTAGAGAGCAGCATAGCGTTCGATGGGGATTCGGCTGGCGGTGTCTGCAATATCAATCCCGGTCGCCTGTAGAAGTGGTAGCGGGTCAATTCGTCGTCGATTGAGGCCGGACAGCATTCCGACAACAAAGCCCATTGCAACAGTGGCTTGTGTGCCTAAGGTTGAATCTGTATTGGTGCGATGCAGCATTTTGCTCGATTTTTCCGGTTGACCGTAGCACTCTATCATCTTGGCGGAATTTGCACGATTGTCGTCGTTCTCGGCAATGGTCAGACCAATAATGCGGACTAATATGGCGCCTTCACCACTTTTCGATGAGACCGCCGATATGACCAATCTTTCTGTTGCCAAGAAGCTCTCCCCGTACAAGCCCAAGAACAAGGTGCGTTTCGTGACTGCTGCCGCGTTGTTCGATGGTCACGATGCCTCGATCAACATCATGCGCCGCATCCTGCAATCGACTGGCTCGGAGGTGATCCACCTTGGTCACAACCGGTCGGTGCAGGAAATCGTCAATGCGGCATTGCAGGAAGATGTGCAGGGGATTTGCATCACCTCGTACCAGGGCGGTCACGTCGAATTTTTCAAGTACATGATCGACCTGCTCAAGGCAAATGGTGGCGAGAACATCAAGGTGTTCGGCGGCGGCGGCGGGGTGATCGTGCCTTCTGAAATCAAGGAGCTGCACCAGTATGGTGTAACCCGCATCTACGCGCCGGAAGATGGTGTTCATCTTGGTCTGCAGGGCATGATCAACGAGGTTGTGCAGAATGCCGATTACGATCTGGCAACAGAAGGTGTGCCCGGGGTCGAACAGGTGCTCGCCGGCCTGAAGGCAGGCGACAAGCGCTTGCTGGCCCGCGTCATTACGTTGCTGGAAAATGGTGAAGCGCCGGCGTTGAAAGAGCCTTTGCTCAAGGCGGCCGCCGAGATGAGTGTGCCGGTGCTTGGCATTACCGGCACGGGTGGTGCTGGCAAGTCGTCGCTGACCGACGAAATCGTTCGCCGCTTCCGCCTCGATCAAAATGACACCGTGAAGATCGGCCTGATCTCCATCGACCCGTCGCGCAAGCGTACTGGTGGCGCGCTGCTCGGCGACCGAATTCGCATGAATGCCATCGAGCATCCGAACATTTTCATGCGCTCGCTGGCCACTCGCGATACCGGTTCAGAAATTTCCGTCGCGCTGCCTGAGGTGATTGCCGCCTGCAAGTTATCAGGATTCGATCTGGTGGTGGTTGAAACCTCCGGCATCGGCCAGGGTAATGCGGCGATCGTACCTTTCGTCGATCTGTCGCTATACGTGATGACGCCGGAATTCGGCGCCGCCAGCCAGCTCGAAAAGATCGACATGCTCGACTTCGCCGATTTCGTGGCGATCAACAAGTTTGATCGCAAGGGCGCCGAAGACGCGCTGCGTGACGTACGCAAGCAATATCAGCGCAACCGCGAAGCCTTCTCGACATCCACTGACGAAATGCCGGTGTTCGGCACCCAGGCAGCACGCTTCAACGACGACGGCGTGACCGCGCTATATCAGGCGCTGGTACCGGCCCTCACCGAAAAAGGCTTGAAACTGAAGCCCGGCAAATTGCCGATCGTCACCGTCAAGCAGTCCTCGGCCCAGCGAGCCATCGTCCCGGCTCAGCGCGTCCGCTACCTGGCGGAGATCGCCGAAAGTGTGCGTGGCTACCACGCTCATACCGAGACACAGGTCATGATTGCCCGCGAGCGCCAGTCGCTGCGTATTTCCAAGGGCATTTTTGCCGAGTGCGACAAGTCGATCGCCGACTTTGATGAACTGACCGCGGTAAAGGATGGCGCGCAGGACCCTAAGGCGAAGAAGCTGCTCGACATGTGGCCGGATACCGTCGCCGCCTATTCCGGTGACGAATACGTGGTGAAGATCCGCGACAAGGAAATCCGTACCCAGCTGACCAGCCTGTCGCTGTCCGGCACCAAGATCCGGAAGGTCATCCTGCCGCGCTTCACCGACGATGGCGAAACCCTGCGCTTCCTGATGAAGGAAAACGTTCCCGGCTCCTTCCCCTTCACGGCAGGCGTTTTCGCCTTCAAGCGCGAAGGTGAAGATCCGACCCGCATGTTCGCCGGTGAAGGCGATGCCTTCCGCACCAACCGTCGCTTCAAGCGCGTTTCCGAAGGCATGCCGGCGCATCGCCTCTCCACCGCTTTCGACTCGGTCACGCTGTACGGTTGCGATCCTGACGAGCGTCCGGACATCTACGGCAAGATCGGCAATTCCGGCGTATCGATTGCTACCCTCGACGATATGAAGGTGCTCTACGACGGCTTCGACCTGGTCTGCCCGACGACCTCGGTTTCGATGACCATCAATGGCCCGGCGCCGATCATTCTGGCTTGCTTCTTCAATACTGCCATCGACCAGCAGATGGCCAAGTTCAAGGCTGACAACGGTCGTCAGCCGACCGAAGATGAAGCCCAGAAAATCCGCGAATGGACCCTGTCTTCGGTGCGTGGCACAGTGCAGGCCGATATTTTGAAGGAAGACCAGGGGCAGAACACCTGCATCTTCTCGACCGAATTTGCCCTCAAGATGATGGGTGATATTCAGGAATTCTTCGTCCATCACCAGGTGCAGAACTTCTACTCGGTGTCGATCTCCGGTTATCACATTGCCGAAGCCGGTGCCAACCCGATCAGCCAGCTCGCCTTCACGCTGTCCAACGGCTTTACCTACGTGGAGTCGTATCTGGCGCGCGGCATGCACATCGACGATTTTGCCCCGAACCTGTCCTTCTTCTTCAGCAACGGCATGGACCCGGAATATTCCGTGATTGGCCGCGTTGCCCGTCGCATCTGGGCGATTGCGATGAAGAACAAGTACGGTGCCAACGAGCGCAGCCAGAAGCTGAAGTACCACATCCAGACCTCCGGCCGTTCGCTGCACGCTCAGGAGATGGACTTCAACGACATTCGCACCACGCTGCAGGCCCTGATCGCCATTTACGACAACTGCAATTCGCTGCACACCAACGCCTACGACGAAGCGATCACCACGCCGACCGAAGAGTCCGTGCGCCGCGCCATGGCCATCCAGTTGATCATCAACCGCGAATGGGGCGTCGCCAAGAACGAGAACCCGAATCAGGGCGCCTTCGTCATCGACGAACTGACCGATCTGGTCGAAGAAGCCGTGCTAAAGGAATTCGAAGCCATCGCCTCGCGCGGCGGGGTGTTGGGCGCCATGGAAACCGGCTACCAGCGCGGCAAGATTCAGGAAGAGTCGATGTACTACGAGCACAAGAAGCACGACGGCTCCTACCCGATCATCGGCGTCAATACCTTCCTGAATCCCAAAGGTATGGCCCAGCAGGAAATCGAACTGGCCCGTTCGAGCGAGGATGAAAAGCAGGGGCAGATCAAGCGTCTGCGGGACTTCCAGATGCGTAATGCCGATCAGTCACCGGCCATGCTGGCCAAGTTGAAACAGACGGTGATAGAGGATGGCAACGTGTTTGCCGTGCTGGTCGATGCCGTGAAATGCTGCTCGCTCGGTCAGATCAGCACTGCGCTGTACGAAGTAGGTGGCCAGTACCGCCGCAGCATGTAAGACAGCACTTCGAGAGGAGCGCAGCCAACCAGTCCCGATTGGGATGGAGGAGAAAATAACGGCGAGGCTATGTACCTCGCCGTTTTCTCGTCTGCTTGGCGGGAGTGGCCAAGGCATGGGTTGCGACTGCAAGGCACTGTTTACGAGTGATGCTTGTGGGCTGGCGCCCAATTATGGCTAGCAATGTCGAGTTGTCTTTCGATATTCGATAATGGCATCCAGGCGGCTGACTGCGATGTCGATATCTCCTTGCTTCAAGGTCTCGACTGCGCTCATCTGGTTTGCTATCTCGCTCATCCTTGCGCTCGCTTCTCCGCGATTTACCAGATGCGCTTCAATATCGCCAGCACCCCGGGTTCTGGAACGCAAATCGAAATAACATTGCCCATCAGCTACCCCGACTAGTCGCAACCTGATCGAAGAATTTTCGAATTCGGGCTAAATTTCCGGTTGACCGTAGCTACCCATGCTGATCATCTCCTTTCGCTGTGTCGGCGCTAGTTGACGGGCGAAACGGGCGGGGCGACCACGGTCTGTTAAAATCCGGCAGGAAATCCCGTCGCGATTGCCGCCAGAGCGGCACCGGCCCCGAACAACGCGTGTGGGATGAAAGTTCCGTTCTCCGTCAGCCCGGAGAAAGCGCTCTGCCATCAGTCGAGCATCGTGAATGAATACAGCTACCCTTCTTCTGACACTACTCTTTGCCGGGCTTTCCAGCCAATGGCTGGCCTGGCGTTTCCAGGTGCCGGCCATTGTCGTCCTGATTACGGTCGGGCTGATCCTCGGGCCTGTCACCGGCTTTATTGCGCCTGGCATGTCGCCGCACGATCTGTCAGAAATGATCGGGCTTGGCGTGGCGATCATTCTGTTCGAAGGCGGCATGGACTTGAAGCTGGAGGAGTTCCGTCGGGCCGGCAAGGGGATACGTCGCCTGACCCTGCTTGGACCGCCGCTGGCCTGGGTATTCGGCAGCTTTGCCGCACACCATATCGCCGGACTTAGCTGGCCGGTGGCCTCGGTACTCGGGGCTATTCTTGTCGTCACCGGCCCAACTGTCATCCTGCCCTTGCTGCGCCAGGTTCGCCTCAACAAGGAATCGGCATCACTGCTCAAATGGGAAGGCATCGTTAACGATCCCATCGGCGTTTTGCTCGCCGTATTGGCATTCCAGTATTTCACGATTGCCGGCAGTGGCTGGGCTGAAACCGTCGCCGGTCTCGGTCTGGCGCTGGCCGTCATGGTCATTCTCGGTGGTGGTGGCGGTTGGCTGACTGGTTGGCTTTACCAGCGCGGCCTCGTTCCCGAGCATCTCAAAGCGCCCTTGTTGCTGGTGCTCGTCCTCCTCGTCTATTCGGCCAGCAATATGGTTCAGAAGGAAGCCGGACTGCTCAGCGTTACGGCAATGGGGCTGGTGCTCGGTAACATGAAGCTGGTCGACCGCGAAGACTTGATGCGCTTCAAGGAAAACCTGACGGTCATTCTGCTGTCGGTGCTGTTCATCGTCATTCCCTCGCAGCTCGACCGAGAGCTGATTTACCTGATGGACTTCAGAATTCTGATGTTTGTCCTGGCCGTGGTTTTCCTCGTCCGCCCGCTGACCATTATGTTGGCCACCATTGGCGCGCCGATGCGGATGGCCGATCGCAAACTGCTGTCCTGGATTGCCCCGCGTGGGATAGTCGCGGCGGCGACGGCCGGTATTTTTGGCCCCGCTCTGGTGGCGGCCGGTTATCCCGATGGCGAGAAACTGCCGTTCATCGTTTTTCTCGTCATCATCACCACCGTGCTGGCTCATGGCCTGACCATCGGCCGCTTCTCGCGCCGCCTCGGTCTCGCTGCCAAGACGGCGAATGGACTACTCATTGTCGGGGCCTCGCCATGGACCACTGAGTTGGCCAAGGCCTTAAAAAAGTACGAAGTTGAGGTGCTGCTTGTCGATGGCGGCTATCACCGGCTAAAAAACGCGCGCATGGATGGCATCGATATCTATTACGGCGAAATTCTCTCCGAGCATGCCGAAAATACACTGGAGACACTGCATTTGAACCATCTCCTGGCGGCGACCGACAACGATTTTTACAACGCCCTGGTGTGCAAGGCGATGGGCCGCAGTTTTGGCCATCACCGGTCCTTTCAACTGGCCACCCATCAGGAGTCGCGTCATGAGCCGAAGCGCTTGACGCTGCAACGGCGGGGCCATATTGCCTTCAACGCCAGCGCCGATTTCGAGACGCTGAATCAGCGCCTCGACGAAGGCTGGAAAGTCCAGACATCGGTCCTGAGCAAAACCTACACCTTTGAGAATATGCGGCAGCGCCTCGGCGAACCCGGCGTCGACTGGCTGCTCGTTGCTGCCGTGACGCCTGACGGTACCTTCCGTCTTTACTCCAGCGAGCAGCCTTTTACGGCTGAACCGGGCTGGAAGGTGCTCTACTTTGCCGCCGATAACAAGCGTGAACCGAGGGAACTCGTCAAGGAGGCTGCCCGGGATGAAGCTAACAAAGTTGGCAGCGCCGATGACGTTTAGCTATAGCCTAGTCAGCGATCTGAACAAACAGCACGTCGAGAGGTGTGCAGCCAACCAGTCCCGATTGGGATGAGGAGAAAAACGGCGAGGCTATGTACCTCGCCGTTTCCTGGTTTACTTGGCGGGAGCGGCCAAGGCAGGGGCGGCCACTGGTGGGGTCAGGGGCGGGGCGACGGCCGGGGCGGTCGACACCGGCTGTTCATTGACGGCACGGGCGTCGGTGACGAAGTACTCGGTTTCGCCAAAACACTTGGTTGGAACGAACTTGTGCTGCGAGTAAATCAGCACAATGCGTTGGCCGGCCATGGCGTTGATCTTGGCGGCAACCGCCTCATCGCGCACGGAAAATTCAAAGCGGTCCGGAATGGCGCCGGGCATGGTGACCATGGCGACTTCGCCCTCCCAGGTCTTGCACAGCCAGCCCTTGCGCGACAGCTTTTGAATATAGCCAGCCCGTTCACCTTCGGAATAGCTCCAGGTCAGGGTTATCCACACCTAGGCAACGGCTGCCAGCAACGCCGCCGCCAAAAAGATAAAGAATGCGCGCATTTTCAACGACCTCAATTTTTGTCAGAGTGCCATTATGACAAAGGACGCCCGGAATGTTTGTGAAGGTTTTTGCGGGGGGCGGGCTTGGCTGTCTGGACTGAATGCCTGTGGCGTCATTGCGCTGACGCCGGTGGCGATTGCGGTGGATCCCGCGGTCAACCGGGAAAATGGGCAAAAATTGAAATTTGCCGATCAAGGTTTTCACCTCGCTTGATTTGAGGGCAGAATTCGAATGGCCGTTTGTCCTCGAATCCGGAGCGCCGCATGAATCCTCTCGAACTTGCCTCAAGTCTGCAACACCGTCGCATTACCCGTCGCCAGATGCTTTGGCTTCTCGGCGCCAGCGCCTTGTCCGGGTGCGCCAGTTCGCCGGTCGGTGGCGGTTCGATCCTGGTCGGTCAGTCGCGGAAGGAGCGCAGCCCGTCGAGGTCGAGGATATTGATTCCGCCATACTCGCTGCGTACCAGCCCGGCGTCTTCGAGTACTTTCAGCGCCTGATTGGCCCGCTGCCGTGAAACCCCGGCCAGATAGCCGAGTTCCTCCTGCGAAATCTGCAGCAGGCGGTTGGTGCCGGGGTAGAGCACGGGGTTGAACAGGGCGGCCAGGCCACGCGCGATGCGGGCATCGGTGTCCAGCATGCGCTCATTTTCGATCATGCCGACGAACTGGCCGAGGCGTTCGTTCAACTGCGCGATGATGTGCCGATTGAATGGAATGCTGTGGTCGAGCAGCCACAGGAAGGTGCTGCGACTCATGAAGGCAACCCGGGTTTCGCGCAGCGCCATGACGTCGTAGCGGCGGGTTTCGTTCTTGAGCAGCGAGCCTTCACCGAACCAGCCGCCGGTGCTGATGCCGGTCAGCGATGTGGTCTTGCCCGTGGTCCAGTGGCTGGCCATCTTGCCCAGGCCGTCGATGATGCCCATCCAGTAAGCGACCGCCTCGCCTTTCATGCAGATGAAGGCGCCGGCGCTGAAAGAACGCTCGATCGTTCCGGCCAGGGCGCGAGTCATTTCCTCTTCGGTGAGCGATTGCCCCCAGGCGGATGTTCGGAGCAGTTCCTCTGCATTTCTCAATTTATTTCCTGGATTGTCTGCCGGATGACAATTATAAGCGCCAGTCGTGCATACACTGGGCGGCAACTGTGAGAGATTGTCCGGGTGTAGCAAGGTCTGTGTAAGCCAGTTGCGCCAACAATGATTCGAACGAAGGTCAGACCGCGAACAATGAGTCGCGGCGGAGGAGACAAGAAATGCCAAAGCAGGCGAATTTCGCCGCGGTGGATGGTTTGCACACCTTTCCGCGCTTGTTGTTCCATCATGCCCATGTCCGTCCCAATGCGCCGGCCATGCGTGAAAAATATCTCGGCATCTGGCAAACCTGGACCTGGGCCGATGTTGCCGACCGCGTTCGTGCGTTGGCCTGTGGCTTGGCCTCGCTGGGCTTCAAGCGTGGCGACAATCTGGCGATCATCGGTGACAACCGGCCGCATCTGTACATGATGATGACTGCTGCCCAATGCCTGGGTGGTGTGCCGGTGCCGCTTTACCAGGATGCCGTGGCCAACGAAATGTTGTTCGTCTTGCAGGATGCGAGCATCCGTTTCGTCGTCGTCGAAGATCAGGAGCAGGTCGACAAGATGCTCGAGGTCATGCCGGAAGTTGGCAGCCTCGCCCACATCATCTACGACGATCCGCGCGGCATGCGTCATTACAGCCAGCCTTTCCTGCATGACATCCATGAGCTCATGGAAATGGGCCGGATTCATGATCGGAACCATACGACTTTCCTGAACGAGGAAGTCGAGCAAGGTCATTTCGACGACATCTCGGTGATGCTCTACACCTCGGGTACCACCGGCAAGCCGAAGGGCGTCTGCCAGACGCACGCCGCCTTCATCTCCGCCGCTCAGGGTGGCGTACAGGTCGACAAGCTGGGCGCTGACGGCGACATCCTGTCCTACCTGCCGATGGCCTGGGTTGGCGATCATCTATTTTCCTACGCCCAGGCACTGGTCGCCGGTTTCACCATCAACTGCCCGGAATCCGGCGATACGGTGATGAGCGATCTGCGCGAAATCGGCCCAACCTGCTATTTCGCTCCGCCACGCGTTTTCGAAAGCCTGCTGACCTCGGTGATGATCCGCATGGAAGACGCCGGCAAGATCAAACAGAAAATGTTCCACCACTTCATGGCCGTGGCCAAGCGTTGTGGTTCGGACATTCTGGATGGCAAGTCGGTTGGCTTTGGCGACCGGCTGCAATACTGGCTGGGCAATATCCTGGTCTACGGCCCGCTGCGCAATGTGCTCGGCATGAGCCGCATCCGCGTCGCTTATACGGCTGGCGCGGCGATTGGTCCGGAGTTGTTCCGCTTCTATCGTTCGATGGGCATCAACCTCAAGCAGTTCTATGGCCAGACCGAAACCTGTGCCTACGTCTGTCTGCAGCCGGATGGCGCGATCAAATTCGATTCCGTCGGTCAACCGGCCCCGGGCGTCGAAATCAAAATCGCCGACAACGGCGAGGTGCTGGTCAAGGGACCGATGCTGCTCAAGGAATACTACAAGCGTCCGGACGCGACAGCCGAGGCGATCGATGCCAACGGCTACTTCATGACCGGTGACGCCGGCTTCCTCGACGAGGATGGCCACCTGAAGATCATCGACCGCGCCAAGGATGTCGGCAAGCTGACGAACGGCGCGATGTTCGCGCCCAACTACATCGAGAACAAGCTGAAGTTCTTCCAGCACGTCAAGGAAGCGGTCTGCTTTGGCAATGGTCGTGACATGGTCTGCGCCTTCATCAATATCGACGTCAGCGCCGTCGGCAACTGGGCTGAACGCCGTGGCATTGCCTATTCGGGCTACGCCGACCTGGCCGGCAAGCCGGAAGTACTCGAACTGATCCGCGAATGCGTTGAACAGGTCAATGCCGATCTGGTGCACGACACGATGGTGGCTGATTCGCAGATTCACCGCTTCCTCGTGCTGCACAAAGAGCTTGATCCAGACGACGACGAGCTGACCCGGACGCGCAAGGTGCGCCGCAATTTTGTGGCCGAAAAATACAAGGTGCTGATCGATGCGCTCTATGCGGGCAAGGCGAATCAGTTCATCGAAACCGAGGTCAAGTTCGAGGATGGTCGGCGCGGCAAAGTTTCTGCCGATCTGACGATCATCGAGGCCAAGACCTTTCCGATCGTGAAGAAGGCTGCCTGATATGTCCAAGAAAATAGGCGACGTCATTCTCGACCTGCAGAATATTTCCCTGCGCTTCGGCGGCGTCAAGGCGCTGACCGATATCTCCTTCAACGTTCGCGAGCATGAAATCCGCGCCATCATCGGCCCGAACGGCGCCGGCAAAAGCTCGATGCTCAACGTCATCAACGGCGTCTATCACCCGCAGGAAGGCAAGATTTTCTGGCACGGCAAGGAGCGCAAGAAGATGGAGCCGCACATGGCGGCCCAGCAGAACATTGCCCGCACCTTCCAGAACATCGCGCTGTTCAAGGGCATGAGCGTGCTCGACAACATAATGACCGGGCGCATCACCAAGATGAAGGCCAACTTCATCGAGCATGCGCTGTGGTTTGGCCGGGCCCGGAAGGAAGAGCTGGAGCACCGCAAGAAGGTCGAGGAGGTGATCGACTTCCTGGAAATTCAACACATCCGCAAGACCCCGGTCGGTCGCCTGCCTTACGGCCTCCAAAAGCGGGTCGAGCTGGGTCGGGCGTTGGCGGCCGAGCCGTCGATGCTGCTGCTCGACGAACCAATGGCCGGCATGAACGTTGAAGAGAAACAGGACATGTGCCGTTTCATCCTCGACGTCAATGACCAGTTCGGAACAACGATTGTGCTGATCGAGCATGACATGGGTGTCGTCATGGATATTTCCGACCGCGTCGTGGTGCTCGACTACGGCAAGAAGATTGGTGATGGCGAGCCGGAAGACGTCAAAAATAACGAGGATGTCATCAAGGCATACCTCGGTGCTGGCCATTAGGAGAGACCGAGATGAATTTTTTCCTTGAAGTTCTGATTGGCGGCCTGCTGTCCGGCGTGATGTATGCGCTGGTCGCCCTCGGTTTCGTGATGATCTACAAAGCCTCCGGCGTCTTCAACTTTGCCCAGGGCGCCATGGTCTATCTCGCTGCGCTATCGGTGGTTGGCTGCATGGAGAAGGGCGCGCCGCTGTGGCTGGCGATCATCCTCGCTTTCGTCATCATGACCTTGTTCGGCATCGCCACCGAGAAGTTTGTGCTGCGCAAACTGGTCAATCAGCCGCCCATCGCGCTGTTCATGGCGACCATTGGTCTGGCCTTCTTCATCGAAGGTCTGGCGCCGATGATTTTTGGCAGCGAACCGCGGGCGCTGGAACTGGGCATTGTCGACGAGCCGATTCCCTGGATTCTCGACAACTGGAACATGGTGATTTCCAAGTTCGATCTGGTTGCTGCCGGCGTGGCTGCCGTGCTCGTCGCCACACTTGCCCTGTTCTTCCAGTACACCCGGATCGGTCGGGCTTTGCGAGCCGTGGCAGACGACCATCAGGCCGCCTTGTCGATCGGTATTCCGTTGCAACACATCTGGGCGATTGTCTGGGGTGTGGCCGGGTTCGTGGCACTGGTTGCCGGCATGATGTGGGGGGCGCGCAATGGTGTGCAGTTTGCGCTCACTTTCACCGCACTCAAGGCGCTGCCAGTGTTGATCCTCGGCGGATTCACCTCAGTGCCGGGGGCGATCGTCGGTGGCTTGATCATCGGCGCTTCGGAAAAGCTGGCTGAAATCTACATTCCGCCGGTCATGCAGGATCTGTTTGGTGGCAACTTCGGCGGCATTGAGGGCTGGTTCCCTTACGTGCTGGCACTTCTGTTCTTGCTGATTAGACCTGAAGGTCTGTTCGGCGAACGCCATATCGACCGGGTTTAAGGGAGAGAACACATGCTTTATCGTGAAGCCGGTCAATTCAAGACGACCTACGCGGCCGACCAGCAAATTTTTCCGATTCGGCAGGACCGGATCGGCATCATTGCCCTGCTGGCAGTTGCTTTCATCGGGGTGCCGCTGTTTGCCAGCGAATACTGGTTTTCGGCCATTCTGATTCCCTTCCTTATTTTTGCCCTTGCCTCGCTGGGCCTGAATGTCCTGACCGGTTATGCCGGCCAGCTTTCGCTGGGTTCGGCGGCGTTCATGGCGGTGGGCGCCTATGCAGCCTATAACTTCCAGCTGCGCATCGAGGGCATCCCGATTTTGCTTTCCTTCGCTTTTGCCGGGTTGACCGCAGCAAGCGTCGGTATCTTGTTCGGTTTGCCGTCCCTGCGCATCAAGGGCTTTTATCTGGCAGTCGCGACGCTTGCCGCGCAATTTTTCATCGTCTGGTGCCTGACCAAGTTTCCGTGGCTGTCCAACAACTCGTCGTCGGGCGTGATTTCGACACAAAAATTGATCATGTTCGGTCATGAGCTGGATACGCCGGTCGAAAAATACCTGTTGGTGCTTTCCATCGTGGTGGTCATGGCGCTGGCGGCGAAAAACATGGTGCGCTCCTCGACGGGCCGGGCCTGGATGGCGGTGCGCGACATGGACGTGGCGGCCTCGGTCATTGGTATCAAGCTGATGCCGACCAAGCTGCTCGCCTTTGCCGTCAGCTCCTTTTATTGCGGCGTGGCCGGCGCGATGTACGCCTTCTGCTACCTTGGCTCGGTTGAGCCGGACGGCTTCTCGCTCGATATGTCGTTCAAGATCCTGTTCATGATCATCATCGGCGGGGTCGGCTCGATCATGGGCAGTTTCCTCGGCGCCGCTTTCATCCTGCTGCTGCCGATCTTTCTCGATATTGCCCTGCCTTTCTTCGCTGAAGTGCTCGGTCTACCGTTTTCCAGCGCTACCGTGTCGCACATCCAGATTCTGGTGTTCGGGGCGCTGATCATGTTTTTCCTGATCGTAGAGCCGCACGGGCTGGCCCGTTTGTGGCAAATCGCCAAGGAGAAGCTGCGCTTGTGGCCGTTCCCGCACTAGGAGCGACTGCACTCGAAGTGGCGATGGCATCGTCGCTTATTTGTAATAACTGGAGGAGACACTCAATGATTAAAAAATTCAAACCCGCTATTGCCGCCGCTGCGGTGTCCCTGGCCATGCTGTCGCAGATGGTCGTGGCTGCCGAAGAGCAGTTTTTTCCGCTGATTAGCTATCGTGTCGGTCCTTATGGTTCTACAGGGCAACCGTGGTTTTCAGGGTTTATCGACTACCTCAACTATGTCAATCTCAAGGAAAAGGGTGTCAATGGCGTCCTGATGACCTACGAAGAGTGCGAAACCGAATACAACAACGCCAAGGGCGTCGAATGCTACGAGCGCCTGAAGAGCAAGGCCGCCAAGTCGGCCGGTCCGCTGCACACGATGTCAACAGGAGTTTCTTACGCGCTGATCGACAAGTCGGCCCAGGACAAGCTGCCGCTGGCCATGATGGGTTACGGCCGCACCGATGCGGTGGATGGCTCGGTCTTCCCCTACGCCTTCCCGCTGGTCACGACTTATCAGATGCAGGCCTCGGCCATTATCAAGTTCCTCAAGGACAAGAATGGCGGCAGCCTGGCAGGCAAGAAGATCGTTTATCTGTACCACGACTCGGCCTACGGCAAGGAAGCCATCGTTGCACTCAATGCCGAGGCGGCGCTGAACAAGTTCTCGCTGGTCCAGATTCCGGTGGCGCATCCGGGCAATGAGCAGGGCGCCCAGTGGCTCAAGATACGTCAGGAAAAGCCCGATTTCGTCGTTTTCTGGGGCTGGGGCGTCATGAACCAGACGGCGATCAAGGCGGCCCAGAAAGTCGGCTTCCCTCGTGACAAGATGATTGGCTCCTGGTGGGCAGGTTCAGAGGAGGATACCGTGCCGGCCGGCGAAGCCGCCAAGGGCTACATGGCTGCGACGTGGAACGTGGCGGGCAAGCAGGTGCCGGTCATCGCCGACATTGAGAAGGTTGTCTACGGCGCCGGCAAGGGCAATATGGAAGACAAGGCGAAGATCGGCACCGTCCTCTACAACCGTGGCGTTTCTGCCGCCGTGCTGTCGGTCGAGGCCATCCGCAAGGGGCAGGAAAAGTACGGCAAGGGCAAGGCACTGACCGGCGAACAGACCCGTTGGGCGCTGGAAAACCTGAACATCACGGATGCCCGCCTGAAGGCGATTGGCGCCACCGACCTGTTGCCGGAAATCAAGACTTCCTGTGCCAATCATGAAGGCTCGGGCAAGGTGAAGATCCAGCAATGGGATGGTGCCAAGTGGGTCCCGGTCTCCGGCTGGATCGAGGGTAACAAGGGGTTGATCCACCCGCTCTTCCAGGCTTCCGCCAAACAGTACGCCAAGGAAAAGGGCATTACGCCGCGCGATTGTTCCAAGGAAAAGTGAACCGTCAGGCGGAAAGCGTGGGGGCGTGAGCCCTCACTCTTTCTCGTCGCCCCTTGAATCGGAAACGATGATGAATACACAAACTGCCGCCGTAGCGCCGGATCAGTACCTGAGCATCAATAATATCGAGGTCATCTACGACCACGTGATTCTGGTGCTCAAAGGCGTGTCGCTGAACGTGCCGAAGGGCAAGATTGTCGCTTTGCTGGGGGCCAACGGCGCCGGCAAATCGACGACGCTGAAGGCGATTTCCAACCTGCTGCACGCCGAGCGCGGCGATGTGACCAAGGGTTCCGTCGAGTACAAGGGCAACCGCATCGATCAGCTGACGCCGAACGAACTGGTCAAGCGCGGGGTCATCCAGGTCATGGAAGGGCGGCATTGTTTTGGCCACCTGACCATTGAGGAAAATTTGCTGACCGGCGCCTACACGCGCAGCATTTCGCGCGGCGAGTTGAAGGACAGCCTGGAAAAGGTCTATCACTACTTCCCGCGGCTGAAAACGCGGCGCACCTCGCAGGCTGGCTACACCTCCGGCGGTGAGCAGCAGATGTGCGCCATTGGTCGGGCGCTGATGGCCAAGCCGGAAATGATCCTGCTCGATGAGCCGTCGATGGGCCTGGCGCCGCAGATCGTCGAGGAAATTTTCGAGATCGTGAAAGACCTGAATAGCCGGGAGAACGTCAGTTTCCTGCTGGCCGAGCAGAACACCATGGTGGCGCTGAAATATGCGGATTTTGGCTACATCCTGGAGAACGGGCGGGTGGTGATGGAAGGGGATGCGGAAGATCTGCGGACGAATGAGGATGTTAAGGAGTTTTATCTGGGACTCTCCTCGGCCGGGCGCAAATCCTTCAAAGACGTCAAACACTACCGTCGCCGCAAACGCTGGCTCTCCTGACGGTTGCAGTGCGCGTTCCATGGCGGCGTTGTCGGCCGGCTTGTTGGCAGGAGCCAACGGCGCCGGCCTCCGCCTTGCCCTGAAACGCTACTTTGCAACCCTCGGGCTGTGTGGGTGCTTTGGCTTGACTGAAAAACCAAATGCCACGGTCAACCGGAAAAAACGGAGAAAAATGAAATGAGCTATTACGACCCGCTCGAAACCCGCGATCCGGAAGAGCGTGAAGCAGATTTGATGGACAAGCTGGCGCGCCAGGTGGCGCATGCCAAGGAAACGACGCATTACTATTTTCAGTCGTTGGCCGGCATCAATCCGTTCGACTGTGTCAGCCGCGGCGCGCTGGCCAAATTGCCGTTGACGCGCAAGCGCGATCTGATCGACCTGCAGAAAAAGACACCGCCTTTCGGGGGCTTGAACGCACTGGCCCGCAGCAAGGCCAAGCGGGTGTTTGCATCGCCCGGCCCGATCTATGAGCTGCAGGGCGGCGAGATGGACCATTGGCGGCTGGCGCGTGCACTTTATGCAGCCGGTTTCCGGCATGGCGACCTGATTCACAATTGTTACGCCTACCATTTCACGCCCGGCGCTTTCATGATGGAGGGCGGGGCGCGCAAGCTCGGCTGTTCGGTATTCCCCGGCGGTACCGGGCAGACCGAACAGCAGGTCCAGGCCATGGTGGACCTGCGGCCGGAAGGCTATGTGGGCACGCCGTCCTTTCTGCGCATCATTGTTGAAAAGGCAGAAGAGCTGGGGGCCGATATTTCGTCACTGAAGAAGGCCCTGGTGTCTGGCGAGGCCTTGCCCGGTGCCACCCGCGCCTGGCTCAACGAGCGCGGCATCACCGTACGCCAGTGTTATGCGACGGCAGATATCGGTGCCATTGCCTACGAAACCGAGGCGGAGCAAGGGATGATTGTCGAGGAAGAGGTGCTGCTCGAGATCGTTCGCCCCGGCACCGGGGAGCCGGTTCCCCCCGGCGAAGTCGGCGAGGTCGTGGTGACGACTTTCAACCCGGATTACCCGCTGATTCGTTTTGCCACCGGCGACCTTTCGGCAATTTTGACCGGACGTTCGCCCTGTGGTCGCAGCAATATTCGTTTGAAAGGCTGGATGGGCCGGGCTGATCAGACGACCAAGATCAAAGGTATGTTTGTCCATCCCGAGCAGATCGCCGAAATCGCCAGCCGGCATCCTGAAATTCAGCGCATGCGCCTGGTGGTCGACAACATGAGCGGGCAGGATCGCATGGTGCTCCATTGCGAAATCGAGCCCGGCCATGAAGCGCTAGACTCATCCTTGCTTGGCAGTTTGCGTGACGTGACGAAACTGCGTGGCGAAGTGGCCTTTTCGGCTCCCGGAGGCTTGCCCAACGACGGGAAGGTGATCGAAGATAGCCGTATCTATTGATCCGGGTGTCTTTCATGCGAATCCTTGTGCTTGCCATGGCGTGGTTGGCAATCTCGGTGCAGGCCGCCGAGCCGGTATTGCGCCCTTCGGCACAGCTGTTGTTCAAAGACCCGGGCATGCTGAAAGTGGGTCAGTGCGTACGCTACGACGAGGGGGGGGCAGGTTGGGTCATTACCGAGCCGGTGTTCTACCTGAAAGGCGAGGTCCTCTCCGCTGAGGTGGTGACTCGGCATCTCGGCCACTGTCCGGTGGTGCCCGGCAAGAACATGGATCAGTACACCCGGGCCGAGTTCAACCGCCATGCACGGGCTTATCCCTGCGTCTCAACGGATGTGGCGGAGCGCGACGAGCAGATTGGCATTGTTCGCGTCCGGGTTGTCGATTGGGAGACGCCTCACGCCAAAAAGGCCGAAAACGCAGGCCGTCTCTATCGCGGTACTTTCATTGATCAGCCTCTGCAGCAAGGCATGGAGATCGAGCTGGAAGCTGATTTGCTGGAAGTTTGCGGCCTGTGAGCCACCGGGCAAGCGGGCTGAATTGCTGGCCCCGCCGTGGACGGTAGTACATGCAGCGGATGAAGTTGGCACACGCTTAGGGCATGATTATCAAGCCAGCTTGGAGAATGAGGTCAGGAAATCACGCCATGAACAAGAATATCGATGAAATACTGACCAAAATCCGCGAGCTGGAAGACGAGCTGGAAGATGAATACCGTCAGACCCGCAACGAATGGGGCCGGAAAAAACTGGAACTGGCCGAGGAATTCCAGCGCCAGCAACGTCGCTACAAGACCGGACTTTTCCGCTTTCTGTTGTGTAGCCGGCTACTCGTTGCACTGACAGCACCGATTATTTACGCTGGCTGGATTCCATTTTTGGTGATGGATGTTTTTGTCACGTTTTATCAGGCAATCTGTTTTCCGATCTACCGGATTCCCAAGGTTCGCCGCTCAGATTATCTTGTGTTCGATCGCGAAGACCTGCCCTACCTGAACATCATCGAGAAGTTCAACTGCTTCTTCTGTTCATACGGCAATGGCGTCGCCGCCTATACGCGGGAAGTGGCGGCACGAACCGAACAATACTGGTGTCCGATCAAGCACGCCCGGCGCCTCGCAGCGGCGCATGACCGCTACCCGAATTTTTTCGATCACGGGGATGCACAAGCTTACCAGCAGGGCTTGAACCGGCTGCGCAAGCAGTACGAGAACACCTAGGGTTTTCGACCGAACAGGCCGCGCACGGCTTCCTGCAAATCGGCTGGCAGTACGATGACCTTGGCGTTGTCCTTCTCGCCCATGTGTTCCAGCGCCTTGATATATTTTTCGCCAAGCATGTAGGACATTGGCCCGGTCTGGTCGCCGATGGCGGCGGCGATCCGGCGGATGGCCTCGGCTGAGGCTTCAGCCAGCATGACCTGGGCGTTGGCATCGCGCTTGGCCGACTCAAGGCGTGCCTCGGCTTCGAGAATGGCGGCCTGCTTGGCACCTTCTGCCCGGATCACCACGGCCTTGCGCTCGCGCTCGGCGGCGGCCTGCATTTCCATGGCCTTCTGCATTGACAGTGAGGGCTTGATGTCCTGAATTTCTACGGATTTCACCGTCAGACCCCAATCCACCGCTTCATCGGCGATGCTTTCGCGCAGCCGGGCCTTGATCTTGTCGCGCGAGGATAGCGCCTCGTCCAGCTCCATTTCGCCGACGATGGAGCGCAGCGTGGTCATGATCATGTTGCGGATCGCTTCAGAGAAGTCGGTAATGCCATAGACCGCCTTGACCGGGTCGGTAACCTTGATGAAGGCGATGGCATTGGTCAGGATCACAGCATTGTCGCGGGTGATCACTTCCTGCTCCTGCACGTCGAGGATGATGTCCTTGGTCACCAACTGATACGCCACTTTGTCCAGATAGGGGATGACGATGTTGAGGCCGGGCTTCAGCGTGCCGTGATACTTGCCAAGGCGCTCGACGATCCATTCCTCGCCCTGCGGCACAATGCGCACGCCCTTTGCGATGGTGACGACCACAAAGACCAGAATGGCCAGGGTGACGATAAATCCTGCGTTCATGTCCATTTTTTCAACCTCTCTACGTCTTGCTGACTTTCAGAAAACTGCCTTCTACTGCGACCACCTTGACCCGGTCGCCCGCCGCAATTGCCGTATCGGCCACGCAGCTCCATTCTTCGGAACCCAGCACCGGCCGCTGGAAACGGACCTTGCCCCGTTCAAATGGCGCCACAGCGTTGACCAGCAGACCAATTTCGCCGATGACTTCGCCATCCGCCGTGCCGATGCGCGTCTTCACAAAGCTCTGTTTGAAAACCCGGAACCACAGTACGACCATGGCGAGCGAGGCCAGTGTCCATGTGGCCAGTTGGGCGGTCGCCGACATGTCGAAGGCCAGCACCAGCAGTCCAACGAGCAGCGCACCGAGACCAAACCAGATAATGAAGAACGAGGAAATGACCAGTTCGGCGAGGATCAGCACAATGCCGCCGACGATCCACTGCCACCATTCAGGATTCATAATTTTCTCCTTGCGGGGTCGAGTATTTCGGGTTTGGGGGGCAGGGTCAAGGCAGTTTCTGTTTTTCGGCTTTTTTTCCGGTTGACCGTGGTAGTCGAGGCGCGGCGGCCTGGCCACGAATTAGAATGCGCCGATGAATACCGCGCTGCTTCTGCTCCCCGATTTTGCCCTTATCCTGCTGGGCACTGCCATCCGGCGTTGGATGCATCTGGGCGACCACTTCTGGTCCGGCGTCGAGAAGCTGGTCTACTTCATTCTTTTCCCGGCGCTGCTGATCAACGCCATCGTCAAGACCCGGCTTGATCTCGGGTCTGCCTTGCCATTGCTGGCCACGGCGTTTGCCGCAATGGCCGGCGGCATGCTGCTGGGTATCGTGCCAAAGCTGTTCACCCGCCTGCCGGCGCTGACTTTTGCATCGATGTTCCAGTGCGCCTACCGTTTTAATTCGTATATCGCACTGGCGGTGGCCGGTATGCTGTTTGGCTCCCCGGGAATTGCCACCATGGGGCTGGTTGTCGGCGCTGCCGTGCCGGTGGTCAATCTGGTGTCGGTGTGGATGCTGGCGCGGCATGGCGAGGTTGGCTTGTTGCGCGAGGTGGCGCGCAATCCGTTGATCTGGGGTACAGCCGCCGGCTTTCTGCTCAATCTGGCTGGCTTTGTGCCGCCAGCACCCTTGCAGGCATTTCTCGGACGGCTGGCGGATGCTTCCATTGCGCTGGGCCTGATTACGGTGGGGGCTGCACTCAGGCTGGACAGTACACCGGGGGTACGCGTCTTTTCGGCCTGGCTGGTGCTGGTGAAACTGCTGGCCTTGCCTGTGGTGGCGTTGTTGGTGGGTGCGCAGCTGGGCCTGTCGGGCCTCAACTATCAGATCGTGGTGTTATTTGCAGCGCTGCCGACCGCCTCATCCGCCTATATTCTGGCGATGCGCATGGGGGGCGACGGCAAAAGTGTGGCCTGGCTAATTTCAGCGACGACACTCGGCTCCATGCTCACGCTGCCGCTGTGGGCAGCGTGGCTGGCCAGGCTGTAAGCCAGCCCGGATTATTTCTTGGCAGCGCTCGATTTGGGCTTGCTAGCCGTTTCGGCACTGGTGGCGGCCTGGGCTGCAGCGTCGGCAGACTGCTGCATCTGTTCGCGCATTTGCTGCATCATCTGCCAGGGCCACATCGCTGCTTCTGACAGCGTCGAGCTGTTATCCGGGTGGATCGTACTTTGGAAGAAGTTGGGGGTCGGGGCGGGAGCCGGTTCTGCTTCAGGCGTTGCCGACATCGTTTTGGCCGCGTCCGACGCCATCTGACCCATGGCTTTCACGGCACCGACGGTGGTGCGCTGCATTTCCAGGCCTTGAATGGTCATCTGCAGCATCGACAGGTTCATGCGCAGCCAGCCTTCGACGGCTTTCATGTCCTTGATGCGTTTGTCGAGTTCTTCGACGTCAAACGTCGGCGTCACCATGCCGGGGAGGGTGAATCCCATGTTGCCCCACATGTTGCGCATGAAATTGAGCGGATCGTGTACTTGGTCGTCAGACATGTGATTCTCCCTCTCGTTGGATCACATCATCTTAAACCACTTCTTAATGCAAAATGATAAATTAGCAGTCTGTTGAAATGATGAGGCCGTTATGTTGAAACTGTTGGTTGTGGAAGATCACGCACTTGTTCGGGAAGGACTGGTACGTCTGCTCGGCCAGGTCGAAGAGGATGTGACGGTCCATGAGAGCGCCGATTTCGAAGCCGCCCTGAATCTGCTCGACAATGAAGGCGAATTCGATCTGGTGTTGCTCGATCTGGCATTGCCGGGCATCGATGGTTTTGCCGGAGTTGATATTTTGCGTCGTCGCCATCCGGCGATGCCGGTCGTCGTGGTTTCCGCCTTCGATGACGCGCCAACGATCACGCGCGTATTGAATCTCGGTGCATCCGGTTTCATTCCCAAGGCGTTTTCCGGTGAGGCACTTTTGTCAGCGGTGCGCGAGGTGCTGGCGGGCAACATCTTCCGGCCGAGCGGCCAGCGGGCATCGCAGATGGACGATACGACGCCTGTAGCGCCCTCCAAGATCAGTGTTCGTCCCAGCGAGGTCGGACTCACCGATCGTCAGGGCCAGGTGCTGGCGCTCATGGTGCGTGGCATGTCGAATCGGGATATCGCCGACCAACTGGGCCTATCCGAAGGGACCGTGAAAATTCATGCGACGGCGGTTTTCAAGGCGCTTGACGTGAATAGCCGGACGCAGGCGCTGGTTGCCGTCTCGCGCTATGGCATCGATTTCGAAAGCGTCTTCTGAAGTTGATTCAGTAGCGCCCGCAATTTGGCGGGGCGCACCGGCCGTGGCAGGGCGTGGGTGCCGGCGGGCAAATTTGGCGGGCCATCGTCGAGCAGAACGATCAGCGGCGCCTCCGGCGCTTGCGCCAGGCGGGTGGCGCTGGCGAATGCCGCATCGGCGATGATCAGTGCATCGTTTGGCAGCGCTTCCTTTTTCGCGCTGTCGGTGACGGTGACCGTGTAGCCCCAGCCCTCGACCAGCCGGATGCATGCCTGCATGTCTTCAGAGCGTCCAATGCAATGAATCTTGCCGACGGGCTTTGTTGCCTCTTCCTGGGGGCGGGGCAGCGAAACGGGCGGGCTGCCTGCGAGGCGAAGGGAGAAAGTGGTTCCCTCGCTCAGCCGGGAGCGAAGGCCAACCTGAACGTTGAGCGCGCGCGCCAGGCGATCGACGATGGAGAGTCCCAGGCCCAATCCCTTGTTGTGTTCACGTGCCGCATTGCCAACCTGAAAGAACTCTCCAAAGATGGCGGCCTGATCGGCCTTGGCAATGCCGATGCCGTTGTCACGGACTTCGATCAGGACGTCTGGGCCCCGTCGACGAGCGGTCACTAGCACGCGGCCGCCGGGATGCGTGTAGCGCAGCGCATTGGACACCAGATTGGCAATCATCCGCTCCAGCAGGAGTCCGTCGCTGCTTACCCAAAGTGACGTGGCGCGAAAGCGCAAGGTGATATGACGGTCCGTCGCGGATCGCCTGAACGAATTGGTCAGCCGGTCGAACAGCGGCTGTAGCTGAAATGGTCTGATGTCCGGCTTGATGCCCGAGACATCCAGCCGGGAGATGTCGAGGATTGAGTCGAGCAGTTCGCCGAGCATGGTGGTCGATGCGGAAATTTGATCGGCCAGTCGGGGCAGTCCCTGGGGGGAACCACCGCGTACCTGACGTTGCAGATCGGCAGAAAACAGCGACAAAGCATGCAGCGGCTGCCGCAAATCGTGGCTGGCGGCAGCGAGAAAGCGACTCTTTGCGGCATTGGCGCGTTCGGCCGCATCCTTTTGCCCGGCAATTTCCTGTGTGGCTTCGCGAACTCGTTCTCCGAGATGTTCCTGGCTCGCTTGCAGTTCATCGGTCATGTTGGCCATTGTGCGGAGTTGGCGGCGGAAAAGCATGGCGCCAACGAACATGACGGCGGTGACCAGCAGGCCGAGTGCGCTTAGTTCAAAAAGCCGGTTTTTCCAGGCGGCGAGCAAGGACTTCTCCGGGATGGCGCTGAGGATGCGCAGATCGGAAAAGCCGGGAACCGGCGACACCGAAATCAGCAGGCCTTTGACAGCGTCCTCGCCACTTGCCGGCATATAGTTCCGGAGCCTTCCGTTAAACAGTACGGTGCTCGCCTTGGCGCCGAGAATAGGTGATTGCCGACTCAGATCGGTTGGCCGGCAGGAGGCGATGATTTCACCCTTTGTGTTGATGAGAACAGTTTCAAAATCATCAGCAAGGCGGTTCGGCCAGCAAAAATCCTGCAGATAAGACGGCTCTATCGCCGAAAAAACTGCACCGGAAAATTTACCGGTCTCGCTGTTCAGACGGCGGGCAATCGCATAGGTGTAGCGTCCCGAGTTGCGGCCGACATAGGGACCATAGGTCGACGCCTCGGCACCTTGTTCCAGTGCCATGAAATACGGACGATCCTTGACATTGATGTGGGCTGCAGGAGTTTGCGTCGAGATGAAGCGCTGGTTGCCGAGCCGGTCGAAAATGATCAGGTCGCGAAGCTGTGGCATGGCGCGCGAGTGGCGTTGGGCGATGTATTCCCAGCCCTTGTTGGCGTCCCAGGTCTCCCAGTCATGGCGGCCGGTTGAAAGGTCGGTGGCCGTCTCGCGCAACAGGACGTCGACGGCCTCGAACGTGCGCGCCGTATGTTCGGCCATCATGATGCTGAAGTGCTGCAGGCGACGTTCACCCGACTCGATGTCTCGATGGCGGGCGAGCACCAGATCGGCCAGAAAAACGGCTGCGATGGTCAGCGTACCGGCGAGCGCGACCAAAAAGGCGAGTGTTTCGGGTCTTCTGGTCCGCATGCGGGCTATAGCTGGTAACAGTAGAGCGGACGGGATGGCGTGCAATCGACGTCGATGATTCGATCTGGCGCGACACCGGGAGCAGGGAAGCTGTTGCTGATGAACAGGCTGCCCGGTTTCATGTCGGCTTTCACTTTTTCCCAGAGTCGGGGCATCGGGGTGGGGGAGAGAAAGGCGTAAACCACGTCGTAGTCGCCAAGTTTCGCTTGCCAGAGATCGTCCCAGCGCCAGCGAATGTTGGTTCGGCCGATGCTGAGAACGAGGCCGATCAGCCAGGTCAGTGGCGCGTTTTCGTAACCCGTAAAGTGACTTTCGGGAAGCGCGTCGGCGAGGGGCACCGTGGTGCTGCCGACGCCGGCGCCGAGATCGAGGAAGCGAACTGCACCGCGTTCATTCAGCAGTTCAGCCAGCGCAGCGACGGTTTGCTTGTTGGATAAATACAGTGGCACCTGCCCGGACAGCGCCCCGCGATAGACCAGCAGCAGCAGGATGGCGGCGAGCAGGAACCAGCCGGGATCAATGGCGAGCGTATGGGTGAACCAGACCAGCGGCATGAAGCCGGCATGGATGACGCGCCACCACCACGGTTGCCGCGAGAGTGTGGCGAAAAGCAGCGCGACGCCGCCGATCGCCAGGCTGGTCGCCTGCCAGGGCATGGCTTCGGCTTTCCAGCCGAAATACGGCCAGGCAATGGAGAGGACAAGGATGACCGCAGCCCCTTGCAGGGCGAACTGTCGTTTCGGTGTGGAGGACATCCGGCAATTTTATGCCATCAAGCCCGATCTCGCCTTTTCTCTCTGTGCCGCGCCATGTCCTGCCGCTTGGGTGCGGATCGGACCGAAACCTCGTACCTGGTCGGGCCAATTGGCCAGCATGAGTGCATCGTCCGTGCTGACGCCGCGCTGAATGATCAGATCTAGGTCGGCTTCGTAGTTGGTCAGCATGCTACGGTCAACCGCTTTTTCCGGGCCAAAACGGAAAGGGTCGAACCAGCGGCCGCGAATGCCACGGGCTTTCGCGATGATCTTCAGCACCGGCAGCAGCCATGGACCGAAGGTGATTTTCTTCGGCCGCCCGTCCGGCCCCGGCCGGGCAAAAAGCGGTGGGGCAAAATGGAATGCCGGACGTAGCTGGCCTTCGAATTTTTCGCCAAGCTGGCGCAGGAAATCGCCCTCGGCGAAGAGGCGCGCCACCTCGTACTCGTCCTTGGGGGCGAGCAGTCTGGCGTACTGGGTGGCCACGGCACGGCTCAGGGGGGCGTGGCCGATGGCGATAATGCCGTTGACCCGATGCAGGTAGTGGTTGGCGAGGCGGGCATTCTGGTAGGCGGTAAGGTGAGCGACACGGCTGGCGATCAGTTCATGGATGGATGCCTCCGGCAACGTTTCGCCAGTCAGCGGACCTGCGATTTTCGCCACTTTTTCCGGGTTGACCGCAGCGCGGCGCCCCCACAGGAAAGCCATTCGATTGGCCTCGACCGCGGCGCCGTTGAGCATGATGGCCTGTTCCAGCGCGCGGGCGGAGACCGGTACCAGCCCGCACTGCCAGGCGTAACCGAGGAGCAGCATGTTGCCGTAGAGCGCATCGCCCATCAGGCGGCTGGCGAGGTGCTGGGCGTCGATGAACCGGACCCCGTCGGCGCCGAGGGTCTCGCTTAATTGTTGCCGGAGGCCGGATAGCGGGAAATGCCAATCGCGGTCGTGCGTGAAATCGGCGGTGGGGGTTTCGGTGCAACTGACGATGGCGCGGGTATGTCCTTCGAGCATCTTGGATAGCGCTTCGCTGCCGGCGCTGACCACCAGGTCGCCGCCAAGGACGGCATGTGCTTCGCCGGTAGCAATGCGGGCGGCGTGGATGTCTTCCGGTCGGTCGGCGATGCGCAGGTGTGAAAAGACCGCACCGTATTTCTGCGCCAGCCCGGTCATGTCGAGCGTGGAGATGCCTTTGCCGTCGAGATGGGCGGCCATGCCGATCAGGGCGCCGAGGGTGATGACCCCCATGCCGCCGACGCCGGTGATCAGCAGGTTGTACGGTTGGGTCGTGGCCGGCAGTGGTGGCGTGGGCAAAATCGGCCAGCTTTCATCGTCGGCCGCGGCGCGTTGATCTGCGACATTTTTCTTCTTGAGTTGGTTACCGTCGATGGTGACAAAGCTCGGACAGAAACCTTTCAGGCAGGAGAAGTCCTGATTGCAGGAGGACTGGTCAATCTGTCGCTTGGTGCCGAACGCCGTTTCGACCGGCACGATGGAGAGGCAATTGGATTGTACCGAGCAGTCGCCGCAGCCTTCGCAAACCGCTTCGTTGATGAAGACGCGTTTCGTCACGGCGGGCATCTTGCCGCGTTTGCGGCGGCGCCGGGCTTCGGTGGCGCAGACTTGGTCATAGATGAGGACGGAGACGCCGGGACAGTCACGCAGTTCGCGTTGCACTGTGTCGAGTTCGTCGCGGTGGCGAACCGGGACCGAATGTCCACCTGGTCGGGCAAGATCGACTATCTCCGAATATTTCGCGGGGTCAGCGGCCACAATGACTATCTTGTCGATCCCCTCGGCTTCCAGCTGGCGGGTCATGCGAGCGACGCTGAGGATGCCGTCGACTGGCTGGCCGCCGGTCATGGCGACCGCATCGTTGTAGAGAATCTTGTAGGTGATCGGCACCCTTGCTGCAATGGCTTGGCGAATTGCCAGCAGGCCGGAGTGGAAATAGGTGCCATCGCCGAGGTTGGCAAAGATGTGCTTTTCTTCAGTGAAGGGTGCCTGGCCGACCCAGGGCACGCCTTCGCCACCCATGTGGGTGAAGGTCGAGGTTTGCCGATCCATCCACGTCACCATGTAGTGGCAGCCGATGCCGGCGACTGCGCGTGAGCCTTCGGGTACTTTGGTTGAGGTGTTGTGCGGGCAACCCGAGCAGAAGTAGGGCTTGCGCTCGGCCAGTATGATCGGCGTCTGGGCAGCGCGCTGTTTGTCCGCGATCAGCTTCAGCCGCGCGGCAATGGTCGGCGACGTGAAGAAGCGGCCGATACGCTCGGCAATGACGCGAGCGATGGTCGCTACGGGCAATTCGCCGGTGGCCGGCAGCAGCCAGTTGCCGGCGCTCCACTCACCGATTTCGTCGAACTTGCCGATGATCCGTGGGCGGACATCTTCGCGCCAGTTGTAGAGTTCTTCCTTGAGCTGGTATTCGAGCAGCTGTCGCTTTTCCTCGACGACGAGGATTTCATCCAGCCCTTCGGCGAACTGGCGCACGCCTTCCGGCTCCAGCGGCCAGACCATGCCAATCTTGTACAGGCGGATGCCGATCTCGGCAGCCAGCGTGTCGTCGATGCCGAGTTCGTCGAGTGCCTGGCGGACATCCAGATAGCTCTTGCCAGCCGTCAGGATGCCAAGCCTGGGCGTGGGTGAGTCGATGATGATGCGGTTCAATCCGTTGGCGCGGCAATAGGCCAGCGCGGCGTAGAGCTTGTGGTTGAGCAGGCGGGCTTCCTGAACCAGCGGCGGGTCGGGCCAGCGGATGTTCAGACCGTCAGGCGGCAATTCGAAATTTGGCGGAAAAATCGGGTTGACCGCAGCAGGATCGATATTAACGGAAGCGGAGGTCTCGACCGTGTCGGCCAGCGCCTTGAAGGCGACCCAGCAGCCGGAGTAGCGGCTCATTGCCCAGCCATGCAGGCCGAAATCGAGGTATTCCTGCACGTTGGCCGGGTAGAGTACCGGCATCATCACCGCCTTGAAGAAGTGCTCGGTCTGATGCGGCAGGGTCGATGATTTGGCGGCATGGTCGTCACCGGCGATGACCAGCACGCCACCGAACTTCGAGGTGCCGGCCGCGTTGGCGTGGCGGAATACATCACCGCAACGGTCGACCCCCGGCCCCTTGCCGTACCACATGCCGAACACGCCATCGTACTTGGTGCCGGGAAACAGATTGACCTGCTGGCTGCCCCAGACGGCAGTCGCCGCCAGATCTTCATTGATGCCGGGCTGGAAGGTAACGTGGTGTTCGGCGAGATGCGCCTTCGCTTTCCACAGGCCGAGATCGAGATTGCCGAGCGGGCTGCCACGGTAACCGGAAATGAAACCGGCGGTATTGAGGCCTGCCGCAAGGTCGCGTTCGCGTTGCAGCATGGGGAGGCGGATCAGGGCTTGGGTGCCGCTCAGGAAGACGCGCCCGGCGCTGCGGGTGTATTTGTCGTCCAGCGTGGCAGCAAGGTCAACTGGCAGAGCGAGATTGCTCATCGATGGTCTCCGTTGTAACGCCTTGTGAGCGTGATCAATCCTTCTATCGCCAAGGGTGAAGGCGATGGAGGCTTTGGAGGTTTGAGTTTGGCCGAAACCGATCGTTCCGGAAAGTCTGGGTTAACCCAGCGGGAATTTTTGATAAAAAATTAGCCCCGGCGGGCGGGACTGGATGGGTCGTGAGTGGTTCGCCGGCCTAGGCCAGAAACTGGGTCGCCTGGTCAAGGTCGCCGTGGGTGTGTCCTTCATAAAGTGCAGACACGAACTTTCGCCATACGAGATCCGGCTCGCCAATGCGGAAGCCGCAGTAGTGCTGGTCATCAAGGTCCGTTTCCTGGACCGCCTGAACGGTCAGCCGGGAAATTTCGTGCAGGCCGAGCTGTACGGTGGCGTTCAGCCAGACTTCGGGCGGGATCGGCTCGGCAACGCGGGCGCGGAAACCATAACGTGATACTTCGTTAACTTCGATGGAAATCGGTTTGTTGAGAATACTTTTGCCGTTAACCAGCTTAGCCGGACATTTGACTGAAAAACGGCGGTGCTGGCGCATTTGGCGGGCCACGCCCTGATCGGGCAGCGACGGAAGCACCTTCTGGTAATCGGGTAGATCGTAAATCAGGTGGAGCAGTGCCTTTTTACGGTCGCTCAGTTCGGCAAAGACCGTCGTTTTCTTGTTGAAGAAATAGTCGATCAAATCAGGGGTGAGCACCGGGTCATTGGTGGTAAAGAAGCGGCGGTGTGGAATCTGGATGTTGGGTAGTTTGGATTCGATAAAGTAATGGTGCAGGTTGCGGTTTAGTGACTTGCCAGAATAGGCCTTGCGCATGGTTTCCGGCGCATGTTTCAGGTCCAGCGTGGCACCCACTGCCGGAGCCCCGTTCACGAAATCGTAGTTCTCGACGACGTTGGCGGTCAGCCGCTTGAAAAATAGCAGCGACTCGTACATCTCGATATGGCGCGGGTTGACGGCGATGACCAGGTGACGGGTATCGAAGAAGGTCGTGCAGTATTCGTACATGAACTTCATCAACGGGAAAAGGATGGTGCCCCCGGTGCGGCGATATCTGGGATGGACGGCAAGCGCTGAAACTTCGGCAATATTGCCTTCCTTCTCGCGGACGCCAGTCAAATCGAAAATGCGCTGCAGCGGAAAGCCGATGGCGCTCTCGCGGATCAGCGACAGCGTGCCGACGACCTGATCATCGAATTTGGCGCACAGCGTCGTGGTGGTCGGCAGGGCGTGATAGATTGTGACGCGCATGCCGGATGGGTCTGGCGTCATGAATCCGCTGCTGACATAGGCGTCATGCAATAACTTGAAGCAGGCTTCCAGTTCTTCCTTGGTTTCAGCAATCTTGAGAACCAGTCGCTTGTTGGGCGAGGAATCGCAGTCGACAAAGGAACGATAAACGTTGTGTCGGCTCTTCTGCGGGAGCAGGGAGAACAGTTTGCGGGCGGTCTGATTCAGGTAGAACCGTAAACGGGCGAGGGCCGGCATCAACTTTACCCATAAGGAATGACTATTTTGATCATAGCACCTTATGATTGACATGTATTCGGTGCCTCCGGACAATCAGGGGGTGACTTTTACCCTAGAAATCAGGAGAAATATTGATGCGCGCCAAGATTTCCATCATTGCCCTTTCCGTTGCAACGGCTTTTGCCCTCTCTGCCTGTGGACAGAAAGAGGAGCCAAAGCCGGTCGCTGCCCCGGCAGCACCCGCCGCTAAACCAGAAGTTATCGTCAAGCTTGGGCACGTTGCGCCGATGACGGGGCCCCAGGCACATCTGGGCAAGGATAATGAAAACGGTGCTGTGCTCGCCATCGAAGAGCTGAACGCCGAAGGAATGGAAATTGGTGGCGCCAAGGTCAAGTTCGAGTTGCTGGCTGAAGATGACGCAGCCGATCCGAAGCAGGGTGCCATCGTGGCCCAGAAGCTGGTCGACGCCAAGGTTAACGGGGTGATCGGCCACCTGAATTCGGGTACCACCATTCCGGCTTCCAAGCTCTATGCTGACGCAGGCATCCCGCAGATTTCCGGATCGGCGACCAATCCGAAGTACACCCAGCAGGGCTTCGCCACGGCTTTCCGTGTGATGGCCAACGATGTCCAGCAGGGCAAGAGTCTGGGCGAATTCGCCGTCAAGCAGGGCGTCAAGACGGTGGCCATCGTTGACGACCGCACAGCCTACGGCCAGGGTCTGGCCGACGAGTTCAGGAAGGCGGCCGAAGCCGCCGGTATCAAGGTGGTGGCAACGGAGTACACCACCGACAAGGCGACTGACTTCAAGGCCATCCTGACCAAAATCAAGTCGACCAAGGCCGAGTTGGTTTTCTTTGGCGGCATGGATGCCCAGGGTGGACCGATGGCCAAGCAGATGAAGGAGTTGGGTATCAAGGCCAAATTCCTCGGTGGCGATGGTGTCTGCACGCCGGAGTTCATGAAGCTGGGCGGCGCAGCAACGGAAGGCCAGTTCTGCTCGCTGCCGGGCATGCCGCTGGATAAGCTGGCCAAGGGGCCGGCCTTCCGCGAAAAGTTTACCAAGAAGTTCGGTGCTGATATTCAGCTTTATGCGCCCTACGTTTATGATGCAGTGATGGTCATGGCCGATTCGATGAAGCGTGCTGACTCGGTTGAGCCCGCCAAGTTCCTGCCGGCCATTGGCAAGACCAAATACGACGGCGTGACGGCGATGATCGAATTTGATTCGGTCGGTGACCTGAAGGGGGGCGCCATTTCGATTTACCAGTACAAGGGGGGCAAGCTGGAATACGTCGAGACCCTGGGTGGCAGCCCGGCTGATTCCGTCAAGTCGGATGTCAAGGAAGCCGTTTCTGATGTGAAGGATGCGGCCAAGGCAGTCGCTGGCGCGGCTGTGGCGGTCGGCAAGGAAGCCGTGGGTGGCGCCAAGGATGTTGCCAAGGCTGCCGCAGAAGCCAGCAAGGATGCCGTGAAGGCGGGTACCGAGGCTGTCAAGAATGCTGCTGAAGCCACCAAAGCTGCAGCTGAAAAGCAGTAATTTGTTGATGCGCTGAATCGAAACGGCACCGCAAGGTGCCGTTTCCACATGCCGGACCAGAAAAAGACTAAATGGATATCTTCCTTCAGCAGATCATCAACGGACTCGTGCAGGGCAGCATCTACGCGCTGGTCGCGCTGGGCTACACGATGGTTTACGGCATCATGGGGTTGATCAACTTTGCCCATGGCGAGGTGGTGATGATCGGCACACTGGTGACAATCACCGTCGCCGGTTCATTGATCGCGGCTGGCATGCCGGTGGCGCTGGCCGGCATGGCCGGGCTGAGTGCTTCGGTGCTGGTCTGCATGGCGCTGGGCTGGGGGCTGGAGCGCATTGCCTATCGCCCGCTGCGCAATGCACCGCGCCTGACGCCGCTGATCACGGCGATCGGCATGTCCATCGTGCTGCAGAATCTGGCGATGATGGTCTGGGGACGGAATTACCTGACCTTTCCCTCGTTTCTGCCCAAAATCAATTTCGAATTTGCCGGCGCCAATTTCACGGCCATTCAGGTCATCATCGTGCTCGTTTCGGCGCTGACGATGGGTGGTTTGCTGTTGCTGGTCTATCGCACCAAGCTGGGCATGGCGATGCGCGCCACGGCACAGAATCCGGCCGTCGCCAGCCTGATGGGCGTCAATATCAATCGCGTCATTGCTGCTGCCTTCGTCATCGGTTCGGCACTCGGGGCGCTGGCCGGTGTCATGGTTGGTGGTTATTACGAAATTGCCCATTACCAGATGGGTTTCATGCTCGGTCTCAAGGCTTTTACGGCGGCCGTGCTGGGCGGTATCGGCAATCTGGCCGGTGCGATGTTGGGTGGTATTTTGCTCGGTATCATCGAGGCGCTGGGGGCGGGCTACATCGGACAGCTGACAGGCGGTTTTCTCGGCAGCCACTATCAGGATATTTTTGCCTTCGTGGTGCTGATCGTGGTGCTGATGTTCAAACCTTCAGGTCTGTTTGGTGAAAAGACGGGGGATCGGGCATGAAAAACAGCCCATTTTTTCGGTCGACCGCGGGAGTCGCCCTGATCGCTGCTGCATTGATTGCGCTGCCCTTCGTAGCTGCACTGGGCGGGCAGGCCTGGGTGCGTATCCTTGATTTCGCGATCCTTTACGTTTTTCTGGCGCTGGGCCTGAACATCGTCGTTGGTTTTGCCGGCCTGCTTGACCTTGGTTATATCGCCTTCTACGCTGTTGGTGCCTACACTTGGGCTTTGCTGGCCAGTCCGCATTTCGGGCTGCATTTGCCGATCTGGGTGATTCTGCCCATCGGCGGAACGCTGGCTTGTCTGGCCGGCGTCGTGCTCGGTTCGCCGACCTTGAAGTTGCGTGGCGACTATCTAGCGATTGTCACGCTCGGTTTCGGAGAAATCGTCCGTATTTTCCTGAACAACCTGAATGCCCCATTCAATTTGACCAACGGGCCTCAGGGCATCACGCTGATTGATCCGGTGGCATTTGGCAGTTTCAAATTTTCCGGTACGACGCAGGTTTTCGGCTTTGCGCTGAGCGGGCCTCAGAAGTATTACTACCTGCTCGTTGCGTTGGCCATACTGGTCATCATCATCAATCTGCGGCTACAGAATTCGCGCATCGGTCGTGCCTGGCAGGCGATTCGTGAAGATGAAATCGCCGCCAAGGCGATCGGCATCAATACCCGCAACCTCAAGCTGCTGGCTTTCGCCATGGGCGCCAGCTTCGGCGGGATTGCCGGCGGTATTTTTGCCGCCATGCAGGGTTTTGTGTCGCCGGAAAGCTTCTCGTTAATCGAATCGATCATGATCCTGGCCATGGTGGTGCTCGGTGGCATGGGGCACATTCCTGGCGTCATTCTCGGTGCCGTGCTCTTGTCAATTTTGCCGGAAGTGTTGCGCTACAGTATCGGGCCACTCCAGATGGCGGTTTTCGGCAAGATGCTGCTCGATCCGGAAAGCCTGCGCATGCTCGTCTTCGGCCTGGCACTGGTGCTCGTCATGCGTTTCAAGCCGGCCGGTTTGTGGCCTTCGCCGGAACGCAAGCGTGAGTTGCAGGAGGCCAAATCATGAGCGGCGTCTTGCTTGAAGCCAACGCGGTGGCCAAGCATTTTGGCGGCGTCAAGGCACTGCGCGACGTGTCGCTGAGTATTCGTCAAGGCGAAATTTACGGGCTGATCGGCCCGAACGGTGCTGGCAAGACGACCTTCTTCAATTGCATGACCGGGCTTTACGTACCTGACGGTGGCGGCTTTGTTTTCGACGGCGCGCCGCTGATCGCCGATGCGCCGCATCAGGCGGCGGAGCGCGGCATCGCTCGCACCTTTCAGAACATCCGCCTGTTCGGCAACATGACGGCCTTGGAAAACGTGATGGTCGGCCGCCATGTGCGGACCCGGGCCGGTGTGCTCGGGGCAATTTTCCAGAATGCGACGACCAAGACCGAAGAGGCCGCGATCCGCCAGAAGGCACTCGACCTGCTGCACTATGTCCGCATCGAAGAACGCGCCGAGGATCTGGCCAAGAATTTGTCTTACGGTGACCAGCGTCGCCTGGAAATCGCCCGCGCCCTGGCTACCGAGCCGAAGCTGCTCTGCCTGGATGAACCCGCGGCCGGCATGAATGCCACCGAAACGGCTGAATTGCGCGATCTGGTCGATGGTATTCGCCGCGACGGCACCACTGTTTTGCTGATTGAACATGACGTCAAGCTGGTCATGGGTCTGTGCGACCGCGTGGCCGTGCTCGACTATGGCGCGCTGGTTATCGAGGATGTGCCGGCCATCGTGCAAAAAGATCAACGTGTTATTGAGGCTTACCTGGGTGCTTGAAGTTACCGGACTCCACGTCGCCTACGGCGGCATCCAGGCGGTGCGCAGCATCACCTTCCACGTTAACGAAGGCGAAACCGTCGCGCTGATCGGCGCTAACGGGGCTGGCAAAAGCAGCACGCTGAAAGCGATTTCGCGGGTGATCGATGCAGTGGGCGGCGACGTACATTTCTGCGGTGAGAAAATCAGCCGTATCGCGCCGCATGACGTCATCCGCAAGGGTATTGCGCTGGTTCCGGAAGGGCGCGGCGTTTTTCCCCGCCTGACGGTGCTGGAAAACCTGCACATGGGCGCCTACATCCACGATTCCACGGTCAACACGGAAAAAGACCTGAAAATGGTATTTGGTTATTTTCCCCGCCTGAAAGAGCGTGGAAGCCAGCTGGCCGGCACGCTTTCTGGTGGCGAACAGCAAATGCTGGCCATCGGTCGTGCCCTGATGAGCCGCCCGAAGATGCTGCTGCTCGATGAACCGTCGATGGGGCTGGCGCCGATCATGGTCCAGAAGATTTTCGAGGTCGTCCGTGCCGTGGCGGCCGATGGCATGACCATCCTGCTCATCGAGCAGAACGCCAAACTTGCGCTGCAATGCAGTCAGCGGGGTTATGTCTTGGAAAGTGGCGAAATCACGCTGAATGGAGACTCAGTCAGCCTTTTGGGCGATCCGAAGGTGCGAGCCGCCTATCTGGGCGAGTGAGTTGTCCGGGCCGAGGCATGCATCCCTCATCGTGCCGATGGCTGCCTGTGGGATAATTGCAACCCTTTCGCAACACTCGTCGCAGGCATGGCAAAAGATTTACCGATTCAATTCAAGGGCACCACGCTCAAGATCATCCAGACGCAACTGCGCACCACTGACCACGCCGCGCTGCATCAAGCACTCACCGAACTGACTGGCAACAGCCCGGACTTCTTCGAGAATGAGCTGGCTGTGCTCGATTTCAGCCAGGCTCAGGCATTGCCCGAGGCTGCCGACTGGGCCGGGATCGTTGATCTGCTTAGCCAGTCAGGTCTCAACGTGGTGGCTACGATTGGCCTGCCGGATGAGTTGGCGATTTCTGCTGCAGCGGCCGGCTTGCCGGTGGTGGGTGTCGATGCCCTTGGCCGTCAACGGGCGAAAGCAGACGAAGCACCCAAGTCACCGCCGGTGGTCGCCCCTGTGCCGCCGCCTGTTGCAGCGCCCGAACCCGCGCCGCGCACCATAATCCTCGACAAGCCGCTGCGCTCCGGCCAGCGTTTCTACGCCAAGGGCTGCGACCTGATCGTGACCGCCATGGTCAGCGCCGGTGCCGAGGTGATTGCCGATGGCAACATCCACGTTTATGCCCCGCTGCGCGGCCGTGCGCTGGCCGGTGCCAGTGGCGACAAGAATGCCCGAATTTTCACCACCAGCCTGGAGGCCGAACTGCTTTCCATTGCTGGCCTGTACCGTACTTTTGAAGCAGGCGTGCCCGCCGAACTGCTTCGTCAGCCCGCCACCGTCAGCCTCGTTGAGGATGCCGGCGAACTTCGGCTGACCATTGTTCCGCTGGCGCTTCGCTAACACCTATTCCTATAACTTCCCAACGAGAAATCACCGTGACCAGAATCGTCGTCGTAACTTCCGGCAAAGGCGGGGTCGGCAAGACCACCACCAGCGCCAGCTTCTCCTCCGGCCTCGCCATGCGCGGCTTCAAGACTGCCGTCATCGACTTCGACGTCGGCCTGCGCAACCTTGACCTGATCATGGGCTGCGAGCGCCGCGTCGTTTATGACCTGATCAACGTCATCAACGGCGAAGCAACGCTGACCCAGGCCATGATCAAGGACAAGCACACCGACAACCTCTACGTGCTGCCAGCGTCGCAGACGCGTGACAAGGATGCGCTGACCGAAGAGGGCGTCGAAAAGGTCATCAAGGAGCTGGAACACCAGGGCTTCGACTACATCGTCTGCGACTCGCCGGCCGGTATTGAATCTGGCGCCATCATGGCACTGACCTTTGCCGACGAGGCACTGGTCGTCACCAACCCGGAGGTCTCTTCCGTGCGTGACTCCGACCGCATCCTCGGCATCCTGCAGGCCAAGTCCCGTCGTGCCATCGAAGGCCGCGACCCGGTCAAGGAACACCTGCTCATTACCCGTTACAACCCGACCCGCGTTGAAGCCGGCGAAATGCTGTCGTACAAGGACATCCAGGAAATCCTGCGCGTGCCTATCATCGGCGTCATTCCGGAATCCGAAGAAGTGCTGCAGGCCTCCAACCAGGGCTCGCCGGTCATCCACCAGAAGGAAACCGATGCCGCCGAGGCTTACCATGACGTGATCACCCGCTTCCTGGGTGAAGACAAGCCACTGCGTTTCGTCGACTACGTCAAGCCGGGCCTCTTGAAGCGCCTGTTCGGAGGCAAGTGACATGTCGTGGCTCCAGAAACTCTTCGGCAACCAGCCGAAAACGGCACAGGTCGCCAAGGAACGCCTGCAACTGATCATCGCCCATGAGCGCGATGGCGGCGGCAGCAGCGCCAACTTCCTGCCCGACCTGCAACGCGAACTGATCGCCGTGATCTCCAAGTACGTCAAGGTGAACACCGACGATATCCGCGTTTCGCTGGAAAAACAGGGCAATTACGAAGTGCTTGAAGTCAATATTGTCTTGCCCGAAAAGGGTTGAGGCGAGCTGATGCTGGTCTTAACGACTTCTGATTCATCGAAGTTCGTTTGCTGAGATGTATCAAACGCTTTGCCATGCCGGCAGGTCACAATGCCGGCATTGTCTTTTTCAGGATTCCGCCGCCATGAAATTCCGCCATTCGTTCGCTGCACTGGCAGTCATTCTGCTCGCTTCCATGCTGCATGCTGAAGAGGTCAAGTCACTCGATAGCCTGCAAAAAATGGCTTATGGGCTGATGCTCAAGCAGGGAGACAGACTCATATTCGCGCCCTGCCGTGACCGCAGCTACGCCAATGTTGAAGATGTCTCGGCGGACGGTAGCGTTACCAGCGTCCTGAACAGTGTGGGTCTGGGTGCCGGCAAGCGGCTCTATGTCGAACTGCTCGGTGTGCTCCATAACGGTACATTGAATGCCTCGGCGGTGAACATGGCGCGCGTCGAAGGGCGATGCCAGATGCCGGGTGGCAAGGCGGAGTCATGGCGGGCGGCGGGCAATGATCCGGCTTGGGCACTGGTGGCTGGGAGCGAGTACGTTCAGCTGCGACGCTACGGGAACCCGGAGGTCGTGCTGCCCTACACGGAATTTCGCACCGAAGGCAACGTAACTCGCTACGACGGCGCGAACGAGCATTACAAACTGTCGGTGCGCTTTGACAAAACCCTGTGCCGGGATACTGAAACAAATGGTGTTTTTGCCTGGACGGCAACACTCAACCTGAATGGTCAGGCGTTGAAGGGTTGTGCCTGGGCGCGGTAGGGTGTGTAAATGCCGCGGCATCCGCAATTTTTAATGGGAATGTGTATCCGCGATTGATGCATGCGGGGCGCACTGCGCTGCACAATGTTCGCTTGAAATATGCCATCGAGGTGGCAGAGACTGTCTCTCGACGTTCCCGGAGCCGTCGTGCGCCGAAGCTGGATGAAATTCACGGGAAAGTGACAACGCTGCCCTCCAGGTTCGCTGGAAGCAGTCGATCAACACCAGCGTCAAAAGATTTGAAGCTGTCTGCCAAATAGGAATGCCAGTTTTCTTGACGATGCGGCTCCTGTGCAGTCACCTGACACTCACCGAGTGCCGTCTTAGAAGGGCTCTTCTCCAGCACGGCCCGCAAGATTACCCGGGGTTCAAGGCACTAATACCCTGTGCTTGACCCTACTTAAAGGTAAGGGCCGCAGTTAAACTGCCGCACTACGCGCGTACGCGCCGCTCGGTGCGCATCTTTGGAGAACACGCATGGAATGGCAACAAAGACTGGATACGTTCTCAGGCATGCTGCCTGAAGACCAGCAGACTTGGTTGCGCGTAGCAGCCGGTCTGATTGCCCTGATATTGGGCCTGCTATGGCTGGAAAGCCGGTATTTCAAACCTACCGGGCGTATGGGTAGTTGGTTAGCCGTCCGCTTGGTCTCGGCACTGGCTGCACCCCTCACGCTGGCAGTGCTTGTGTTGCCGGCGCGTGCTGCCTCGGGCCCTGAGACACTGCTCGTCTTTTACATTGCGCTTTTCACGGTTGCCCCGCTGATCTGGTTTGGCAGCCATGTGCTGGCTGGGGGGCGTGTGCGCCCGGAACTCACGCGCTCCGAAAGTCTGGTGCTGGGGGTTACCGGTCTGGCGATTCTGGCGATTCCGGGCACAGCGTACTTTGCAGTCCAGGGGCCTTTATATGCAGCCTCGCGCGATATCGCCCTACGCCGCGAAGTGCCTGCTGGCAATCCACCGTTGCAACACACAGTGCAAGCCGTGCGGCGCTACCACTTGGCAGGAGCTGGGGTAATCTATACCCAATCCTTACTGGGCGCCCCTGACAGTCGTCTGGTCCGCGTGGAGTTGCGTCAAGGTGGGCAGTGGCCCACAAACCAATCCACCGCCCACCCCGTTTACTGCACCAACGGCAATGATGTACACCTGATGTGGTCAGCGAAGGAAGCTCCGCCTTACCTGCGCCTGCACTGGGCGCAATCCAATGGCGTCGTGGTGCGATCAGAATTCACGCCCAACATGGCTTTCGATGCTGCGCCACCTCTGGCGGAATTTACCATTGGGTTCCGCACTGACGGAGTCGACCCCATCGCCCCGATTCCGCGTGAGCGCGTCTACCTAATTTTGACAAAAGAAGGATTGACTCCTTACACCCAAATGTTGGGAAACCCACCTGGCGCCGGGGAAGTGCGCAGCACCGACTGTGTGATGACTGGCTTTAAACGATGGTCCAGCAGCGAAGGTTGGCAGGTGCAGGCGATTGGGATGTTGTTCTACCTGCCCATCGGCAGCGAGTCCCTGCGCAGCCTGATAGAAAGACCTTTATAAGTCGCCGGTCATCAGCCATTGATGGAATTACGCAAGCTGTCTTCATCCTGATAGCGCCTGCCGGTGCCCATCATTGTCAGTGCGGCAAGGTGTTCTATCGAATTTTGGGAACCGGGTAACGCCCAAACTGAACCAGCGGCGGGTATGGCCACTGCTGAGAACTCGATGGAAAATTCTGGCTCACGTCGAATGACGGCTCCCACTGCAGCGCAGAGCGCTAAACGCAAAAGCGGAGCAACCAAAGGTGAGTGGCCAGATCGGCGCGAACAGCGAACTGAACGTCGGCTTTAGGGGAGTTCCCCGTACATTTCGTCTTGAGCCGAAGTGAGACGGACCCGCAAAGAGCGAACTGGCATGTTGTTTGGCACAGTGAAAAATCAATCACGGATTACACATGGCGTTTTTATGTGTTGGCTCACTTTCGCGGTCAACCGGAAAAATCGGCCAAAAATCAAATACTCGAAAACGTGAAAGCGTCGGCGAAGAACTCTTCTTCCGGCAAGCCTTTGGCCATGAAATCACGTTTCGCCGCATCGATCATCACCGGTGCGCCGCAGGCATAGGCCTGATAGCCGGAGAGGTCCGGGAAATCAGCCAAAACCGCTTGATGCACGAAGCCGGTACGACCCTGCCAGTCATCGCCGGCCGCCGGTTCGGACAACACCGGGATGTACTTGATGTTGGCGTGTTCCGCCGCCCATTTTTCCGGCAGTGCGTTTTGGTACAGATCGACCAACGCCTTGGCGCCCCAGTAGATGTGCATGGGGCGATCACATTTTTCGGCAATGGCGTGTTCGACGATGGCTTTGATCGGGGCAAAGCCGGTGCCGCCGGCGAGCAGGATCATCGGTTTCTGCGAATCCTCGCGCAGGTAGAAGGTGCCGTGCGGGCCGTTGAAACGCAGGATGTCACGCACCTTCATGGTCGAGAAGAGCTGATCGGTGAACAGGCCGCCTGCTACGTGGCGAATATGCAGTTGCAGGAAGGCATCGTCGTGCGGTGCATTGGCCAGCGAATAGCTGCGCTTTTTGCCGTCCTTGAGCAGGATGTCGATGTATTGACCGGCCCAGAATTGCAGGCGTTCGCTGGCTGGCAGGCGCAGGTGCAATTCGATGACATCCGGCGCCAGCCTTTCCAGCTTTTCAATGCGCGTGGGTAGCGTCTTGACCGGAATGTCACCTGCCAGTCGCACCTGCTTGCATTCGATGACCAGATCGGAGCGCGCGCTGGCGCAGCAGTAGAGCGCCAGACCTGCTGCCTTTTCGTCGTCCTTGAGGGCTGCCAACTGAGCCTTGCCGTGATCTACCGTGCCGCTCAGCACTTTACCCTTGCAGGAGCCGCAGGCGCCATCCTTGCAGCCGTAGGGCAGGGTCAGGCCCTGGCGTAGCGCAGCATCAAGCAGCGTTTCATCGTCTTCGGCAACAAACTGTCGGCCGCTGGGCTGGACAGTGATTTGGTAGCTCATTTGTTCCCCTTGCTCGTCGGCTACAATGCAGCCGTGCAAAAAATCCTGATTGTCGGCAGCGGGGACGTGGCCCGCCGCATTCTTTCCCGCATTGCTCAGTGCCCGGCGCGCGCTCGCGTTTATGCACTGCTGCGCGACCCGGCACGTGCCGCCGATTGGCGCGAGGCAGGCGCGACGCCGGTGCTGGCCGATCTTGACGACCGCGGCAGTCTGCAGCGTATCGCCGGACTGGCCGATGTCATCCTGCATCTGGCGCCGCCGCCCGGTGAAGGCGGGCACGACACACGCACCCGCAACCTTCTGGCGGCGCTGGGCACAGCCAAAAGTCTACCACGGCGGCTCATTTACGTAAGTACGACAGGGGTTTACGGTGATTGTAGCGGCGCACGAATTGATGAAGTGCGACGCACGAATCCCGAAAGCGCGCGCGCTGGTCGCCGCGTAGATGCGGAACGTCGTCTTCGCGCCTGGGGCAGAAGCACCGGGGTGGCCATTTCCATCCTGCGCGCACCGGGCATTTATGCCGCCGACCGTTTGCCGCTGGATCGTTTGAAACGCGGTTTGCCGGCCTTGAATGATGCGGATGATGCCTTCACCAATCACATTCACGCCGATGATCTGGCGGCGGCCTGCATTGCCGCATTGACTCACGGCGGCGCCAGCCGCGTTTACAATGTCGTCGATGATTCCGATCTGAAAATGGCCGAGTATTTTGACCGTGTGGCCGATGCCTTCGAACTGCCCCGGCCACCTCGCATTTCGCGGCAAGAGGCAGAGCAAACGCTGTCTCCCGTACAGATGTCCTTCATGCGCGAGTCGCGGCGTATCGGCAATCAGCGTCTGAAAAAAGAATTAAAACTGCGCCTCGCGTACCCGACGGTTGACGTCGGGATAGCGGAGGCGCGCTTAAGGAGAGTCGCATGCTCGTCGTAAAGACACTGCATATCTGGATGGTGATTTCGTGGTTTGCCGGCCTGTTCTACCTGCCGCGCATTTTTGTCAATCTGGCCATGGTGCCGGCGGATAGTAAGGCCGAGCGTGATCGCCTGTTGCTGATGGCGGGCAAACTTTACAAGTTCATGACGCCGCTGGGCGTCCTCGCCGTGGCTCTCGGTTTTTGGCTATGGTTCGGCTATGGCTTTGGTGGTGGCTGGCTGCATGCCAAGACGGCGCTGGTCGCGATACTGGCCGTCTATCACTGGCATTGCGGCCGGGTACTCAAGCAGTTCCAGGATGCGAACAACAACAAGACCCACATCTGGTACCGTTTTTACAATGAATTGCCGGTCGTAATACTGCTGATTGTCCTTTTTCTCGTCGTCCTGAAGCCTTTCTGACATGAACAAATATTTCGCAATTTGCCCGCGCGGGCTGGAAGAACTGCTAGCCGAAGAGCTGCGGGCTGTCGGTGGCGAAGAGCTGCGGCCGACGCATGGCGGCGTTTTCTTTTCCGGTGACTGGTCGGTCTGCTATCGCGCCAACCTTGAGTCACGGCTGGCCACCCGCATCCTGTGGCACATCGTCAAGGGGCCGTACGCCAAGGAGGAAGACATCTATCGGTTGGCCGTTCGCCAGTTGTGGCCGAATCATTTCGACGTGACGCGCACCATGCGTGTGGTGACCACGGCGATCAAATGCCCGCTCAAGTCGCTGGATTTTGTCACGCTGCGCGTCAAGGATGCCATTTGCGACCGTTTCCGCGAGGACCGCGGTGATCGCCCGAATATCGAGACACGGAACCCGGATGTCAGCGTCCATGTTTTTCTGTCCGAAAATGAATGTACGCTCTATCTCGACACATCCGGCCAGCCGCTCTGGCAGCGCGGGTTTCGCAAGGCCAGCATCGATGCGCCGCTGAAGGAAAACCTGGCAGCCGGCATCCTCAAGATCACCGGCTGGCAGCCCGGTACCCCGCTGGTTGACCCGATGTGCGGCAGCGGCACCTTCCTGCTGGAAGCTGTGCAAATGGCGCTTGACCGGGCACCGGGGCTGGATCGCGGCTTTTCCTTCGAGATGCTGAAAAGCTTCGAGGCCATGAACTGGGCGAATATTCGTGCTGCGGCAGAGGCGCGCGTCAAGCCGGCAGAACCGATGGATATCCGCGGTTACGACATCGACGACAAGGCTGTTCGGGCGACTCGCCGAAATCTTCAGGAGGCCGGATTTGGCGGCATTGTCACCGTCGACCGCCAGGATTTGCTTGATACCCAGCCGTTGACGGAGCACGGCATCATGGTGGCCAATCCGCCCTATGGCGAGCGTATTGGTGAGCAGGACGAACTAGCGGCTTTCTATCCCGACCTCGGATCTGCGCTGAAAAAGCACTGGGCCGGCTGGAACTGCTTCTTCTTTACCGCTGACCTGCGTCTGCCCAAGCTGGTCGGCCTCCGGCCCAGCCGCAAGACGCCGCTGTTCAATGGCCCGCTGGAGTGCAGACTTTTTGAAATTCGCATGGTTGCCGGTAGCAATCGCAAGCCATGATCGCCGCAATCCCATTAGAATCGAATTTGATCTTGGTCAGCTTGTTGCCCCGATCGCTATGTGAGCATTAATTTTCTAAAATAATTATTGGAGATAGCACATGCCCGTTCAGGCCCTTTACCAGCAAAAACGGATGTCAGCCGCCGATGCCATACGCGTCGTCAAAAATGGTGACACCATCGTTGTTCCGACTGCGGTCGGCGAGCCACCCAGCCTGCTGACGGCTTTGTCAGACGCCCGCCGCGATTTTCGTGATGTGCAGATTTCTCAGATTCTTGCTGTGCGCAAATTTGGCTACATCGATCCGGAAACCGTCGAGAATGTTCGCCATACTGCCTATTTTTATAGCGGTGCCACCCGCCCCGGCGGCAAGGACGGCTGGATTGATTTCATCCCGGCCTATTTCTCTGAAATGCCGCAGTTGCTCAACCGTGGCCAGATGCCGGCGGATGTCGTTTTCAGTATGGCTTCGCCGATGGACGAGCACGGCTTTTTCTCGCTGGCGCTGGCCGCTGACTACACCATGGCAGCAATTAATCGGGCGCGCGTGGTGGTGCTTGAAGTGAACCCGAACGTACCGTTTGCCAACGGTGATTGCCACATCCATATTTCGCAAGTGACCGCTCTTTGCGAAAGCGACGAACCGATCCTTGAAGTGGGCCTGCCCAAGATCGGGCCGGTTCAGGAAGCCATCGGCAAATATGTCGCCGAGATGATTCCCGATGGCGCCACGTTGCAAATCGGTTATGGCGGCATTCCGGATGCTGTGGTGATGCAGCTGACCGACAAGCAAGATCTGGGTATCCACACCGAAATGGTCGGTGACGGCATCATGTCGCTGGTTGAGGCAGGCGTCGTTACCAACCGCAAGAAGAATTATCACCCGGGCAAGATGCTGGCCACCTTCGCACTGGGGTCGAAAAAGCTGTATCAATTCATGCACCGCAATCCGGCGCTTGAAATGCACCCGGTTGATATCACAAATGACCCTTATCTGGCTGGCAAGAACGACAACCTCCACGCCATCAATGCCACGATGCAGATCGACTTTCTCGGTCAGTGCGGCTCGGAAAGCCTCGGTCCGGTTCCTTATTCCGGTACCGGTGGGCAGTCTGATTTCGTGCGTGCCGCCAACCGTTCCAATGGTGGCAAGGCCTTCATCGTGCTGCCGTCGACGGCCAAGGATGACACCATCTCCCGTATCGTGCCGACACTGTCATCGGGTACGCATGTATCGACCAGCAAGAACGACATCAACTACGTGGTGACCGAGTTTGGCGTCGCACAGTTGCGTGGCAAGACTGCCAAGCAGCGGACCGAAGCACTGATTGGCATTGCCCATCCGAATTTCCGCGGCGAGTTGCGCGAAGCGGCGAAACGCCTGAAGCTGCTTTGATTGGCGCTTACAAACTGTAGCAATTTTGTTCGCCCGGTTTGCCGATAATTAGCTATCGTACAAGTGAGTTATTGGTAGATCGGGTGTCATCATGAAAGTGCAAAAATTCATTGTTGTAATGCTGGCCTTGTTCCTGGCCGGCACGGGCGGCGCTTGGGCGCATGGCTGGCGCGGTAATGTCGGCGTCTATATTGGCGGCCCCGTCTGGGGGCCGGTTTGGTATCCACCGCCCTACTATTACCCGCCACAGGTGGTGGTCGTGCCGCCGTCGCAGCCACCGGTTTATATCGAGCAATCACAACCCGCTGCGCAGTCGTTCTGGTATTACTGCAAGAGTGCCAAAGGGTACTACCCGTATGTCAAGGAGTGTCCTGAAGGCTGGCAGAAAGTGTTGCCGCAACCGGAGAAATAATATGGCTGAAACGAAATTTGCATCGCGCCTGAGCGTATTGGGTATTGCCTTGCTGCTTGGCGCCTGTACGGTGATGCCGACCGGGCCGAGTGTGATGGTCTTGCCGGGTACCGGACAAAATTTTGATCGCTTCCGGGCTGACGACATGGATTGCCGCCAGTTTGCCTACTATCAGGTGGGTGGCAAGACGGCTCAGGACGGCGCCCGTGAGTCAGCGATTACCAGTGCAGCCGTTGGTACGGCGGTAGGCGCACTGGCTGGTGCTGCAATTGGCGGCAATGGTCAGGGCGCGGCGATCGGCGCCGGGGCTGGCTTGTTGATGGGCAGTGCGGTCGGTAGTGATTCTGCGCGTGCGTCCGGTGTCGGGACACAGCGTCAATATGACAATGCCTATATCCAGTGCATGTACAGCAAGGGGCATCGCGTCCCGGTGCCGGCCAACATGAGTTATTCGGCGCCGGTGCGTGCCCAGGATGCCGGGATTCCCCCTCCCCCCCCGGGATCACCGCCACCGCCGCCGCCATCCCTCAAGAAATAAGGCAAAAAAATCCCCGGACCAAGTGCCGGGGATTTTCATTTTGGCTGTTTTTTCCGGTTGACCGCAGCAACCGACTTTTTGGGGTCGTAGCGGCTTATCGGCCAGTCAAATCAGGCGACGCCGGCGCTATGTGCCTGCTCGTCTGCCCAGTAGCTGGAACGCACCATCGGCCCGCAGGCTGCTCCGGTGAAGCCCATCTTTTTGGCTTCTTCTTCGTACATCTTGAAGGTGTCGGGATGAACGTAGCGGGTGACCGGCAGATGGTGGCCGGAGGGGGCAAGATACTGGCCGATGGTCAGCATTTCAACGTCGTGGGCACGCAGGTCACGCATGACGTCGAGAATTTCTTCGTCAGTTTCGCCGAGGCCGACCATCAGACCGGATTTGGTCGAGACGTTGGGGTAGCGAGCCTTGAATTGCTTGAGGAATTCCAGCGAATGCGCGTAGTCGGCGCCCGGGCGGGCCTGCTTGTAGAGGCGGGGCACGGTTTCCATGTTGTGGTTGAGCACGTCGGGCAGAGCGCCGCCGAGGACTTCCAGGGCGACATCCATGCGGCCGCGGAAGTCGGGCACCAGCGTTTCGACGGTGGTGGTTGGTGACAGTTCGCGGGTGTTGCGGATGACGTCGACGAAGTGCTGGGCGCCGCCGTCCCTTAAGTCGTCGCGGTCGACGCTGGTGATGACCACGTATTTCAGTTTCAGCATGGCGACCGACTCGGCCAGTTCGCGCGGCTCGTCGGGGTTGGGCGCGAGTGGCTGGCCGTGGCCGACGTCACAGAACGGGCAGCGCCGGGTGCAGATGTCACCGAGGATCATAAAGGTGGCCGTGCCGCGGCCGAAGCATTCGCCGATGTTGGGGCAGGCGGCTTCTTCGCAGACCGTATGCAGCTTCTTTTCACGCAGCATGGTCTTGATTTCGCCAAAGCGTCCGGCGCTGTTGCCGGCCTTGACGCGTATCCATTCCGGCTTGCGCAGCGGCGTGTCGACCGGCACGATCTTGATAGGGATGCGCGCGGTTTTGAGTTCGCCTTTTTGCTTGACGCCTTTTTCAGCCATGTTGTTTGTCCAGTTGCAGCAGCAGGTGTTGAGAGAGTTGCTCGCCGGCCTCTTGGGGCGTGAGCGGAATATTCAGATCTTTGGTCTGGATGACCTTGAGCCCAGCATAGCCGCAGGGATTGATCGCTGTAAATGGGTAAAGATCCATATCGACATTGAGCGATAAACCGTGGTAGCTGCAGCCGTTTCGTATGCGCAGGCCGAGGGCGGCGACCTTGGCATCGCCGACGTAGACACCGGGGGCGCCGGCGCGGCGTTCAGCCGTAACGCCATAGCTTGCCAGTAGGTCGATGACGGCCTGCTCGATGGCTGTGACCAGTTCGCGCACCTTGATTTTCAGGCGCGCCAGGTCAAGCAACAGGTAGATCACGACCTGGCCGGGGCCGTGGTAGGTGACCTGGCCGCCGCGGTCAATCTTGACGATGGGGATGCCGACATCGCGCAGGATGTGCTCGGGCTTGCCGGCCTGGCCAAGGGTGTACACCGGCGTATGCTCGACGATCCAGATTTCGTCAGGCGTTTCGGTCGTGCGCGTCGCGGTGAAGTCCTGCATGGCCTGAAAGGTCGGGGCATAGTCGACCTGCCCGAGCCGTTTGACGACAAGGCTCACAGCACCACTTTGATCATCGGGTGGCCGCTCAGGTCGGTGTACAGCGCATCAAGTTGCGGCTTGGAGGTGGCGATGACAGTACAGGTCAGGCTGACATAGTTGCCGCCCGAACTGGCGCGCATCTCCATGGAGGCGCCATCGAAATCCGGTGCGTGCAGGGTGACAATCTCAAGGACGACCTGAGCCAGGCTGTCGTCAGCCTTGCCCATGATCTTCAGGGGGAATTCACAGGGAAATTCGAGGAGGGTGTCCTTGTACGAAGCCATGTCAGCCTTTGCGCATTACGCTGTTCTTGAAATCCTGATACCACTGCCACATCCGCTCGCCGAGCGGGCCGGGTTTGCCCGATCCGACCGGGTTGCCATCCAGTGTGGTGATCGCCAGAATTTCCTTGGTCGATGAGGTCATCCAGACCTCGTCGGCGGCACGAAGTTCAGTTTCTTCGATTTCGGCGATTTTTACCGGTTGACCGTGGCGCTCGGCCAATTCGAGGATGACGTCGTAGGTGATGCCGGGCAACATCAGATGCGTCTTGGGTGGCGCGAATAGCACACCATTCTTGACGACAAAGATGTTCGAGGCAGCGCCTTCCTTCATGAAGCCATCGCGTATCAGCAGCGCTTCGGCACAGCCTTGCTCGACGGCCTGCTGGCGGGCCAGTATGTTGGCGAGCAGCGAGACGACCTTCAAATCGCAGCGTGACCAGCGCAGGTCGGGGACGGTAATCGCCGCGACGCCGGTGGCGCGCACCTCGGGCGGGGTGGTGACCAGCGGCGAAGAAAAGGCGAAGGCGGTCGGCGGCACGCTGGCTGGCGGAAAGGCGTGGTCCCGCTTGTCGTCGGCGCCACGGGTGACCTGCAGATAGATCGACTGGTCTTCCCACGGTGCGGTTTCGATCAGTTTCAGGACAACCGCTTTCCAGCCGTCGGCGCTCAGTGGATTGGCCAGCTTGATCCCGTCCAGAGTCGCCTGCAGTCGATGGATGTGCTCGTCAATGCGAAAAGCCCGGCGCGAATAGACCGGGATCAGTTCATAGACACCGTCGCCATACAGAAAACCGCGATCCAGCGGCGAAATACCCGCTTCCGCCAGCGGCAGCAAGCGACCATTCAGAAAGACCGGGTCGGCGACGTAGGGCGTCATGAGCTTAATTGAACCAGAGGCGGATGGTGTCGATGATACGAGTGAAGATGTTGCCTAGTGGCACATTTTCAAGAGCTGTCACCGGATATTCGCCGTACACCTTGTCGTCAACCGTAACCTTGAGCATGCCAAGTTTCTGGCCTGCTTCGATCGGGGCAATCAGGCGCGGTTCGGCCACGAACTCTGACTTGACCTTTTCAGCGTAGCCCTTGGGGACGGCAATGGAAAGGTCGCTGGTAAAACCGGCCTTGACCTCTTTTTGGGCGCCCTTCCAGACGTGCAGTGAAGCAACCGCCTGATCCTTGGTGTAAAGCGACACCGCGTCGTAGGAAATGAAGCCCCAGTTGAGCAGCTTCTGCGATTCACTGGCGCGAGCGGAGTCGGAAACTGTGCCGAGAACGACAGAGAGCAGACGGCGCTTGTCGCGCAGGGCCGAGGAAATCAGGCAATAGCCGGCCGCTTCGGTATGCCCGGTCTTGACGCCATCAACCGTCGGGTCGATGTAGAGCAGGCGGTTGCGGTTCGGCTGGGTGATGCCGTTATAGGTGAACTCCTTCATCGAGTAATATTTTTTGTATTCCTCGGGGAAGTCACGGATCAGCGCGGAAGCCAGCAAGGAAAGGTCGCGCGCAGTAGTGTAGTGCTCCGGGTCGGGCAGGCCGGTGGAGTTACGGAAGCTGGATGACTTCATGCCCAGGCGCTGCGCTTCGCGGTTCATCATCTGCGCGAAATTCTCCTCGCTGCCAGCGATTGCCTCGGCCAACGTCACGCAGGCATCGTTGCCGGACTGGACGATCATGCCCTTGATCAGATCTTCAACGGGCACTTGCGTGTCGACTCGGACAAACATTTTGGAACCGCCGGTGCGCCAGGCTTTTTCGGAAACAGGCACCGCCTGCTCCAGGGCAATGGTCTTCTTGTGAATGGCGGCGAAGGTCAGGTAGGCCGTCATCAGCTTGGTCAGGGAAGCAGGTTCGAGGCGTTCGTCCGGCTTTTCCGAGGTCAGCATCTGGTTCGAGCCCATTTCGAGCAACAGCCAGGACTTGGCGGCGAGCGAAGGCGGAATGGGCAATTGCTGGCCCACGGCGTGGGAGGTGATGACGAGGCTAAGTACGAGAAGGGCGGTCTTGCGGAACAGCGACATTGGCGATTTCTTTGATTTGCGTTGGGGGCTGGAATTATACCCTTGGCTGCATCCCTGCTTGCGGCGCTGCGGCACAAAGCGCTTCAACGGCCGGGTGGCGAATGCGTCTTTCGTTGGAGATGGCGTAAATCTGCTCGCTGACGCCGGCCATCGAACCGAGCGGTACGGCTTCGAGTTGCGTCGATATCTGCTCGGCCAGCGCTAGCGGGGCCGGGAAAATACCCAGTCCTTCCCGGCCGAAGGTCGTCAGCAGGGCGCTGTCTTCGAATTCGCCAACAATTTTGGGGCGGATATTCGTATTTTCCAGCCAGCGGTCAATGTGTCCGCGGAGCGCGTGGTGGCGGGTCGGTAGCAGCATGGGCGCACCATCCAGATTGTTTGGAAAGCCTTGCTGGTAGCGCGTAGCCAGCGCCGAGGTGGCGAACAAGGCGGTGGCGAATTCACCGAGTGGCGTGCTGAATACCTTGAGATTGCCGCCAGCCGGGGCTGGCCGGTCGGTGAGGACGACGTCAAGCCGGTGCAATGCGAGATCGGCAAGCAGTGTGTCGAATTCGCCCTCATCGCAAATCAGCCGGACATCGGCCGGCATGCTGGTCACGGTGGATAGCAGGCGATAGGCCAGCAACTTAGGAATGCCGTCTGAAATGCCGGCTTTCAGACGAAGTGTGGCCTCGCTGCCGCTGGTTTCAACCGCTTCGGTCAGCGCCTCACCGAGCTGGAAAATCTGGTCGGCGTAGCCTTGCGCGACCCGGCCAGCTTCGCTCAGCACCAATCCCCGTCCCTGCGAGTTGAACAAGGCCTTGCCCAATTGTCGCTCCAGCAGCGAAAGCTGGCCGCTGATCGTCTGCACGGCGACGCCAAGCCGTTCGGCGGCGCGGGTCATGCTGCCTTCCTGGGCAACGACCCAGAAGTAATGCAGATGCTTATAGTTAAGTGGTGTCATGAGTTCTACAGAAAAAATCGAAGAGTGTTTCCATTTTGCTCCGGTTTTTTAGTTTGTTGCAACGCAATATCATTCACCTGTTTCTCTTTCGAGGAGTTCCAAATGAAACGAATTGTCCTTTTTCTTGCGACCAACCTCGCGGTCATGCTGGTTCTCAGCGTCGCTACCAGCGTGCTGGGCGTCAATCGCTACCTGACGGCGAATGGCCTGAACGTTGGCATGTTGTTCGCCTTTGCAGCCGTGATCGGCTTCGGCGGTGCCTTCATTTCGCTGCTGATGTCGAAGACCATGGCGAAATGGAGCGTCGGCGCCCGGGTGATTGAGGCGCCGAGTTCATCGACGGAAATGTGGCTGGTCGATACCGTGGCCAAGCTGGCCAAGCGCGCCAACCTGCCCATGCCCGAAGTGGCCATCTATGACGGCGAGCCGAATGCCTTTGCTACGGGCGCGACCAAAAACAACTCGCTGGTTGCTGTTTCCACCGGCCTGTTGCAAGGCATGACGCGCGATGAGGCCGAAGCGGTGCTGGCTCACGAGGTCGCGCACATCGCCAACGGTGACATGGTGACGCTGACCTTGATCCAGGGCGTGGTGAATACCTTTGTTGTCTTCCTGTCGCGTATCGTCGGTTATGTGGTCGATGGTTTCCTGCGTCGTGGTGACAGCGAAAACAGCGGCCCAGGCATCGGCTACATTGTCACCAGCATGATTTGCGAAGTGGTTTTTGGCCTGCTCGCCAGCACCATCGTTGCCTGGTTCTCGCGTCAGCGCGAATTTCGTGCCGATGCCGGGGCGGCTGGCCTGATGGGCTCGCCAGTGCCGATGCAGAACGCCTTGCGTCGCTTGGGCAACATGCATAGCGAACCGCTACCGCAAAACATGGCGGCCTCCGGGATTGCCGGTGGGCGCAGCTGGATGGCGCTGTTTGCGACGCACCCGCCGCTTGAAGAACGGATTGCTGCTTTGGGTCGCCGTTGATCGCGGCTATGAATAGACGACGAGAGACTGGAATGGGCTTGTGATGCATCGCACCAAAATAATGGGTTTCCTTCTGGGGGTAAGCGCGACGCTGGTCGTCGCGCAGCCCGAATACGATTTGCCCAGGCTAGAAGCACTGGCCATGGCGTCGAGTCGTTCCGTCCTGGCTGCTCGCGAGCAGATCACTGCGGCGCGCTATGCGGTTGATAGTGCCGGGGCTTTTCCCAATCCGGAACTGGAATACCTGAGCGGTACATCGCGCTCGCGCGGGCCGGGTAGCAATACTGGAAATGCCCGCAGCGTCATTCTGACCCAGCCGCTGGACATGCCGTGGCAGCGTTCTGCGCGGGTCGGCGCTGCCGAGGCCGGGCTGGATGCGACCACGGCGGCAGTCCGGATATTCGAGGCTGATTCGCTGGTCAGTCTGCGTCTGCGTTATTTCGAGGTGCTGCGCCGCGAGGCTGAACTAAAGACTGCCCGCGAGGACATGGCGTTGATGGAGAGCGTGCGTTCGCGCATTGCGCTTCGCGTCGAGACCGGCGAGGCACCGCGCTTTGAGCTGATCAAGGCCGATGCGGAAATGCTGAATGCCCAGAAAACGGCGCAGGCTGCAGAGTTTCGGGTTGAGCAGGCACGATCGCTGCTGCGGCGGAGTGTCGGCGGTGCGCTGCCGTCCGATTTCACGATGACCGGCGATTTGAGCAATGTTCCTGAGCTGCCGCACATCGATGGACTGCGTCAGAAGCTGGCTGAAACCAGCCCGGATCTGGCACGGGTGCGCGCTGAAATGGCGCGTGCCCAGCATCAGCTCGACCTTGAGCGTCGCCAGCGCTGGCCCAGCCTGGCCCTGAAAGCCAGCGTCGATGAAGACCCCGATACGCGCGCTTCAAAGTTTGGTGTGGTCGTTTCCATTCCGCTATGGAACAGGCGCAGCGGTCCGGTGGGCGAGGCCGCTGCGCAGTTGTCGCGGGCCCGTCATGAGTTGGCTGCCCAGGAGTTTTCGCTGGGTCAGCAGCTGGAGGTTGCCTTTCAGCAATACGAAATTGCCCAGTCGCAGGTGACAGCGCTGGAGGGCGGCATCGTCAGGCAGGCCGAGGCTGCCCTGAAGGTGTCAGAAGCCGCTTATCGCTTCGGCGAGCGTGGCTTTCTCGAAGTACTTGATGCGCAGCGTGTGTACCGCGCGGCGAGAGCCGAATTGATTGCGGCTCGTTACGAATTGGCCTCGGCCTGGGTTGACATTGAAAGGCTGCGGGCAATTCCCGGAGAAGCAAAAAAATGAAAAAAGCGCTATTTTTCCTGTTGACCGCAGCAATCCTGATGGGCTGCAACAAGGAGAGCGATCAGACGTCGGCGCAGAAGGTGCAGGACCCGATGCTGGTTACACCTGCTGCTGAATTGATCGCCCAGCTCAAGCTGGCCGACGTTGCCAGCCAGGCCGTGGCGGAAACCCTGCGGGTGGCGGGGCGTATCGATTTTGACGAGCAGCGTCTGGCGCGTATCGGTGCCACCGTGACCGGACGGGTCACAAAAATTGACGCCTTGCTCGGGCAGGATGTCGGCAAGGGCCAGGTGCTGGCCCAGCTGAACAGCAGTGAGCTGTCGAGCCAGCAACTGGCTTACCTGAAGGCACGGGCTCAGCTCGAACTCAACCGGCGCAATGCTGAGCGCGCCAAGGCGCTGTTTGATGCCGACGTGATCGGTGCCGCCGAATTGCAGCGCCGGGAAAGCGAATTCCAGATTTCTGTCGCTGAAGCGCGGGCGGCGGCAGATCAACTGAAACTGCTCGGCGTCAGTCCGGCTGCGATAGATCGCCTGGGCAAGCACGGTGCAGTGGATTCGGTGGCGCCGGTGGTGGCGACCATCGGCGGTGTCGTTGTCGAGCGCAAGCTGGCACAGGGGCAGGTCGTACAGCCGGCCGATTCGTTGTTTGTTATTGCCGATCTGTCGCGGTTGTGGGCGGTGGCGCAGGTGCCCGAGCAGCAAGTCAGTCAGGTCCGGACAGGACAGTCGGTCAGTATCGAGGTGCCGGCGCTGGGCAACGAAAAGCTGGTCGGAAAACTGATTTTTGTCGGGCAGACCATCGATCCGGAAACGCGAACGGTTCTGGTGCGCACCGAGCTGGATAACCGCGAAGGTCGTCTCAAGCCGGCCATGCTGGCCTCAATGCTGATTGAAGCCCGACCGGTTGACCGCCTTGTCGTGCCGGCTGGCGCCGTCGTTCGTGAAAATGACGAGGACCATGTCTTTGTCGCCGAAGGTGAATCTGGCTTCCGTTTGCTAAAGGTCAAGTTGGGGCCTGAGCAGCGCGGTGTGCGCGTCGTCCTTGGCGGACTCAAGGGCGGTGAAAAACTGGTGGTTGATGGCGCTTTTCATCTGAATAACGAGCGTAATCGCAAGGAAATGGAGGGGTCGTGATTGAGTCTCTCGTTCGTGCGGCGCTCAAGCAGCGCCTGATTGTCGCGGTCATTGCCGCCGTCCTCTTCTTCTTCGGCCTGAACGCCGCGCAGAAACTGTCCGTCGATGCTTTCCCCGATGTGACCAATGTGCAGGTGCAGATTGCCACCGAGGCGCCGGGCCGCTCGCCGGAAGAGGTCGAACGTTTCGCCACCGTGCCTTTGGAAGTGGCGATGACCGGTCTGCCCGGGCTGGAGGAAATGCGTTCGCTGAACAAGCCGGGTCTGTCGTTGATCACGCTGGTGTTCAACGACAAGACGGACGTTTATTTCGCCCGGCAACTGGTGATGGAGCGCCTGCTTGAGGTGGGCTCGCGTTTGCCAGCGGGCATTACGCCAGTGCTTGGGCCGGTGTCGACCGGGCTGGGCGAGGTCTATCAGTACACGCTGGAGCGAGCCGATGACGGCGACCGGGCCATGAGCGAAGAAGAGCTGATGAAGCGCCGGATTGCCCAGGATTGGGTGGTTCGCCCATTGCTGCGCTCGATTCCTGGCGTTGCTGAAATCAATTCGCAGGGCGGCTATGCCAAGCAGTATCAGGTGCTGGTCAATCCCGACAAGCTGCGGCATTTCGGGCTGAGCGTGGCCGACGTCTATCAGGCGGTTGGTCGCAACAATGCCAATGCGGGTGGTGGTGTCCTGCCGCAATATGCTGAGCAATATCTGATTCGCGGCGTGGGCCTGGTCCGCGATCTGGAGGATTTGCGCGCCATCGTGCTCAAGGAAAAGGATGGCGTGCCGGTATACGTCCGCGATGTAGCGGAGGTGCAGATCGGCCATGACGTCCGTCAGGGCGCCGTCATCAAGAACGGTACGACTGAAGCAGTTGGTGGCATCGTGATGATGATTGCCGGCGGCAACGCGAAGGAAGTGGTCAGCCGGATCAAGGCGCGCGTCGAGGAAATCAATCGCAAGGGCATGCTGCCCGACGGTCTGAAGATTGCGCCGTATTACGACCGTTCCGAACTGGTTGATGCTGCGCTGTGGACGGTGACCAAGGTGCTGCTCGAAGGGGTGGCGCTGGTCGTCATCGTTCTCTTCCTGTTCCTCGGTGATGTGCGCTCCTCGCTGATTGTCGTGGCGACGCTGGTACTGACGCCGTTGCTGACCTTCATGGCGATGAACAAGCTGGGCATTTCGGCCAATTTGATGTCGCTGGGCGGCCTCGCCATCGCTATCGGCCTGATGGTCGACGGCTCGGTGGTGGTCGTCGAAAACGCCTTCCTGCAACTTGGGCGCCACGCAAAAAGCGGCGAGAGCCAGTTGCGGGTGATTTTGCGTGCGGTAGTGGAGGTGGCAACGCCAGTCATCTTCGGCGTCGGCATCATCATTCTCGTCTTCCTGCCCTTGATGACCCTGCAGGGCATGGAAGGCAAGATGTTCGCGCCGCTGGCTTACACCATCGCCATTGCGCTGGCCATTTCGCTGGTGCTGTCGATGACGCTGACGCCGGTGATGACGACCTATCTGCTGAAGCCGCCGGCGCATGATGGCGATCACGATACCAAGCTGATCGCTGCCATGAAGCGCCGGTACTTGAAGATGTTGCATTGGGCGCTGGGTAATGAACGCAAGACAGTGATCCTGGCGGTCGTCGCCTTTGTGTTGACCATCGGTACGCTGCCATTCCTCGGCACGGCCTTTATCCCGGAAATGAAGGAAGGCTCGGTGGTGCCGGGTATCAACCGCGTGCCCAATATTTCGCTCGATGAGTCGATCAAGATGGAAATGGAGGCCATGCGGTTGGTCATGCAGGTGCCGGGCGTCAAGTCGGCAGTGTCTGGCGTAGGTCGCGGTGAATCGCCAGCCGACCCGCAGGGGCCGAACGAGTCGACGCCCATCGTCAGCCTGAAACCGCGCAGCGAATGGCCCCCTGGCTGGACGCAGGAGGATATTCAGGATGCCATGCGCGAGAAACTGAAGGTCTTGCCGGGCGTCCAGGTCGTCATGGCCCAGCCGATTTCCGACCGCGTTGATGAAATGGTCACCGGTGTGCGCTCCGACATCGCGGTCAAGGTCTTTGGTGACGATCTCGATCAGCTGAAGAAGATTGCCGGCCAGATCGGCAAGGTCGCCCAGACCTTGCAGGGCGCCCAGGATTTGCGCATTGAGCGGATCAGCGGGCAGCAGTACCTGTCCATCGAGATTGATCGGCAGGCCATTGCGCGCCTCGGGTTGAACGTTTCCGACGTCAACGATCTGCTGGAAACAGCGGTGGGCGGCAAAGTTGCTACCGAGATTTTCGAGGGTGAGCGTCGCTTCCCGGGGGTTGTTCGTTTGCCAGAGAGCTTCCGGAATAACGTCGAGGCCATTTCGAACATCCTGATCACGTCGCGCAATGGCGCCCAGGCGCGTCTGGCCGATGTGGCGAAAATCAGCGTGATGGATGGTCCGGCGCAGATTTCGCGCGAGCTGGGCAAGCGGCGCATCGTGGTTGGCGTCAACGTCAAGGATCGCGACCTGGGCAGTTTTGTTGCCGAGTTGCAGCAGAAAGTCGACGGACAGATCAAGTTGCCGGATGGCTATTACCTGGAGTGGGGCGGTCAGTTCCAGAACATGGAGCGGGCGCTGGGGCATTTGAAGATCATCATCCCGATCACCATCGCGGCGATTTTCTTCCTGCTCTTCCTGCTCTTCAATTCGCTGCGCTTCGCCACGCTGATCATCACCGTGCTGCCCTTTGCTTCCATTGGCGGCATCATCGGGCTGTTCATCAGTGGTGAATACCTGTCGGTGCCGGCGTCAGTAGGCTTCATTGCGCTGTGGGGCATCGCCGTGCTCAACGGGGTGGTGCTGGTGTCCTATATCCGCGGCTTGCGGGAAGCGGGCCGAAGCGTGCGCGACGCGGTGGTGGAGGGTGCCACGTTACGTTTTAGGCCGGTGATGATGACGGCCACAGTCGCCATGCTCGGCCTGATCCCGTTCCTGTTTTCGAGCGGACCGGGGTCCGAGGTGCAGCGCCCGCTGGCCATTGTGGTGATCGGCGGCCTGATTACCTGCACCTTGCTGACCCTGCTGGTCCTGCCCACCATTTACCGCTGGTTTGATGAAGAGGAGGTCGAGGCATGAAGGAAATCAAGGCGATCATTCGCCCCAACAAGCTGGCAGTCTTACGTGATGCACTGGTGGCCTTGCCTGGCTTTCCCGGCATGACGGTGACCAAGGTCGAGGGTTGTAGCGCACCGTCGAGACATGTGCCGGCGCGCGTCAGGATCAAGGATGAATTGACGGACTACAGCCCGAAGGTGCGAATCGAGATTGTGGCGCCGGACGAGGTGGCGGACGTTATTTTTCAGCGAGTGACTGAAGTGGCGCTGACCGGACATTATGGCGACGGCCTGGTCTGGATTACCGACATCGAGCGTGCCGCGTTCATTTTCAAGACGACGCAGGGACCGGGTTGATCGTTATATGCTTATGGAGTGTTTCGTTCCAGTGTGGAGGATTTCACAGCCAATTTGTCAGACGTTTCTAAAATTCGCGCTGTCGAGATGCCCTTTGGGGCTGAAGCTAGCTGAGAGTTATGGAAAATCCGAGAGCCCGGAGTTTTGGGACAACATTGCCGTCACCTGCTGAATTGCAGGAGGGCATTGCCAGTTTGTCGCGTGGTGCCTACTTCAAGGAGGCACCACTCGATATGATGTTGAGCATCCTGACCGAGTCAGCCGCACAGATGTCAGGTATCGAGCGTGTCAGCATCTGGGCGCTGACCGATCATCAACAGGAATTGCGTTGCATTGATTTGTATGAGCTGTCGGCGCGGCGTCACTCCAAGGGTGAATGCATCAAGGCCAGTCAGTACCCGGTGTATTTTCATGCCTTGCGCGGTGGCAGCAGTATTTCGGCCGATGACGCCTACATTCACCCGCTGACCACCGAGTTTGCGGCAGATTATTTTCCGCTCTACGGGGTGACTGCCGTGCTCGATACGCCGATTCACATTCGTGGTGAATTGCAGGGCGTTCTTTGTCTTGAGCAGGTCGGCTCCCGTCATCCGTGGACATCGGCACATGGCCTGTTCGCCCACGCAGTGGCCAACTTGATTACGCTGGCGCTGGTTGAGTACGAGGCCGACGAAGCCCGTAGTCAGGCCCATGCGGCCGATCTGCGTTTAAAGGCTGCTTTTGGTACCTGAATTTATTTTATTTGGCTATGTAATCTTTGCATGTTGGTCTATAACAAAGTTATCTGAATCAATCGGATAGGTGTTGCGATGAAGCCCAATGATTTCCGGAAACTGTCGAGTGCGTTGAAGGAATTGACGCCGCACCAGCGGCAAGTCTTGATGGATCGGCTGCAACCGGCGGCGCAGGAGTCGGCGTCCTACCAAGTGGTTGAGACCCGGATGACCGAGAAGCCGCACTGTCCGCATTGCGCACACGAGCAGGTTTCCCGCTGGGGTTCGCCAATGGCTTGCAACGTTATCGCTGCAACGCCTGTCGAGCGACTTTCAACGCCCTGACTGACACACCGCTAGCAGGACTTCGGCACAAAGCGAAATGGATGGACTATGCGAAACAGCTGGCTGAGGGGACGAGCATCCGCAAAAGTGCCGCTGCGGTGGGGATTCATCCCAACACGGCATTCCGCTGGCGCCACCGCTTCCTGAACTTGCCCAATGGTCAGCAGGCGATCAGCCTGGCGGGCATTGCTGAAGCCGATGAGACGTATTTCCTTGAGTCACAGAAGGGGCAGAAGACAAGGTTTGAGTCGTGCTCCCCGCAAGCGGGGCGGCAAAGCCAGTAAGCGCGGCCTGTCGGAAGAACAGACCGCTGTCCTGATTTGCCGGGATCGTACCGGCAACACCGCAGACTTCATCCTGGAGAAGGCCGATAAGGCACACCTCAGGCG